>DATGOE010000083.1:0-8980 GCA_035306365.1 Natronosporangium sp. | reverse complement strand
GCCGGGATCGACCTGCTCACCGACCCGTCCGCACCTCGCCACGCGGAGGCGCTGAAGGCGTTCCGGTTCGCCAACCGGGCGATGGCGCTGCAGCGGCGCCACACCGACCTGGCCCGGCTGCGGGAGGCCGAAGGGCTGACGTACGCGCAGGCCCTCCAGCGGGTCGAGGCCAGGGGCGCCGCGGCCGCGTCCTGGCGGCCGTTCCAGCTCGCGTTCGTGCTGCTCAACCTGCCCGCCCTGACCGACCCCACGCACCCGGAGCGGGCCGCCGACCACACCGGCACCGTGGACCTGCTGTTCTTCCCCACCGGGGGCGGCAAGACCGAGGCGTACCTGGGCCTGACCGCGTACACGTTCGCCATCCGCCGGCTGCAGGGCACGCTCGGCACCGGCGCGCAGGCCCGCAGCGGCGCCGCCGGCACCGCGGTGCTCATGCGCTACACCCTGCGCCTGCTCACCGCCCAGCAGTTCCAGCGCGCGGCCGCGCTGGTGTGCGCCGCCGAGGTGCTGCGCCAAGCCGACCCGGCCACGTTCGGCGACGAGCCGTTCCGGATCGGGCTGTGGGTCGGCGGCGGCGTGTCGCCCAACTGGTTCACCGAGGCGGCCGAGCAGGTGGCCGAGGCGCGCGAGGCCGGGGAGGGCCGGCGTACCAACGTCCTGCAGGTCCTCACCTGCCCGTGGTGCGGCACCGCCCTGCGCCCCCACCACGACCTGCACCCGGACGAGGACCTGCGCCGGGTGCTGCTGTGGTGTCCCAACGGCGAGGGGGTCGACGCCTGCCCCTTCTCCCGTACGCAAAGCAGCGAAGGGCTGCCCATTCTCACCGTCGACGAGGAGATCTACCGGTACGCACCGAGCCTCGTGGTCGCCACCGTGGACAAGCTCGCCCAGCTGCCCTGGCGGGGCGAGGCCGGCATCCTGTTCGGACGCGTCCAGCAGCGCTGCCCGCGTCACGGGTACCGCCACGACGACCTCGACACCCGCATCGGCTGCGGCAGCCGCCACCTGCGCAAGGGAACCCTGCCCGCGGTGACCAGCCAGCCGGTCACCCCGCTGCGCCCGCCCGACCTCATCATCCAGGACGAGCTGCACCTGATCTCCGGTGCGCTGGGCACCATGGTCGGCCTGTTCGAGGCGGCCGTCGACCAGTTGTGCACCTGGTCCCCGGTCGATGGGCACCGGACCGGGCCGAAGATCGTCGCCTCCACCGCCACCACCCGGCGTGCCGCCGAACAGGTGATGGGCGTGTTCGCCCGGCAGCTGGAGGTGTTCCCGCCGCCGGTCACCGACATCGCCGACACGTTCTTCAGCCGCCAGGTGCCGGTCAGCCCGGACCAGCCCGGCCGCCGCTACCTCGGCATCTGCGCCCACGGCGTCCGGCTCAAGGCCGCCGAGATCCGCCTGGCGGAGATCCTGCTGCTGGCCGGGCAGACGCTGTTCGACCGGTACGGGGAACCGGCCGCGCCCTACCTGACCGTCGTCGGGTACTTCAACGCCACCCGGGAGCTCGCGGGGATGCGCCGCTACCTCGACGACGACGTCACCACCCGGGTCCGTACGCACGGCGCCCGGCGCGGGCTGTCCGACCGGATCGTCTCGTCCACCGGCATGCTCGACGTCCAGGAGCTGACCTCCCGGATCTCGTCGGCGGACATCAGCGAGGTGTTGGGCCGGCTGGAGTACGGGTACGACCCGGAACTCGACACCTCGGCGCGCCGGCGGGCGATCGCCGAGGAGTTCCGTCGCGCTCAGGCGGAGAAGCGGTCGACGTTCCACCCGCTGGCCGAGCGCTTCAGCCGGCGCCGCCGCGAGGGGCGGGAACCGGTCGACGTGGTGCTGGCGACCTCGATGCTGCAGGTCGGGGTGGACGTGCCGAGGTTCGGGCTGATGGTCGTCACCGGCCAGCCGAAGAACACCGCCGAGTACATCCAGGCCTCGTCCCGGGTGGGCCGGGACGCCAGCCGCCCGGGCCTGGTGATCACCCTCTACAACTGGACCCGGCCCCGGGACCTGGCGCACTACGAGGACTTCACCTACTACCACGCCACCTTCTACCGCCGGGTGGAGGCGCTGTCTGTCACCCCGTACACCCGTCGGGCGCTGGACCGCGGGGCCGCTGCCGCGTTCGTCGCCGCGGTCCGCCACGCCGACCCCGCCCACTCCCGCAACCGCGACGCGCACGACGTGCCGCTGGACGGGCCGGTCGTGCGGGAGGTCACCGACCGGTTGCTCGCCCGTGCCGGGGTGGTGGGCGGTGAGCACGCCCGCGGGTACCTCGCCGAACGGCTCGGCCGCATCACCGACCGGTGGCGGCAGACCCGTACCGGCTCGGCCCGGCTCGCCTACCGGGAGGGCACGTCGCGCACCGAACAGCTGGTCGGGCTGCTCAAGCGGGCCGGGGACGGCAGCTGGGGCGACCTGACGGTCGGGATGTCCCTGCGCGAGACCGAGAACGAGATCAACCTGTTGTTGCCCGGTGGCGGGCAGGTCTTCGAGCCGGTCTACGGGGCGCCCGCCTGGTCGTTCCGGGCTCCGCGGGCGACCGACGACGAGAATGTGTCCGATGAGGACCTGCCCGAGGGGGACGAGTTCGGCGGCTCGGCGTTGACCGCGGGAGGTGCGTGATGCCTCAGGCGTACCGGCGGCGGGTCGGGGCGGTGCGGCCCAGCCACCTGATGTTCACCTCGGGTGTGGGCGCGCTGGTCGACCTGCCCAACATCTCCGTGCTGGTCCGCGGCCTCGACGACTGGCACCACGATGCCGCACCGTGGGAGCCGATCGCCGAGCCCAGGCTGCTCGCCGAGGTGCGCCGCCTGAAGGGCTGCCACGGCGTGGAGCAGCTGCGCCCCGCGCCGTGGATGGATGGGATCGACCAGGACCCGGCCGGACCCGCCTCCAACGTGGGTGTGCCGGTCGTGCCGTTCCCGTCCTGGCTGCGCTGCACCGCCTGTAACGAGCTCGCCGCGATCGACTCCGGCACCTTCGACTTCGAGAACAGCCGTCCCCGCCGGCCCCAGGACGCCCGGTTCTTCCACCGCGACTGTCCGCGCAAGCGGACCGGCCGTCGGCCACTCGCGGTGGCGGCCCGGTTCATGCTGGCCTGCCCCGCCGGGCATCTCGACGACTTTCCGTACGACCACTTCGTCCACCAGGGCGGCGGCTGCCCGAGGGCCACCCACCCTCGGCTGCGCATGGACGACCGGGGCGGCAACCTCGGCGTCAACGTCGAGGTGAGGTGCGTGGCCTGCGGCGAGCGCCGCAACCTGCGGGCGGCGTTCGGCCCTTACGGCGCCGAACGGCTGCCCCGGTGCCGGGGTCGCCACCCGCATCTGTCCACCTTCGAGCCCGGCGGATGCGACCGGGACGTGCAGGTGATCGTGGTGGGCGCGTCCAACCAGTGGTTCCCGCAGACCATGTCCGCACTCGCCGTGCCCCGCACCGGTGCCAGCGAACTGCAGGCAAAGGTGGAGCAGCACTGGGCGAACTTGGAGAAGTCCACCAACCCGGAGATGGTGCTGTTCGCGCTCAGCGTTGACGCACCGGGGTTCCGGGAGCTGCGGCGGTGGAGCCACGAGGAGATCTGGGCCGCCATCGAGCGCGAGCGGCACCGTCGGGAGGCCGAGTCGCCGCAGCGGCCGGCCGGGGAGGGGCGGCCCGACCTGCTCACCCCTGAGTGGGAGGTGTTCTCCGCGGCCCAGCTTCCCGACCCGACCGACGACTTCGCGCTGCGCCGTGACCCCGACGGTGTACCCGCGGAGCTGAAGGCGTGCTACGCCGACGTCATCCAGGTCGAGCGGCTGCGGGTGGTCCGGGCGCTGGTCGGGTTCACCCGCCTGGACGCCCCGGACCCCGAGGACCCGGACCTGGTGACGCGGGCGCCGCTGGCCCGCTCCGACCCGACGTGGGTACCGGCCAGCGAGGTCCGCGGAGAGGGCATCTTCCTGCGCGTACCGGAGGACCTGCTGCGTGCCTGGCAGGCGCGGGTGGACGGCTCACCGGCGTTGCAGGCGCACCGGGGCGCGTACGCGCGCCACCGGCGCAACCGGTACTCCGACCGGATCAGCGGCCCGTTCGACGAGATGCGGCTGTGGCCGGGTGCCCGCTACCTCGCCCTGCACACCCTGTCCCATCTGCTGATCCGCACCATCGCACTGGAGTGCGGCTACAGCCAGGCCAGCCTGGCGGAGCGGATCTACGCCAGCGACGCCGAGGACGACCCGCGCGCCGGCATCCTCATCTACACCGCGGTGCCGGACGCCGAGGGTACGCTCGGTGGCCTCGCGTCGCTCGCCGAACCCGACCGGCTGGTGGAGCTGACCCGCCGGGCGCTGACGGAGGCGGAGCGGTGCTCCTCCGACCCGCTGTGCGCCGAGCGGCTGCCACACGACCCGGCCGACTTCCTGCACGGCGCGGCGTGCCACGTGTGCCTGTTCGTCTCCGAGACCTCGTGCGAGCGGGGCAACCGGTTCCTCGACCGCCGGTTCGTCGTACCCGTGGGCGGTGACGTGGACCTGGCGCTGTTCCCGGGGGCGCCGTGAACGCGGGCGCCGACGGCGACGAGACCGCCGCGGGTGGCGGTACCGCCGCGACCGGTGGGGGAGCCATGGGCGGCGGACCCACGGCCGGTGGGGGAGCCGTGGCAGGTGGGGGAGCAACGACCGGCGGGGCGCTCGGCGGGTTCGAGGCCGCCGCCGAGGCGGCGGCGGTCCGGCTCGGCCCCGCGCACCTGCGCACCCTCGCGGACCGGCTGGCCGCGGGCTGGCCCGACCACGCGGCCGTGCGGGCGGTGCCGGTCCCCGGCTCGGCCGACGCGGCCGCGGCGGTGCTCGCCGCCCGGCGCGCCGCCGGCATCGACCCGGCGGTCGCGGCCGCGTACCTTCGCGGCCTGGCCGACGGCCGGGCTCAGCAGCAGGCGGAGGTACGGGTCGAGTCGGTGTGGAGCGGGCCGGACACCTTCCGCGTACCGGTGCGGGCCACGGCGCAGGCGCTGGCGGAGCTCATCGCCGGCGCGCGGCACGAGCTGCTGCTCATGACGTACGCCGCCACACCGCACCCGCCGGTGCTGGCCGCCCTGTCCGCGGCGGCGGAGCGCGGCGTCTCGGTGACCGTCGTCGTGGAGACCCTGCAGGGTGCTGCCGGCATGTTGGCCGGTCCCGAGCCGGCGGCGGCCTTCGCCGGCGTGCCGGGCGTGACGCTGTGGCACTGGCCGGTGGAGCAGCGCGACGAGCCGGGCGCGCGGATGCACGCCAAGATCGCGGTTGCCGACCGTCGGACGCTGCTGGTGTCCAGCGCCAACCTGACCCAGTCGGGGGCGTTGCGCAACATCGAGGCGGGCGTGCTCATCCACGGCGGCAGTGCGCCGCATCGGGCCGCCGAGCACATCGCCGAGCTGAAGGCGAGCGGAGTGCTCGCTCCGCTGCCCCGCGGCGGCTTCCGGCTCGGGTGAGCCGTACGCTCCCGGGCGAGCCGCGCGTGACCGCTGGTCCCGTGGTGCCACCCCCCGCCGGGGTTGCGGGCCCGACTCCCCGCGGGGGTGGCCGGATCAGGTCGTGAACAGCCAGAGGTGCACCACGGGCGCGTCCGGGTCGGTGCGGTCGACCAGGACTACGCGGGAGACATAGCGTTCGGCTCCGTTGCCGGACCGGATCGTGTCCTGCGCGGAGGCGATGCGATCCGCGTTCCCGAGCTCGACACCCGCGACCGTCGGCATGAAGACCTGCCGCCCGGGCTCGAGCTCGGCCGTGAACCCGGAGTCCGACAGCATCCGGTCGACGTCGCCGGGCGCCACCCGGACCGCCAGGCAGTAGAGGAGGTCTATCCCCTTCTCGGTCTCGGCCCCGAGGACGACCGCTGAGGGCGGCAGCACAATCCGGCCGAACTCCAGCGCCTCCTCGACCAGCGCCTGGTCAGGCTCGGCCCCGTTGCCCACGTCACCCTCCCTACCCGGCCCGGAGTCACAGGCGACCAGCGCGCCGATCGTCGCGGTCGCCAGCGCCCAGACGGCAAGCAGCCGGAAGCGTCCTGTCATCGGCGGGGACCTGTCCGGGTCCCGTCCCGGCTCTCGGGCGGCTGGGGAAGGTCGGGCACCTGTCCCGGAGGTGGCACCGTCCCCTCGTACCGCCGTGGCTCACTCGACCCGTACATGTTGAACTCCTGCGCGACTCCTGCCCGGTGCATCTCCGCCATCTGCTCGTCCGTGATGGTGACCGGGCCGATGGTGACCTGTTTCCCCTCGTCCCAGTTATACCGATCGAACACGTGTGTCTGGTAGTCGACCACCACGGTGGGCTGGCCGTCGGGTCCGGGCGGGTAGACGGTGGCCACCCCGGTCACCGCGTACTGGATGCCGCCCATCGCATAGAACCAGTCCTCGCTGTGGGACTTCGTGATGTAGAAGCCCTGCCAGTCGGTGCTGAACTGGACCGGCTCCCCGTAGCCACCGTTCGCCTCGACCTCGGCGGCGATCCGGCGCAGCTCGGCCGCGACGGTCTGGTCGGTCTGCGCCTGGAACTGTTCGACGTCCCGGGCGATCCGGTCGGGGCTGATGATGAGATCCTCACCAGAGTTGCCGAGGTAGTGCCGTAGGTGCGACGCGGCGTTGGTCAGGCCCATGGCGTCGGCGATCGTGGCGGCGGTGTACGCGAGCTCCTTCTTGACCCGGTCGTCGCCCGTGGTCCACCACGGGTCGGAGCCGTGCTCGCCGGCACCCGGGTCGGTGGGTGGGAACGGAGGCATGCCGGGGACCGGCGGCTGGTTGTCGCCCGACGCGGACCGCGGGCCCGCCAGCGCGTCCAGCGCGGTACGGAGGGCGTCGTCGACCATCTGGTCGATCTCGTCGGCGGTGTGGATGATCCGTGCCACCGCGGCCTGGAGGGCGGCTCTCACAGGCTCCCGTTGGCCGGCCCGACCAGGGTCCGCGCCCGGGTCGCGGTCGACCACCCGCCCGTCGTCCCGGATCGCGAATCCCTGCCGGGCGGCCTCCTCCTCCACCTCGTTGAGCGCACGCCGGAGATCCCGCACGCGGTCCGCGGCGATCCCGGCCACCTTGCGCAGTGGCTCGACCGCTTCGACGCCGCGGTCCAACCGGTTCACCAGGGACCTGTGCGTCAGGTGAGCGCCCCGGGCGGCGACGCCGGACCACTCCGCCGGCAGCCCGTCCCGTCGAAAGCGGTCCCCGACGTTGAGAAGCTCCGCGCACCTGCGCCCGATCTGCGCGACCGCGTCCTCGAGCGGCTCGGGTGTCCATTGACGGACCGCGCCAAGGTGGACCATCCGCCCACGCCCTCACCAGGCCGGGAGGCGACGGTCGGCGCTGCCGAAGGGCACCCGTGAGCGGTCGTCGCTGGCGGCGTACCTGTCGGCCGCGGCGCGCAGCACCGTCGCGTACGTCTCGGTGTCCGCGCACCAGGCGGCGAGCCACGTCTGCAGCGCGGATCTCAAGACCTCCGCGCTCTGTCCGGCCCGCGACCCCGGCAGCGCCGCACCGAACAGCTCCATCGTCTCGGCGAGCCGCACCTGACCGGCGCTGGCGGCCGCTTCGGCCGAGGCGTCCGCCGCCCGCTGGAGGGCGTCGGGGTCAACCATGAACCCACCGGTCACGGGGCCTCCGGGGTGGTGTCGTAGCGTTCCCACATTGTACGCGTCGCCGCCGACGCACTTGAAGTGTTGACATTGACCCATGGGTTCCGAGCGCCGGCTCAGTGGGCGAGCCCTCAGCTACGCGCCGGCTCCCGGCTCGGGTGAGCCGTAGCGCTCGGACGAGCGCCGAGTGCCCGGGTGAGCCTGAGGCGTGGGTCCTCCGGCTGGTGTGGCACCATCCGGCGCCGGGCGCCGCTGGCCGGAGGTCACGACCGTGGGGCGGAGCCGGGCTCCTCTGGGCTGGCGTGCAGCCTCAGCCCGTTGCCGCCGGGGTGGTCCAGCCGCAACTGTCCAGACGTGACAGCGAACCTGGCCCGAGTGGTGAACAGCTCGCGCATCACCCGGTCCGCTGGCGCGAACTCGTCCGGGCAGTGGATCGGGACCGCCTCGGTGACGTCGCTGAACCGCAGGACGCCGCCGTCGATCCGTACCCTGCCCTCGACCTCCCCGCAGCCGGTGACCGCCCGGAACCTGGCGCCTTCGATCGCCAGCCAGGCCGAGCCGGACGGGCCCGCGGGCACGGCCAGGGTGGCGCCGTCGACGATCACGGTGTCGACGGTCCACCGCGTGCCGTCCAGCGGCGTGGTCGGGTCGTCCGGGTCCGGGCGCGGGGGCGGCGTGGCGTCCGCACCGCCGTCCGTCCCGGGCCCGCCGGCGCCTTCGGTGGGTGGCGGACCGGTGGCGTGGTCGGCCGGCGTCCCGCGGCCCGCGGGTGCGGCACCGTCGCCGCCGGGCTCCCCACCGCCGCCGCATGCGGAGATCATGAACAGCACCGTACCGGCGACCACCGCCACCGCTGCCGCTGCTGCCCTGCGCATGCCGGTCTGACGGGCGGCGCGCGGCCGCGGTTCCGGCGCGTACGGCGGTGGCGGCGTACGGGTGGTCGGCTGCCGCGCGTTACCGATAAACGGTGCTAAACATAACAAACCGGGGGTAACGTGCTGGCAGGCGGTGAGGCAGGCGCCGAGGCGTCCGCGGGTAGGGAGGGCAGCGTCGTGTTCAACCCCTTGGAACACCAGGGCATCGCGCTCGACGACCAGATCCGCAACTGGCGTGAGCTCGACGTGGGCCCCATCGACCCGGACGAGGCCGACCCCTACACCCGTTGCCGGGTGATCGCCATGAACGGCATCGAGACCGAGGCGATCTTCTTCGACCACCACCTGGCGCGGCAGTGCCCCGACCCGGATGCGCGCCGGCAGCTCGCCCTGCTGCGCTACCTCGAGTCGCAGCAGCAGCGGGTGGTCAACTGGCTGCTCCCGGGGATCCCCAGCGCGCTGGAGACCACGATCGCGTACGAGCAGGTCGCCGTGGACCTCACCGCGTGGGTGGCGCGGATGGA
>DATGOE010000082.1:0-10281 GCA_035306365.1 Natronosporangium sp. | reverse complement strand
GTCCCGCAACGTACCCGCCGCCCGTGCCGCCGTCGTCGTCAGTGGAGTGATGCTCCTGCTGGGCGGGCTGAGCGTGCTGCTGGGCATCTGGCCGGACCTCGGCGCGCTGCTGCTGTTCCTGTTCCTCGTGCCGACGGCGTTTCTCATGCACGGGTTCTGGAAGGAGACCGACCCGCAGGCCCGGATGACCGAGCAGATCCAGTTCCTCAAGGACCTCTCGCTCGCCGGAGCGTCGCTCATGCTGGTCGGCCTGTTCTCGCTGGCCGACCCGGGGTTGACGATCACGGGTCCGCTGTTCTGACGACCGACCGCCAACCCGGCGGGCGTCCCTGCCCACCGGGTCGGCCGCCGCGCCACGCGGTCGCCGGCCCGGTGGGCCGACGCGAGCACCGGGCCGGTGGGCCGACGTGGGGCCCCGGCGGGGGTGGTCAGGCGGACTTGCGGGACCTGCTCGACTTCGTCGACCGCTTCGACCCGCCCCGCCCGGACGCCTTGCCACTCTCGCCCTTGCCGCCCCGGCGGGAACGGGCCGAGCTGATCGGCGTGGGTTCCACCGGCTCGCCGTCCTCTCCGCTCTCGCCCCTGCCCTCGGCCCCGGCCTCCCCCCGGGCCGCCCGGGCACGCTCCACCGAGGCCCGCAGCGCCGCCATGAGGTCGACCGCGGGCGCCACCTCCTCCGGCGCGGCCGGCGCGGCCACCTCCCTGCCGGCCACCTTGGCGTCGATGACCTCCTGGAGCGCCTCGCGGTACTCGTCGGTGAACTCCTCCGGCTTGAAGTCGGCGGACATCGACTCGATGAGCGAGGACGCCATCGCCAGCTCGGCGGGCCGCGCCTCGATGTCCTCGTCCAGGAAGGCGAAGTCGGGCGTGCGGACCTCGTCGGGCCACAGCATGGTGTTGAGGACCAGCACCCCCTCGCGTACCCGCAGGGTGGCCAGTTGCTCCCGCTGCCGCAGGGCGATCTTCACGATCGCCACCCGTTCGCTGTCGGTGAGGGCGTCCCGCAGCAGCACGTACGGCTTGGTGGCCGTCCCCTCCGGCTCCAGGTAGTAGGCCTTGTCGAACAGGATCGGGTCGATCTGGTCGGCGGGCACGAACTCCAGCACGTCGATCGCCCGGGAGGTCGACAGCGGCAGGCCCTCGAAGTCCTCGTCGGTCAGCACCACGATCTCGCCGCCGCCCAGGTCGTACCCCTTGGCGATGTCGTCGTAGCTGACCTGTTGCCCGCAGACCGAGCACACGCGCTGGTACCGGATCCGGCCGGCGTCGGTGCGGTGCACCTGGTGGAACCGGATGCTCTTCTCCTCGGTGGCCGCGTAGAGCTTGACCCCGATCGAGACCAGCCCGAACGAGACCGCTCCCTTCCAGATTGCCCGCATACGTCGCCTCCTCGTCCCACCAGCATGGCACAGTGAACCGGTGCGGACCTCGCCGATGCTGGCGGTCAGCGGCCCCTTGCCGACCGGTCCGGGTTGGGCGTACGAGTTCAAGTGGGACGGGGTACGGGCGGTGGCGGTGGTGCGCGAGGGGCGGCTGCGCCTGTACGCCAGGTCCGGTGCGGAGATCACCGCGGCCTATCCGGAGCTGGCCGACCTGGCCGGTGCGGTGCCGGACGCCGTGCTCGACGGTGAGATCGTCGTGCTGGACCGGGCCGGGGTGCCGTCGTTCGCCGCCCTGGCCGAGCGCATGCACGTCCGCGAGCCGGCCCGGGCCGCCCGGCTCGCCGCCTCGACCCCGGTCACGTACGTGATCTTCGACCTGCTGGCGCTGGCGGGCGAGGACCTCACCGCCCGCCCGTACTGGCAGCGGCGCGACGCCCTCGAACGGCTGGTCCGGCCGGGTCCCCGGTGGCTGGTCTCCCCCCGGTTCGACGACGGCCAGGCCACGTTCGCGGCCGCCACCGAGCACTCCCTGGAGGGGGTGGTCGCCAAGCGGCTGGACTCCCGCTACCGGCCGGGGGTCCGCTCACCCGACTGGGTCAAGGTGAAGCTGGAGCAGACCGGCGACTTCGTGGTGGGTGGATGGCGCCCGGGACAGCGGCGGCTGGGGGCGCTGCTGGTCGGGACGCCGGCGCCCGGCGGCGGACTGACCTACCGGGGGCGGGTCGGTGGGGGCATCGGAGCGGCCGCGGAGCGGCAGCTGCTGGCGGCGCTGGCGCCCCTGCGGACCGACGCCTCGCCGTTCGTCACCCCGCTGGCGCGCGAGGATGCCCGGGACGCGGTGTGGGTGCGGCCGGAGCTGGTGGTGGAGGTACGGTACGGCCAGTGGACGCCGGACGGGCGGCTCCGGTTCCCCCGGTTCGTGCGGCTCCGGCCCGACAAGACCCCGCAGGAGTGCGCCGATGGCTGACCGGATCCGGGTGCGGGTCGACGGCCGGCACCTGGAGCTGTCCAACCTGGACAAGGTGATGTACCCGGCGACCGGCTTCACCAAGGGCGAGGTCATCGACTACTACACCCGGGTGGCGCCGGTACTGCTGCCGCACCTGCGCGACCGGGCGGTGACCCGCATCCGCTACCCCGACGGGGTGGGTGCGCCCTCGTTCTTCGAGAAGAACGCACCGATGGGCACACCCGGTTGGGTGCGCCTGGAGACCCTGCCGGTGCCGGGGTCGGCCGCGGGGCGGGAGACGCTCGACTTCGTCGTCGTGGACGACCTGCCCACGCTGGTGTGGCTGGCCAACCTGGCCGCGCTCGAGCTGCACGTCCACCAGTGGCGGATCGGGGCGCCCGGACCTGACCTCCTGGTCGTGGACCTGGACCCGGGACCTCCGGCGGGCCTGGCCGAGTGCGCCGAGGTGGCGCTGCTGCTGCGCGAGCGGCTCGCCGCCGACGGGCTGACCGCGCTGGCCAAGACCTCCGGCAAGAAGGGCATGCAGCTGTACTGCCCGCTCGCGGCCACCCAGCCGGCCGAGGTGGTGACCGGCTACGCGCGGCGGATCGCCGGCGAGCTGGCGCGCCGGCACCCGCGGCGCATCACCGCGCAGATGGCCAAGCGGCTGCGGCCGGGGAAGATCTTCATCGACTGGAGTCAGAACAACGCCGCCAAGACCACGGTGGCACCGTACTCGCTGCGCGCCGAGCCGACCCCGTCGGTGTCGACGCCGCTGACCTGGGAGGAGGTGGCCGCCGGGCCGCGGCGGTACGGGCCGGAGGAGGTGCTCGCACGGGTCGCGGCGCATGGTGACCTGCTCGCGCCGCTGCGGGAGGGCGGACCGGAGGTGCCCACCTGACCCGGCGGGCTCACGAGACCCACCCGGGCGCGGCCGGCGCGAGGCGCACCGGCCGCGGGCGGTCACTGCCCGTCGGAGGGCGCGGACCGCAGGCCGGTCACTCCTCACCGGAGGAGGGAGGGACGCCGCCCGGTGCCCGACCGGCATCCGATCCGGACCCGCGGCGGCCGGAGCGGTGCCGGCGGGACTGCAGCGCCACCACCGCCAGCCAGACGGCCACGAGCACGACCACGATGACCAGCGCGACCGGACGCAGCTCGCTCAGGCTGGGGCCGTATCCGTGCTGGTGCCCGGGGTGGGCCGCGGTCAGCAGCAGCATCCCTGCCAGGCTACCGGCCCGGGTGGCAACGTCACCAGCGTCGATGTCCCCACAGGGCGGCGCGGCACGTGGTGGATGCCCGGGGCCGCGCCGTCCCGGGCCCGTCCACCGGCAGCGGCGTCGGGAAGCCGCACCGGACGGGGGCGGTGTGACGTTGTCGTCGACCGCGATGTGGTACCTGAGGTTGTCACCGTCGACCTCATCGACGGTGACCGTCACGCCCACCTTGCTGTCGTCGGCTGCGGTGATGACGCAGTGCATGGTGGTGCCCTCCGCGCCGGACAGTCCACTGCGGCCGGAGCGACGCCGACCTGTTCCTCGAGGTGCTCGCTGGATGTGCCGTTCGACGGTCTCCTGTGACACCGCGCTGCCGTTGCACCCGGTGAGCAGCAAGCTGCAGGCCGCCGCCACGGTCACCGTCGCCACTTCCGCCAGGTCATCCGACCCTCCGCCCTACCGTCGTCATCGGACCATGCTGGATCCCGTTCGTCCCCACCTCCCGGGACTCGACCACATCGTCTAGACTGGCGTCCGTTCATCGGGGAACGGGCGGGAGCCTACGAGGCACTGCCGCGGCCAGCGCGTCGGCTGCGCCGGTGCGTTTCGTGTCGATGCCGTGGGCTGGTCGACACCGTGGACCGAGGGAGGCTGTGTGAAGTGGCGCGTGAGGGGAGGACCGTGACACACTTCAATGCCGATCCGGACAGCCTGCGTAGGGCGGGTCGCGACATCGCCGCCACGGTGTCCCGGGCCACCAGTCTCGACGTGCGGGGCGCGGCCGGAGAGGCGGAGTGGTACGGCGATCCGGTGCTGGCCGGTGCGGCCGGCGAGTTCGCCACGACGTGGCAGGTCGGGATAGCTGCCCTGGTCGAACGCGCGCACGCTCACCGGGCGCGGCTCGACGCCGCCGCGCAACGGTACGAGCAGACCGACGGCGGTGGCGCCCAGTTGTTCACCCGCGCCGCCGGACCGCTGCCCGAGTAACCCGGACCGGAGAAGGCCATGACTCAGCCAGCGATGGGCGACGTTTCCACCGGAATGACCGGCGCCGGCCGGCTCGGACAGACTCTGGATCCCCGGGAGCTGGTTCCGGGTAGCCCGGAGGCGCTGCAGGACGTGGCCCGGCAGTTCGACACGTATGCACAGGAGCTGGAACAGGTCGGCGTGCGGCTGGGCAGGATCGACGTCCCGGGCTGGACCGGCCGGGCCGCCTCAGCCTTCCACGACTCGCTCGCCACCGAGCGCTCGCGGTGGCTGCAGGGGAGCGACATGCTGTCGGCCGGTGCCGCGGCGATCCGGGACCACGCCCAGGTCCTGCTGGTGGCGCAGCGGCGCGCCCAGGAGGCGATCGAGCTGTGGGAACAGGGAGTGGCGGCCACCGGCGCTGCCCGCGAGCGGTACGCGAGCACCCTGCCCCTGCCGGTGGGTACGGAAGCCGGCGCCACCCCTCCTCCGTTCGTCGATCCCGGCGCGGAGATCCGCCGAACGGCCGAACAGGTCCTGGAAGAGGCGCGTGCCCTGGTCCGGGAGTCGGGGCAGCGGGCGGCACAGGCCCTGACCGACAACTGCGGCCGGGGTGGCGGGGGCCCGAGCTGGCTGGCGAGGGTGGCCGACCTCGCCGACCGGCTCATCCGCGAGCACGGGGTCGGCGGCACCTCGCTCCGCTTCGGCCCGGACGGCACGTTCCGCGACTGGAAGGTGAATCTCGGGCAGGCGGACCTCTTCAGCGCGAGTGTCTGGGGCGGGGAGGTGGAAGGCTCCACCGAGCTCGGGCCGGTGGGTCTGCGCGGCAGTGCCGGCCTGGATGTCCTGGGCGTGGACAGCTCCGCCCAGCTGTCCCTGGGCCCCGACGGCCTCCGCGGAGAGCTGTCCGGCAGCGCCTACCTCGTGGACGCGCACGCCGAGGGCTCGGCCGAGTGGGGGATCGCCGAGGTCGGTGCCGAGGCGAACGCTTTCGTCGGTGCCGAGGCGTCGGTGTACGCCACCGCCGGCCTGGACGGCGTGTCTCTGGGCGGGGAGGCCTTCGCCGGGGCCCGTGCGGACATCAGTGCACACGCCGACGTCGGTGGCATCGGTGCCGGCGCGACCGCGGAAGGCTGGGCCGGTGCCGGCATCGAGGGCGACATCACCGCCGGAAGGAACGACGACGGCTCCTGGACCATCGGTGTCGAGGGCGGTGCCGCGCTCGGCCTCGGTGGTAAGTTGGGCTTCGAGGTGACCGTCGACCCGGCCAAGGTCGTCGACACCGCCACCAGTGCGGCGGATGCCGTCGGCGATTTCGCGGGCAGTGCGGCGGACGCCGTCGGCAACGCCTTCGATGCCGCGGCGGGCGCGGTTCGCAGTATCCCGACCCCGTGGTAGCCACCCGCCGCGGGGCAGCGACCCCGCACCGGTGTCAGCTCCGAGCCCGGACCTGGGGGTAGACAATGCCAAGCACCCTGCCAGTGCCCATCAACTTCCGGCTGCCGGACGGCTGGCAGGCGGCGCCACCCGACGAGGTCGGCGCGCCCGGTGCCGCGTTCGTCGCACTGCATCCGGCGTCCCGTGACGGCTTCACCGCCAACATCACCATCAGTGGTGAGGTACGCAACGACGTCGCCACGTTGGAGGAGATCGCCGACGAGTCGGTGGAACGGTTGCGTCGGGCCTCGTCGCAGCTGGTGGTGACCGACCGCCGCGAGGTCGGCACCCCGGACGCTCCCGGTTTCTCGCAGGTGGTGCGGCTGGTCGCCGACGTCGACGGCACCCCCCGCCAGCTGGTGCAGACGCAGGTCTACCTGTCACTGCTCGACGTCGACGACCCACGTCGACGGGTGGTGCTGGAACTGGTGCTGACCTCGACCGTCGGGCAGCTCGCCACGGTGATCGGGGACTTCCAGCGGTTCCTGCGCACGGTGCGACCGCTGACTCCGGGGGACCGGACCAGCCCCGACGGCTGAGCCTGCCGGCCGCCGGGGACGGGCTCACGGTCGACCGCCCTGCCACCCCGCCGACGAGACCCGGTCGACCACCTCGGACAGCCACTGGAGTGCCGGGTCGACAGTGTCCGGTCTCAGCCGGCCCCGCTGCCAGGTGATGACCTCGTCGTCCACGAACCGCAACGGAAGCTGCTGCGCCCGGGGATCGGTCAGCAACCACCGCTGGACGTCCGTGCGCAACAGCGCGCGGGCGAGAGCCTCGTCGCCGGTGACCTCAAACCGCTGGCGGAACTCCGGGTCGGTCACCACCGACCCGCCCACCTGTCCCCGCCGGCCCAGCTTCCGGAGCAGCTTGTCACCCACTCCGGCCGCGCGGATCTCCAGCGACGCGCCGGTCAACGGCGTGGCCATCGCGAAGACGCGGTAGTACTCGTACATGCGCCGGTCGGCACCGCGGCGGTTGCCCGGGGTGCCGACCAGCCTGCGCAGCTCGAAACCACGGCACGCCCGGCCCCGGAAGTCGCCCGTCACCAGGTCCGAGACCCTGAGGTTGTGGCTGATCTGCGGAAACGGGTGGCTGCCCCGGTACCGGTCGGCGGTGCCGACGTCGGACTGCCGGTAGCTCCAGCCTCGTTCGCGCGCCAGCGCCATCAGTGCCTGCCGGTCGCCCCGGCTGCGCCGGTTCCGCCGTCCCACCACCACGACCAGGGTGATGACGCCGGCGAAGATCGCCGCCACTACGACGATGAAGGCGACGGCGGCCAGGGTCTCCATGACGTCCTCCGGCAGCGCTTGTCGATCGGCGTCGTGGGGCGAGGATACCGCCGGGGCCCGCGACAGTGGGGCCGCCCCCGTCCGGCGGGATGTCCGGCCGGGAACCCCGCGCCCGTCACTCGCTGGCCAGGCGCGGGCCGACGACGTCGTCGGCGTCCACGATGGTGTATCCGTAGCCCTGCTCGGCCAGGAACCGCTGCCGGTGCGCGGCGTACTCGGTGTCGATGGTGTCCCGCGCCACCACGGTGTAGAAGCGCGCCTGGCGGCCGTCCCGCTTGGGGCGCAGGATCCGCCCCAACCGCTGCGCTTCCTCCTGGCGGGACCCGAACGTGCCCGACACCTGGATGGCGACCGCCGCCTCCGGCAGGTCGATGGAGAAGTTCCCCACCCGGGAGAGCACCAGAGTGGACAGATCGCCGGCGCGGAAGGCCGCCAGCAGGCGCTCCCGCTCCCGGGTCGTGGTGGCGCCCTGCACGATCGGCGCGTCGAGGACTCTGGCCAGCTCGTGGAGCTGGTCGAGGTACGCGCCGATCACCAGCACCTGGTCGCCCCGGTGCCGGCGCACCAGCGCCTCCACCACCGGCAGCTTGGTCCGGGCGGTCGCCGCCAGCCGGTACCGGTCGTCCGGCTCGGCGGTCGCGTACGCCATGCGTTCGGCGTCGGTGAGCGTCACCCGGACCTCGGTGCACTCCGCCGGCGCGATCCAGCCCTGCGCCTCGATGTCCCGCCACGGCGCGTCGTACCGCTTCGGCCCGATCAGGCTGAACACGTCGCCCTCCCGGCCGTCCTCCCGCACCAGCGTGGCGGTCAGCCCGAGCCGGCGGCGGGCCTGCAGGTCGGCGGTGAACCGGAAGATCGGCGCGGGCAGCAGGTGGACCTCGTCGTAGATGATCAGGCCCCAGTCGCGCGCGCCGAACAGGTCCAGGTGCGTGAACACGCCCTTGCGGCGGGTGGTGAGGATCTGGTATGTGGCGATGGTGACCGGGCGGATCTGTTTCCGCTCGCTGGAGTACTCGCCGATCTCGTCCTCGGTCAGGCTGGTCCGGGCGACCAGCTCCCGCTTCCACTGGCGGCCGGCGACCGTGTTGGTCACCAGGATCAGCGTGGTGGCCGAGGCGAGCGCCATCGCCGCCGCCCCCACCAGGGTCTTGCCGGCACCGCACGGCAGCACGACCACGCCGGAGCCGCCGGCCCAGAAGGCGTCGGCGGCCTGGCGCTGGTACGGGCGCAGCGACCACCCGGTCTCGTCCAGGGCGATCGGGTGCTTCTCCCCGTCGACGTAGCCGGCGAGGTCCTCGGCCGGCCAGCCGAGCTTGAGCAGCGCCTGCTTGAGCCGGCCGCGCTCGCTGGCGTGGACCACAACGGTGTCCTCGTCGATCCGCGCGCCGAGCATGCCCGCCAGCCGCTTGCTGCGGACCACCTCGGCCAGCACGGCCCGGTCGAGCCCCCGCAGCACCAGGCCGTGGGCGGGGTCGTTGACCAGTTGCAGCCGCCCGTACCGGTCCATGGTCTCGGCGACGTCCACCAGCAGGGCGTGCGGCACCGGGTAGCGGGAGTAGCGCAGCAGCGCGTCGACGACCTGCTCGGCGTCGTGCCCGGCCGCCCGGGCGTTCCACAGGCCGAGCGGTGTGAGCCGGTAGGTGTGCACGTGCTCGGGGGACCGTTCCAGCTCCGCGAACGGCGCGATCGCGGTGCGGCACTCGTCCGCGTCCGGGTGGTCCACCTCCAGCAGCAGCGTCCGGTCGGACTGCACGATCAGCGGGCCGCCGCCTGCCATCTCACCTCCCGTGCCCGCGCCGGCGTCCGGTTCAGCCGCGTGAGCCGCGGCCGTGGCCCCCGGTCACGGGCGTCGTGCCGGCCGTGACGTTCCAGTCTGACACGCCGCGCCGCGGGCCCGAGCGTGCGCGACGGCACACCGGTGGCGCCATCTGGGTGCCGGCTGTGAGCCGGCCGGGCGGTCTGGGAACCGGCTGTGGACCCGGTCACGAACCGGCCACGACCGTGCCCGACCGGCAACCAAGACGCACCTGCTGGCGTCCTACGGGTGTGGGCCGTGCCGGTGCGGGCGCGTCCGGTCAGGCGACACGGGGGCGGGCGCGTCCGCACCGGGCCACCCCGGGCGGGGCCCGGGCCATCCCGGGTGGGGCCGGTGCGGTGACACACGCCCGGGCGGCGGGGACCGCGGCGGCCGGCTGGCGGCCCGGCTACAGCGACCCGGACGGCGCGAGAGTGGCGCCGGTGATGCGGTGCAGGGCCACGGTGTGCAGGGTGTCGGCGTTGACGCCGTGGGCGCGCAGGTACCCGGCGCCGATCGACACCGGCCGCAGCAGCCGCGACGTGACCCGGCCGCGGGCGTCCACGTAGCCGACCAGCACCGTGGCCCGGTCCCGGATCGCCTGCTGCAGGACCGCCATCGCCTCGGTGTGCGCCTGGGCACCACCGGCCGTTCCGGCACGCCCGTTCCCCACGCCGGGGGTCAACCTGGCCATGCGCGCCGCCTTGTCGCCACGGCGGACGTCCTCGACGATCCCCCGCAGCCGCGCGGTGGTCAGGCGGGCGGCGACGAACGGGTCGGCCGGCGGCGACGTCGGGGTGTGCGCCGGCGCCCGGCGTCCGCGTGGCCGCACGAGCACCGCCGCCCCACTGACGTCCTCCGGCACCGGTGCGTATCCCGCGTCCCGCAGGGCCGCCAGCAGGCGCCCGCTGGACACCGGGCTCACCAGCACGGTCGGCGCCAGCCGGCGCAGCTCCAGCGGCGCCAGCCGGCGGTCGGCGAGCACCTGCACCAGCAGGCTCTCGTCGTCGCTGCGCAGGTACGCGCCGGCCGTGCCGACCCGCAGCCCGCCGTGGGCGCGCGCGACGTCGTCGATGAGGTAGGTCAGGGCCTGCGGTACCGGGGTCCGCGACCGGCGGGCGAACATCGCGTGCAGGTCGCCGGCCGAGTACCCCGCGTCCAGCGCCCGGCGCACGCTGCCACGGGTCACGCGGTGCACGGTCGCACCACCGGCGGACTCCAGGTCGGCGACGAGGTCCAGCTC
>DATGOE010000081.1:0-13228 GCA_035306365.1 Natronosporangium sp. | reverse complement strand
AGCCGCTGGATGTACCGCAGCAGCGCCACGTCCCGGACGCTGTAACGGCGCCCGCCGCCCGGGGTCCGGCCGGGCTCGACCAGTCCGAGGCGGTCGTACTGTCGCAGGGTCTGCGGGTGCATGCCGGCCATCCTCGCCGCCACGGAAATCATCAGCACCTTGGCGTCCGGCATCTCGTCCGCGGTGAACTTCCGGGCCACGCCCCTTCCCTCCTATGCGATACGGCGGTAGAGGTGGTCCCTCGGCGCCGGGCCGGTCGCCTGGGCGAACGCGTCCAGCGCCGCGCTGGCCTCCTTCGACAGCTGCGAGGGGACCATCACCTCGACCGTCACGAGCAAATCGCCAGTGGTACCGTCCCGTCGGCGCACGCCCTTGCCGCGGGCCCGGAGCACCCGTCCGGACGGTGTGCCCGGGGGCACCCGCAGCGTCACGTGACCGTCCAGAGTGGGTACGCGCAGGTCCACGCCGCGTACCGCCTCGGCGAACGTGATCGGGACGGTGATCGTCAGGTTGTCGCCCGTACGGCCGAACAGGTCGTGCGGGCGGACCCGGATGTGGACGTACAGGTCACCCGGGGGACCGCCCCGCACGCCGGGCTCGCCGCGACCGGCCAGCCGGATCCGCTGTCCGTCCTGCACCCCGGCCGGGATACGGACGTTGAGCCGGCGGGTCTTGGTCACGCCGCCGGTGCCCCGGCACTCCGGGCACTTGTCGGTCACGATCGTGCCCGCACCCTGGCATTCGCGGCACGGCTCGGAGAAGCTGAACGCCCCCTGGTTGCGGGTGACCAGACCGGTCCCCTGGCACTGCGGGCACGTGCGGGGCCGGGTGCCCGGCCGGGCGCCACTGCCACGGCATGTGTCGCACACGCCCGGTGCCCGTAGCGTCAGCGGCACCGTCGCGCCACGGACCGCGTCGACGAAGTCGAGGGTCACCTCGGTCTCGACATCCCGGCCCCGGGTGGGGCGCCGCTGCGTACCACCGGAGAAGATCGAGCTGAACAGGTCCGAGAAGCTGGCTCCCCCGAACCGGCGGTCACCGACGCCGCCGAGCAGGTCGGAGATGTCGAACCCGCCGGGCGCACCCTGTCGGGCGTTCCGGCGGAAGGCGCCCGCGCTGAACAGCGAGCGCATCTCGTCGTACTCCTTGCGCCGCTTCTCGTCGGAGAGGACCTGGTAGGCCTCGGACACCTCCTTGAACCGCCGCTCCGCCTCGGGGTTGTTGGGGTTGCGGTCCGGGTGCAGCTGGCGGGCCAGCTTGCGGTACGCCTTCTTGATGTCGTTCGCCGAGGCGGACTTGGGCACGCCGAGGATCTGGTAGTAGTCCTTCTCCAGCCAGTCCTTCGAGCTCATCGGCGCGGCCCTACTCCGGGTCGGCCACGGCCACCATCGCCGGCCGCAGCAGCCGGTCACCCATCAGGTAGCCGCGGCGCAGGATCTCCACACAGGTCGGCTCGGTGACGTCGGCGGACTTCTGGTGGGCCACCGCCTCGTGCCGGTTCGGGTCGAACGGGTCCCCCTTCTCGCCGAACGCCGACAGCCCGAACTTGGCCAGGGTGGTCGTCAGATGATCGGCGATCGCGAGCACGCCCTCGGGCAGCTCCTCGTGCTCCCGCGCACGCTCGAAGTCGTCCAGGACCGGGAGCAGCGCGGAGAGCACGCCGGCGACGGCCAGCTCACCGGCGCGCTCGCGGTCACGCTCGACCCGCTTCCGGTAGTTGGCGTACTCGGCGCCGACCCGTTGCAGGTCCCGGGTGCGCTCCTCCACCTCGGCCCGCAACGCCTCCAGCTCGGCCGCCAGCGCGGAGACGGTCTCCTCCGCGGCAGCGGGCGCGGCCGGTTCGGCGGCGGCGGGTTCGGCGGCGGGTTCGGCGGCGGCGGGTTCGGCCGCGGCGGGTTCGGCCGCGGCGGACGGACCGTCCCCACCGGCCGGCCCGCCGCCCCCCGCCGGTCCGGACGTCTGCGCCGGTCCGGCCGCGGCGCCCGCCTCCGCCGGCGCCTCGCCGCCCGGCGCGGAGGCCGGCTTCTTGGGCCTGCCGCCCGCAGGGGACGGGCCACCAGGCTGCCCGGATCCGACCGGTCCACTCGCCCGCGTCCCGCCGGTCGACCCGCCGGTGCCCGGCTCGGCCCGTACCCGGCGCTTGTCACGGATCACGATCGGCTCCCCGGCCGGCCCGCGGCCGGGCTCCGCCGGTCGGGACGGGTGCGTCGACGTGTCGCGGGTGCGATCCGGCTCGTCAGTCACTTCTTATCGTCCTCGTCGTCCACGATCTCCGCGTCAACGACATCCTCCTGGCCGGCCCCGCCGGTGTCACCGGTGGTGGCCCCCTGATCCGCCGACGGGCCCGCGGCGGACGCGTACAGCTTGGTGCTGGCCTCCTGCATCGCCTTGGTCAGCGCCTCGTGCGCGGAGCGGATCCTGTCGATATCCGCACCGCCGAGCGCCGAGCGCAGGGCGCCGAGCGCCTCGTTCACCGACGCCCGGGCGTCCTCGGGCAGCTTGTCGCCGCTCTCGGCGAGGAACTTCTCGGTCTGCCACAGCGCGTGCTCGGCCTGGTTGCGGGTCTCGGCCGCCTCTCGACGCTTGCGGTCCTCCTCGGCGTGCTCCTGGGCGTCGCGCATCATGCGCTCGATGTCCTCCTTCGGCAGCGCCGAGCCGCCGGTGATGGTCATCGACTGCTCCTTGCCGGTGCCCAGGTCCTTGGCGCTGACGTGGACGATGCCGTTGGCGTCGATGTCGAAGGTGACCTCGATCTGCGGCACGCCCCGCGGTGCGGGCGGGATCCCGGTCAGCTCGAAGGTCCCCAGCTTCTTGTTGTACTGGGCGATCTCCCGCTCACCCTGGAAGACCTGGATGAGCACAGACGGCTGGTTGTCCTCCGCGGTGGTGAAGACCTCCGAGCGCTTGGTGGGGATGGTGGTGTTGCGCTCGATGAGCTTGGTGAAGATGCCGCCCTTGGTCTCGATGCCGAGGCTGAGCGGGGTGACGTCCAGCAGGAGGACGTCCTTCACCTCGCCCTTGAGCACACCCGCCTGCAGCGCCGCGCCGACCGCCACGACCTCGTCGGGGTTGACGCCCTTGTGCGGCTCCTTGCCGCCGGTGAGCTCCTTGACCAGGTCCGTCACCGCGGGCATCCGGGTCGACCCGCCGACCAGGATGACGTGGTCGATGTCGGACATCTTGATCTTGGCGTCCTTGATCGCCTGGTGGAACGGTTCACGGCAGCGGTCGAGCAGGTCCTGGGTCATCCGCTGGAACTCCGCCCGGGTCAGGGTCATGTCCAGGTGCAGCGGCCCGGCCGACCCGGCGGTGATGTACGGCAGGTTGATGGTCGTGGTGCTGGCGGCCGAGAGCTCGATCTTGGCCTTCTCGGCGGCCTCCCGCAGGCGCTGCATCGCCATCTTGTCCTGGGACAGGTCGATGCCGTGCTGGCCGCGGAACGTCTTCACCAGGTGGTCGACGATCCGCTGGTCCCAGTCGTCTCCGCCGAGATGGTTGTCGCCGCTGGTGGCCCGGACCTCGATGACCCCCTCACCGATGTCCAGCAGGGAGACGTCGAAGGTCCCGCCGCCCAGGTCGAACACCAGGACGGTCTGCTCCTTGGTGCCCTTGTCCAGCCCGTACGCGAGCGCGGCGGCCGTGGGCTCGTTGATGATCCGCAGCACGTTCAGCCCGGCGATCTCGCCGGCCTCCTTGGTGGCCTGCCGCTGGGCGTCGCTGAAGTACGCCGGGACGGTGATGACCGCGTCGGTGATCGTCTCACCCAGGTAGGCCTCGGCGTCCCGCTTGAGCTTCATGAGCACCCGCGCCGAGATCTCCTGCGGGGTGTACTTCTTACCGTCGATGTCAATTGCCCAGTTGGTCCCCATTCTCCGCTTGACGGACCGCACCGTCCGGTCCGGGTTGGTGACCGCCTGGCGCTTGGCCACCTCGCCCACGAGGACCTCGTTGTTCTTGGCGAAGGCGACGATCGACGGCGTGGTGCGCGACCCCTCGGCGTTGGCGATGACCGTGGGCTCGCCACCCTCCAGCACGGCGACGCACGAGTTCGTGGTACCGAGGTCGATGCCGACCGCACGAGCCATGGTGGTGTTCCTCCAGGTTGTCGGCGGCATCGCAGCCGCCTAAGTTGAGTGGACCTGACTCAATCCTGCCACAGGCCTCGCGACCGTCAAGCAGCCGGGATTGAGTCCACCCTACGCAACGCTCGGCCCGCTTGTGCACCTCCGAACGGATCGGGCAGGCTAGCACCGTGACGAATGCGGGTAAGTCGCTGAACCCTCTCATCGGGGCGCTGCGGACGCTGCGCGCCGAGGTGGCGGAGGCGGTCTTCCCCGCGCCGCTGCCGTCGGCCGAGGGTGCCCGCGCGACGGCCCGCGCCATCGCCGCCCAGGTCGACGACCACCTTCTCCCCCGGTTGGAACACCTCGACGCGCCGTTGCTGGTGGTGGTCGGGGGCCCCACCGGCGCCGGCAAGTCGACGTTGATCAACAGCTTGATCCGCGCGCCGGCGAGTCCCACCGGGGTCGTGCGTCCCACCACCCGCTCTCCGGTGCTGCTGTGCAACCCGGCCGACTCCGCCTGGTTCCGCAGCCACCGCGTCCTGCCGCGGCACCGCCGGACAAGTGGCCCGGCCACCGAGCCCGATCAGCTCCACCTGATCACCGCGCCCGCACTGCCGACGGGCTGCGCCTTCATCGACACCCCGGACATCGACTCGGTGGTGCTCGCCAACCACGCGACCGCCACCGAGCTGCTGACCGCCGCGGACCTGTGGCTGTTCGTCACCACCGCGGCCCGGTACGCGGACGCGGTGCCGTGGGACCTGCTGCAGGTGGCGCGGGACCGGGGCGCGGTGATCGCGCTCGCCCTCAACCGCACCGCTCCCGGTGCGGAGGCGGCGGTCACGGCCCACCTCACGGGAATGCTGCGGGAGCGGGGGCTGGAGGGGACACCCCTGTTCGTGCTCCCGGAGACCCGGCCCGACGGCCACGGGTTGCTGCCCGACACCGCGACCCAGCAGCTGCGGAGCTGGTTCGACACGCTCACCGGGGAACCGGACACCCGTCGGCGGGTGGTCCGGCAGACCCTGGCCGGGGCGCTCGCCGCGCTGCCCTCCGCCGTGGCCCGGGTCGCCGACGCCGTAGACGACCAGGTCGCCGCGGCCGAGAACCTCGCCGAACAGGTCGGCGTCGCCTACGGTGCCGCCCGGGCCGCCGTGGAACGGGCGATCGAGGACGGCACGCTCGCGCAGGGCGAGGTACTCGCGAGGTGGCAGGCGTTCGCCGGCAGCCCGGAGTCCCGGCTCGGCAGCTCCCCGGCCGGCGGGCTGCGGCAGCGGTGGTGGTCCCTGCGGGCCGGCCGTCGCCGGGACGGCTGGCACGTGCTCACGGCCGTCGAGACCGCGGTGGCCGCGCTGGTCCGCTCCGCGGTGGTCAACGCCTCCGAGCAGACCCAACGGTCCTGGCGCGCCGACGTGGCGGGCGCCGCCCTGCTGGCTCCCGACGCCGGTCCGGACCTGTCGGTGCCGGCCGCCACCGCGGTCCGGCCCGGCACCTCGGAGGACCAGGTCGGCCGCCTGGTGCGCCAGTGGCGCCGCGACGTCCGGGATCTGATCCGGCAGGAGGTCGCCGCCGCGGGGGCGCCGCACCCGTCCGTGGTGAACGCGGTCCTGGCGACGGTCCTCGCGGCCGCCATCGCGCCGGAGGCGGTCCTCGCGACCGGGCAGGTGCCGGCCCAGGCCGAGCGCGCCCGGGAGGAGTTGCTGGACCGGGTCCGGGTGCTCCTCGACCAGGAGGCGGCCCGCTATCTCGACCGCGTCGCCGACGTCCTCACCGATGGGCGACACAGCCAGCGGCTGCGGGAGGCGGCGGCCGAGGTCGAGCAGGCGGCCGCGGGCCTCCGGGAGACCGTCGCCAGCCGCGGAGCCGCCGGCGACGCCGGGGCCCCGGACGCCGTCGAGGCCCCGGACGCCGTGGAGACCCCGGACGCCGTGGAGACCCCGGTGACCGTCCAGACCGGTACCGGCGGCACCACCCGACCGGTGGAGGCGTCCCCATGACGAGCCTGGCCGGAGCCCCCGCACCGCACGCACCGGACCGGTCGGCGGAGCGCCGGTGGGACCCTGTCGAGGGTGGCGCGGGAGGGCTGGCGAAGCAGGTCGACGCCCTGGCCGCGTTCGTCCGGGCCGCCGAGCCGTACCTCCCGTCGCACCGCCTCGAGACCGCCCGGGAGCTGGCCGACCGCGCCACCCGGCGGCTGTCCCTGCCGCTGACATTCACCGTGGTGGCGCTGGCCGGCGCGACCGGCGGTGGCAAGTCGAGCCTGTTCAACGCGCTCGCCGGCGCGAACCTCTCCCCGGTGGGGGTGCGGCGACCGACCACCGGGGACGTGTACGCCGCGGTGTTCGGTCGCCCGGAGGCGGCCGCGGACCTGCTGGACTGGTTGAAGGTGCAGCCGGCCCGGCGGTTCGCCCGCGAGGGCGCCGTGGTCGACGACGGGGACGGGCTGTCCGGCCTGGTGCTGCTCGACCTGCCCGACTTCGACTCGGTCGAGCGTGGCCACGCGGCAGAGGTGGAGCGGCTGCTGCGGATGGTGGACGTGGTGGTCTGGGTGGTCGACCCCCAGAAGTACGCCGACCACGTCCTCCACGAACGCCACCTGTCCCGGCGCGGCCCGTACCGGGACGTCACCCTGGTCGTGCTCAACCAGGCCGACCTGCTCCGCGACAGCGACCTCGAACGGCTGCTCGGACACCTCAAGGATCTGCTGGTCGCCGACGGGCTCGATCCGTCCACCGCGGTGGCCACCTCCGCCATCGGCGGGGCGGCCGGCACCGCCGCCCTGCGGGAGTGGCTGGCGCGGGTGGTCGCCAGCAGGCGCGCGCCGCTGCAGCGGCTCGCCGCCGACCTGTCCGAGGTGGTCGCGGAGGTGTCCGACCTGGTCGCCGCGCCACCGGCGACCGCGCAGCTCGACACGGTCGTGGCCGGTGAGCTGGCCGGCGGCATGGCGCAGGTCGCGGCGGCGCCCGCGGTGATCGCCGCGCTGGAGCACAGGTACCGCACGCGCGCCGCCCGTGCGGTGAGCCCACCCTTGCTGCGCTGGATCCGCGACCGGCGGACGGACGGGGCGCCGGCCCACCCGGACGACGCCTCGCCGGAGCCGGACGCCGCGGCCGCCGGCGGCGGGGTCACCCCGGGTCCGGCCGCCCGCGCCGCCGCTGACCTGGTCGTGCGCAGGGTGGCCGCCCGCGCCACCGAAGGTCTGCCCGACCCGTGGCCGGAGGTCGCCGCCGCCGCGGCGCTGACCGACCTCGACGAGCTGGTGGAGCGGGTCGGTCGGGCGGTGGGCAGGGTACGGCCGGAGCTGGACCACCGGCCGCGCTGGTGGCAGGTGTTCGCCGCCGGCCAGTGGCTGGCCGCCGCCGCCGTGGTTGCGGGTGCCATCTGGTACGCCGCCGGGGGGTTCCTCGGCATGGTGGGCCTGCCCACCACGTACCCGGCGGTGGGTCCGCTGCCGGCACCCGCGGTGCTGGTGGCCGGCGGCCTGGCGGCGATGGCGATCCTGACGGTCGCCGGGACGCAGCTTGCCCGCTGGCACGCCCGCCGGCTCGGGACCCAGGCGGCGGCCCGGCTCCGCGCGGCGATCAACGACCTCGGCCGCGCGCACGTGCTGGCACCGCTGCGGGCGGTGCTGCGGGCGTACGGGTACGCGCGGGACGCGCTGGCCGAGGCCGCCGGCCGGTGACCCCGCGCGGCTGACCGCCCGCCCGGCGCGCTCGCGTAGGGTCGGGGAATGGCCGAGCCGCGCAGCCTCTACGACACGGTCCTGCACGCCGCCCGGGACGTGGTGAACGTCGGCACCGCGCTGGAGGCGGAGCTGATCGGGGCCGCGCTGCTGGGCGGCGTGTACGCGGCGGCACCGCCGCCGCGTACGGGCGCGCTGGGCACGTTCGTCTCCGGGTTCCTGCGCGCCACCGCACGCCGTCGCACACCCGCCGCCCGCGCCGCCCGTACCCTGTTCGCCTCCCTGGTGCCGGAGGCGGACGGCGCGGCCGCGGTGCCGCCGGCACCGGTGCCGTGGTCGGCGCAGCTCGGGCGGGTGCGGCCGGTGGGGACCTGGGCCTACGGGGACGTGTACGGCGACCAGACGAGCTACGTGGCGGTGTTCGCCTACGACGACCCCGCCGTCGGCGGGCCCGAGCACGCGGTGGTGGTGCTGGTCGACCACAACCTCGGCGTGGTCAAGGACCTGCTGGTGAGCAGGCCGGCCGACCGGGTGCTCGCCGGTCTGACCGCGGCCGCCGAAGCCGACGAGCTGATCTGGTTCCAGGGGGTCGACCCGGCCACGCTCAGGTCCCGGGTGAGCTTCTACCTCGGCCTCACCGACTCGCTGACCACGCTGCCGGGCGGCGGCGCGCTCGCCACCGACCGGCCGCTGGTGGGCTCCCGGCTGGCGGC
Organism: Natronosporangium sp.; assembly: GCA_035306365.1. Classification (GTDB taxonomy): domain Bacteria; phylum Actinomycetota; class Actinomycetes; order Mycobacteriales; family Micromonosporaceae; genus Natronosporangium. The sequence goes on along the minus strand of DATGOE010000081.1, from coordinate 4,769 downwards.
GCTGCCGCCGGCCGACCCGGCCCCGGCCGAGGCGAGCCCGGTGGACCCGCGCCAGGCGGAGGCGCGGTTCCTCGGCTCCCCACACGCGAGCCGGCTGGACCGCGCCACCCCGGCCGCGGAGGCGGCGGTCCGGTACGCCCTCCGCCTCATCCTCGACTTTACGCGGGACGCCCCCGACCGGGACCCGGTGCGCTGGAGCCCGGCGGTGGTGGGTCTGTTCCTGCTCGACTGGGTGCACCGGCGGGCGGTCCTCGACGACGAGGACGTGGCCACGCTGCCGGTCGTCCTGCGGGCCTGGACGGCGTGGGCGGCCGAGCGGCGGGACCTGCCGGCGCCGGCGGTGCGGGCCATCGGCGAGGCGATCGACACCATGGTGCCGGAGTTCCTCCGGCTGCACCGTACCGGCGAGAAGCGCAGCGAGGCGGCCGCGGCGGTGGGCCGGCTGCTCGCCGACGGCGTGGATCCCGACGACGACGCGGCGGTGCGGGACTGGCTGGCCGCCCGTCAGCCCGGCGGAGCCGCCGACGTGCCGCGACCGCGTTGAGCCGTACCGGACGCGTACCGGCGCGTGCGAACCTGGCACCACCGTGGTACCGCCGGATTGGCTCCCGAGGGTGATGTGGCGGGCCGGCGTCTTGCCGACGATCAGAGCATGATGGACGTCGACACCCCCGGCACGGACGCCGCTGGCGCGCAGGCGCGGCCGTTCCGGCAGCGGATCCGGGCGGCCCTGCGGGACCTGCGCCACGCCGCCCTGAGCGGACCCGACCAGCCGCCTCCGTTCCGGTGGCTGCGGTGGTCGCGGCGGTGGCACCGCCTGCTCCTCATCGGAGTCATCGTCCTGGTGGGCATGGCGTTGCTGAACGTGCTGGGACTCTGGCTGGAGTCACCGTCGGTCTACCGTCCGGGCCCGATCTCCGGACTCCTGCGGGCGGGGGTGGTGATGCTGGTCGCCGCCCTGCTCCTGCTGGCGCTGCGGCGGCCGCTGCTGGCCTGGCGGCTCACCTGGCTCGTGGCCGCCTACGAGACGGCGGTCGGAGTCTGGTGGCAATGGCACGTCTACCAGTTCGGCCCGGTCACGGAGATCTGGCCCCGCGACGCACCGCTGCCGCTGCTGGGGTTCTCACCCACCGCCCTGGTCCTGCTGCTGACCGCGTGCCTGTTCCTGGTCGCCGCAAGCCAGGACTGGGGCGTGGTGTTCTGGGCGTGGCTGCTCACCGTGGCACTCGTCGTCGCGGCCTGGGGCGTGATCGCGACCCTACACGTCGTGCCGCCGCGGAGCGGCCTGCCGTTTCCTCTGGCACCTGTCAACGGCGTTGTCGTGATCGGTCCCCCGGGCCAACCCCAGTACTTCGGCCACCCCCTGCTCGTGCTGGCGACCGTGATCGTCCCCGTCAGCCTGGGGACGCTGGCCGGTCTGCTCGTCCGTCACCTGGTCCGCACCCGGCGGCAACTGGTGGAGGTACAGGAGCGGGGGCTGGTCCTGGACGAACGCGCCCGGATCGCCCGGGAGCTGCACGACGTGGTCGCCCACCACGTCTCGCTGATCGCGGTCCGGGCGGAGACCGCGCCGTACCGGTTGGCGGGGATCCCCGACGCCGCCCGGGAGGAGTTCGCGGAGATCTCCCAGATCTCCCGTGAGTCGCTGGCGGAGATGCGCCGCCTGCTCGGCGTGCTGCGCAGCGACGGTCCACCGCCGACGGCCCCCCAGCCGGGCCTGGCGGACCTGGCGGAGCTGAGGGAGTGGATCCGGGCCACCGGCACCCCGGTGCGGCTGGAGACGCACGGGTCGATGGTCGGCCTGCCGGCGGCGGTGGACGTCTCGGCGTACCGGATCCTGCAGGAGGCGCTGACCAACGCCGCCCGGCACGCCACCGGTGCGCCGGTGCGCGTGCGCCTGCAGCGGACCGCGTCCGACCTGGCGCTCTCGGTGCGCAACGACCCCCCGCCGGGTCGTGCCGGTGGTGGCCACGGGGCACCACCGGCCGGTGAGGGTGGCCACGGCGTACGGGGGATGCGCGAACGGGCGGCGATGCTCGGCGGCGAGCTGCACGCCGGGCCGACCGCGGACGGCGGGTTCGAGGTCACCGCCACTCTCCCGCTGCGGGGTGACCAGGCATGATCCGGGTGCTGCTCGCCGACGACCAGGCGATGGTCCGGGAAGGCTTCGGCGCGGTGCTGGCGGCACAGGGCGACATCGAGGTCGTCGCCGGTGCCGCCGACGGCGAGCAGGCGGTGGCGCTGGCGCGGGAGCACCGGCCCGACGTGGTGCTCATGGACATCCGGATGCCGAAGCTGGACGGGCTGGCGGCGACCCGCCGGCTGCTCGACGTGCCGCCCGGCACCCACCGCCCGCGGGTACTGGTGCTGACCACGTTCGACCTCGACGAGTACGTGTTCGAGGCGCTGCGCGCCGGGGCCAGCGGGTTCCTGCTCAAGGACGCGACCGCGGCCGAGCTGGTGGCCGCCGTCCGGGTGGTCGCCGCCGGGGACGCGTTGCTGGCGCCGTCGGTGACCCGGCGGCTGATCGAGGACTACGCCACCCGGGCGCGCCGGCCACGGGTGCGCGCCGACGCCCTGGACCAGCTGACGCCGCGCGAGCGGGAGGTGCTGACCCTGGTCGCCCGCGGCCTGTCCAACGCCGAGATCGCCGCGGAGCTGGTGGTGGCCGAGCAGACGGTCAAGACCCACCTCGGCCGGATCTTCGCCAAGCTCCACCTGCGCGACCGGGCGCAGGCCGTGGTCTTCGCGTACGAGAGCGGCCTGGTGACTGCGGGCGGCTGAGGAGGGCCCGCACGGTGCGACCGGACGCACCCGTACCGCCGCCCGCGGGTCATGCTGGAGGCATGGAGGAGGGGTTGCGGGTCGGCGACGCCGTGGTGGTGCCGCCCGGGGAGCTGCGGTGGCGGTTCAGCCGGTCGAGCGGTCCGGGCGGGCAGTCGGTCAACACCACCGACTCGCGGGTGGAGCTCAGCTTCGACCTGGCCGCCAGCAGCGCCCTGCCCGACCACCTCAAGGCCCGGGCGCTGCGCCGGCTGCGGGGCCGCCTGGTCGGTGGGGTCCTCACCGTCGCCGCCTCCGAGCACCGGTCCCAGCTGCTCAACCGGCGCGCCGCCGCGGCCCGGCTGGTGGAGCTGCTCGCCGAGGCGATCGCGCCGCCGCCGCCTCCGCGCCGCCCGACCCGGCCGTCCCGCGCGGCGGTCGAGCGGCGGCTGGCGGCCAAGCGGCGCCGCTCGGAGATCAAGCGCGCCCGGCGACCACCGGCCGACGCGTGAGCGGCCGGCTCACCGCAGGCGGCGCGACACCGCGCTGACCAGCCGCTCCAGTTCGGACCCGAACGGGTTGTCGGTGACCAGGTAGGTCCAGGTGGCGCTGGGCCGCATCAGCCCGGCGTCGGCGGGCCGCCAGTGCGGGGAGATGTCGGTCGCCGCCACGGTCTCGACGACGCGCTCCTCGATCTCCTCCCGCAGCTTGAGGAACGCCGGCACCGCGGCGCGGTGGAACTCGTCCAGCGGGTCCAGCCGCCCGAGCGCGCGCAGGTGCACGCCCTCGCGGACCTCGGCCAGGAACGCCAGGTGCCGCGCCCACGCCCGGTCCAGCTCGTGCAGGGCCACCGCGCGCGCGATCCGTGCCAGCTCTGCCGGGTCCTCCTCGGCCAGCTCCGGCCGCCGGGAGCGCACCAGCTCGGCCGCGGCGTCGGTTGTGAGCAGCTCCTCCCGCCACGCGGCCAGCTCCTGCCGCTGCCGCTCCACCACGACGTGGTACCGCCAGGTGTTGCGGTGGATCTCGAACCCGACGCCCTCGGCCACCCGCTGGGCGTGCTCCACCGCCTCGACCACCCGCGGGTCGTCGACCAGGCCGTCGGCGTGGGTGACCGGCGAGGGCGGGACCATGTCCGAGGCGTGCCGCACCACCAGGTCGTCCTCCAGGCTCACGAAGAACACCGAGCCGCCGGGATCGCCCTGCCGTCCGGCCCGCCCGCGCAGCTGGTCGTCGACCCGCCGGCTGTCGTGCCGACCGCACCCGATCACGTACAGCCCGCCCAGGGCGGCCACCCGGTCCCGGTCGGACTGGTCGCTGCCGCCGAGCCGGATGTCCACGCCCCGACCGGCCATCTGCGTCGAGACCGTGACCCGGCCGTACGTGCCCGCCTCGGCGATGATCGCCGCCTCCTCGGCGTCGTTCTTGGCGTTGAGGACGACACAGGGGACGCCGGCGTCGCGGAGCGCGGCGGCGAGGGTCTCCGACTCCTTGACGTCCAGGGTGCCGATGAGCACCGGTCGCCCGGTGGCGTGGCACTCGACGACCTCGTCGATCAGCGCCGCGTCCCGCTCCTGGCGGCTGGCGTACAGCCGGTCCGGCTCGTCGACGCGGATGAGCCGGCGGTGCCGGGGGATCACCGCCACCTCCAGGGAGAAGAACTCGCGCAGCTGGTCGCCGACGAGCACCGCGGTGGCGGTCATGCCGCACACCGTCCGGTACAGCCGCAGGAAGGACTGGATCGTGATGGTGTTCATCACCTCGCCGTCGGCGGTGGCCGCCAGACCCTCCTTCGCCTCCACCGCGGCCTGCAGCCCGTCCGGCCACCGGCGGCGGTGGGCGATCCGGCCCCGGAACTCGTCCACCAAGTGCACCTTGCCGTCCCGGACGATGTAGTCGACGTCCCGGTGCACCAACGCGCGGGCGTGCAGGGCGACGTTCACCGCCGACAGCTGCGTCGCGTTCTCCTCCGCGTACAGGTCGATGCCGCCGAGCGCGCGCTCCACCGC
>DATGOE010000080.1:0-3176 GCA_035306365.1 Natronosporangium sp. | reverse complement strand
CATGAGCACCACGCCGCTGAGCAGGAACCCCACGTCGTACGCGGTCTGGCCGGGCCCGTACCGGACATGGTGGACGGCGAGCAGGTGGTGGTCGACCGTGCCCTCCACCAGGTTGAAGGCGCCGAACCCGAGCAGCAGCCCACCCACCAGCATGGTCCACGGCGGCGCCGCGGCCACCAGCCGCCACCTGTCCCACATCCAGAACAGCCCGGCCACCACGGCCAGCCACGTCGCGGCGTGGAAGAGCCCGTCGGCGACGAGGTTGGCGGTCAGGTCCGCGCCGCGGACCGAGGACACCATGTGGTGCCAGCGCAGGATCTGGTGCAGCAGGATGCCGTCGACGAACCCGCCCAGCCCCAGGCCGAGCAGGACCGCCGGCCCGAGGACCGGCCGGACGGGCACCAGCCCCGCCGGCTCACGTACGGCCACGCCTGTCCGGTTCCCGGCCACCGCCGGCCGGAAACGGCGCACCGGACCGGCGAGGCCGAAGGTTGCCGGGGTCCCGTACCGGGTACGGAAGGGCGTGTCGTCGACGGTGGCTCGCCCGGACCGGCCGGCGGTGGACCAACGCATCAGCGTGGTCATCGCCACCCGCAACCGTCCCGACAGTCTGGCCCGGACGCTGCATGCACTGTCCACCCTGCGGCCGGTGCCCCGGATCATCGTGGTGGACAACGGCTCCGACGGCGGGGTCGGCCGGTTGCGGGAGCATCCCGCCCGTCCCCGGGTCATCGCCCTGCCCCGCAACCGGGCCGCCGCGGCGCGCACCATCGGTGCCCGGCTGGCGGACACGCCGTACGTCGCGTTCAGCGACGACGACTCCTGGTGGGACCGGGAGGCGCTGAGCCGGGCCGCCGACGCGTTCGACCGGTATCCCCGCCTGGGGCTGGTGGCCGGCCGGGTCCTGGTGGGGCCGCGGCACGAGCCGGACCCGGTGAGCGAGGCGATGGCCGCCAGCCCGGTGCCCGGCCCCGCCGACCTGCCGGGGCGTCCCGTGCTCGGGTGCCTCGCCTGCGCCACGGTGGTCCGCCGGGACGCGTTCCTGTCCGTGGGCGGCTTCCGGGAGGTGTTCCGCATCGGCGGGGAGGAGACCCTGCTCTGCTACGACCTGACCGCCGCCGGCTGGGGTGTGCGCTACCTGGACGGCGTGGTCGCCCACCACCACCCGGCACCGGACCGCCCGCCGTCGTGGCGCCGCCGGGCGCTGGAGCGCCGTAACGCCGTCCTCGTGCGCTGGATGCGCCGGCCACTGCGGGTGGCCGCGGCGGACTCGTGGCGGCTGGTGCGCGACGCCGGTCGCGACCGGGTGGCGCGCGCCGCGCTGGCCGGGCTGGTGCGGACCCTGCCGGTGGCGGTGGCGGAGCGCCGGCGGCTGCCGGCCCACGTGGAGGACGCGGTGCGGGTGCTGGAACGGGCCGAGGCCGGCGGGCCGCGGTGACGGCGCCGGCGCGTACGCCCGGTCACCGGTCCAGCTCGCGCAGGGCCGGCAGCAGCCGTTCCGAGGCGAAACGCTGGAACTCACCCTGCCGGTCGCCGCCGACCTGCACCAGGGCGATGTCGGTGAACTCCGCGTCGCGGAACGCCGCGACCGCCTCGACGTGGCGGTCCACGTCCGGGCCGCAGGACACGGTGGCCGCCACGTCGTCCTCGTCCACGGTGCGGGTCGCGGCGTCGAACGACGACGGGCCGGGCAGCTCCGACATCACCTTCCAGCCGAGCGTGGCCCACCGCCACTGCTCCCGGGCGATCCGGCGGCACTCCTGCTCGTCCTCCCCGTAGCAGATCGCCACCTGACCGATGCGCCGCCCGTCACCGCCGGCCTGGCGGAACTGGCGCACCAGTTCCGCGTCCGGCTGGACCGCCACCATCGCGTCGCCGTACTCGCCGGCCAGCGCGCAGGAGTCGGGGCCGGACACCGCCACCGCCACCGGCACCGGCTCCTCGGGCAGGTCGAACAGCTCCGCCCGACCCACGTCGAAGTACTCCCCGGTGTAGGTGAGCGCGCCCCCGTCCAGCAGCGCCCGGATGATCTCCAGCGCCTCCTCCAGCATCTGGTGCCGGTGGGACACCGGCGGCCAGTCGCCGACGACCCGTTCGTTGAGGTTCTCCCCGGTGCCGACGCCGAGCGTGAACCGGCCGCCGGAGAGCACTCCCATGGTGGCCGCCTTCTGCGCCACCACCGCCGGGTGGTAGCGCCGGATCGGGCAGGTGACCAACGACATCAGGTCCACCCGGGAGGTGGCCTGGGCGACCGCCCCCAGCACCGACCACGCGTACGGCGAGTGGCCCTGTTCGGTCAGCCACGGGTAGTAGTGGTCGGAGACGGCGACGAAGTCGAACCCCGCCTGCTCGGCCCCGGCCGCGTCGGCCACCAGCTGGGCCGGTGGCGCGTGCTCGCTCAGCAGCGTGTAACCGTACCTGGTCATGGGCTGCAGATACCCGTCCGCGGCGGGTCCACACCGGGTTTGCGCCCGCCGGTGCGCGGGAACGCACACGCCGGTACGGACGGTCCGTCCGGTCGGGAGGTTGACATGCCGGGACGCCAGGAGCTCCCCAGCACTTTGCAGCGGTCGTCGAGGAAGGCGCAGGAGACCTGGATCAGGGCGCACGACTCCGCGGTCGGGACGTACGGCGAGGGGCGGCGGGCCCACCAGACCGCGTACGCGGCGTTGAAGCACTCCTTCGAGAAGGTGGGCGACCACTGGGAGCCCAAGGGCCGCAGGGGTCCCAGTGACCGGCAGGCCGCCGGCGGCCGCGGCCAGCCCACCCGACCCACCGCGGGCGGGGTCGACGCCAACGCCCCCAAGTCGCACCTGCTCACCATCGCCCGCGAGCTCGACATCTCCGGGCGGTCCCGGATGAGCAAGGGCGACCTCGTGGCGGCGATCCAGAAGGCCAGCGCCCGCCAGACCCGGCGGGCGCGCGGACGCTCCCGCGGCTGAGCGGCGACCGGTCGCCGGCACCGGGGAGAGAGGACGGTCCATGCGGGTGCTCGGGGTCAACGCGGTCTTCCACGACCCGGCCGCGGCGCTGGTGGTCGACGGCGAGGTGGTGGCGGCGGCCGAGGAGGAGCGGTTCAGCCGGCGCAAGCACGGCAAGCGTCCGGTCCCCTTCGCCGCGTGGGAGCTGCCGGAGCAGGCGGCGAGGTGGTGCCTCGCGGCCGGTGGCGTGTCCGC
>DATGOE010000079.1:0-6110 GCA_035306365.1 Natronosporangium sp. | reverse complement strand
GGCATACGCCAGGAATCGGCTGATCGGGGCCCCACCTATCCCCGCGAGTACCTCGGTGGACCCGTCGACGTCTTGTTTGGCTCGGAAAATGTCGGAGCCGGTGCCCTCGGCTTCGATCAGTAGACCGTGCCCGGCGGGGGACCCGGTAGACGAGTTCCAGAGCGGGCCGAACTGGGCTCCCGAGGCCCCTGACGGGTAGAGCGCGCCGAACGCGCCGCCGTCACGGACCGAGACCGACCCGCCGTCACGGACCGAGACCGACCCGCCGCCCTCCACAGTCAGCCCGACCGTGCTCTTGATTCGGATCCCGCCCTCGCCGACGGTGGTGTGCTCGGCGGACCGGGCGGTCCGCAGCTGATCGATCTGGCGTTGCAGCTCGTCGAGGCGGCGCGCCATCCGCGTCATCGGGTCGTCTGAGGCGTCGCTGTACAGCTGGACGGGCATGACTCATACCTCCAGAGCAGGGTCGGCGACCAGGGACGGTTTCCAGGTGCCGGCTTTCGGGTTCGCGGTCCACCCGGTCATGCGCCGCTCGCCCTCGAGGGCGTGGTCGGCCGGGTCGTGGACGGTCGGGCCCGGATGCCCGGGCCCGTTGAGCCGGTAGGAGACCTGGTCGCCGAGCATCGCATCGACGCCGAGCCGGGGGTAGCCGTCGAGGAGCGCGGTGATCGTGAGCGCCTCGGTGCCGTCGCGGGCGCGGCCGAGGCCGGCGCGGGCGTGCCCCTGAAGCGACGATTTCCTCGTGATGTCGTTCCCCGGTGAGAACACCGCCTCGACGATGGGGATGCCGGCCTCGAGCGCGGCCCGGTCGATCTCGGGGTCGGAGGCGGGCTGGTCCTCGCCCTGGCCGGGACCGATCGCTACGACGTGGTTGGCGTAGTCGCCCTCGGCCCACGACTCGTTCAGGTCGAACTCGACGACCGAGCCTCTGATGCCGGTCTCGAACATCGCCTTCGGAGTCCCGGAGACTCTCCCGATCCTGCGGGCGATGCGGAGGATCTTCACGATCCGGGTCTGCCCCGCATCGGCCCAGTCCAGAGCGATCTCGAACTCGAGGCCCTCCGCGCACAGGGCACGGAGCGCATCGTAGATCCGGGTGCGGGACGCCGCCTGATAGTCGATGGTGGTGAGATCACCGGTGTCGGTGACGTCGTACTCCAGGCCGAGGCCCTGGCCGAGGCCGTCGATGTCCTCAGCGTGGCGGGCGAGCGCGAGCGCTACCCGCGCCCGGTCCACGTCGGTGAATGACGCGTCCCGGGCGTGGCGTTTGAGGAAATACGCCTCCGGCGTGTTCGCTGACGGTATTTGCAGGTCGCCGCGGGAGCCGCGGCGGCGGTTCACGGGCAGCCCCATCCACAGCGGCAGATCATTGACGACGGCGACGATCGCGCCGGTCGTCCCGTCGGTCGCGGCCTCCACCTGGGAGATCGGCACCCAACCGGGGCCGCCAGACGGCAGCGGCACCGACAGCGACGACGACGCATACGCCGACAGCTGCCGCGCCGGCTCGCACTCGATGTCGGGGAGCTCGCAGATGACGCGGCCGGTGCTGCGGTGGACACCGAGCCAGGTGACGTGGTCCCGGATGACGGCTTCGGCGACCGGCGGCGGCACTGTCGGCAGGTCGGTGCCGGGTCCGGGGTCCTCGCCGGGATCGTACGGGGCGTTGACCACCACGGACTGGACACCCCAGATGGAGGTGCCGGACCAGCCGGTCATGGTGACGGTGATCGACGCGCCCGTGTCGGTGACGGCCACGGTCCCGTACTGGCCCCGTCCACCCCGGAACCCGAGGTCGTACTGGGCGCCGGACGCGGCCGACGGGGTCGCATCGATTGAGGCGCACAGCATGCCGGGGAATGATCCCCACGGGTTCGCGTTCGCTGACCACATGCCGAGGGCGTGGACGTCGGCGGCGACGCACACCATCGACTGTGACCAGGTCCGGGACCCGCCCGACGCCGGAACTGGCGTGGAGGCGAAAAACGCGCCCAGTTCGGTGCGTTCGGTGGGGACGGCGTCCCACGTGTCGACGTGACCGCCGAGCCACGGGTTCGGGTTGAGCCACACCATGACCTCAGCGGTCGTGGTGGTGAGCAGATTCTGGAGCCAGAGTCTCTGGGCGGCACCAATGTAGGTTTTGTTCGGGCTGTCGGCGGCCGCGTTCGGGGTGCGCTCGTAGCGGGTGTCGGTCGAGACGTACAGGACCCGCCCGATTTGGAACGCGTGGTAGACGGCCCCTGAGGTGCGGGCGAGCGCGTGGTGGGGGGCGCGCAGCCGGTACGCCGCCGCCGCGTTCGCTTTCCCCTCGTGGGTGCCGTCGGAGTCGTTGGGGCCGTAGTCGTGGTCGTCCCACATGTACTGGAACGGGATAGACCGGTACAGCTCGTGCTGACGGTCCTGGTCGAGGACGTCGTCCCACGCCCGCAGGTAGTCCGCGAGGTCGTCGCCGGACAGCTGGCCCGGGTTGTAGTAGTGGAGGTCGCCGAGGTGGCAGACCATGATCGGCCGCGACGAATGCGTCCGGACCGTGTCGAACGCCACCGAGTTGGAGATCCGGTCGGGGAGGACCTCGGACCCGGAGCCGGGGTAGTCGGGGGTGAGACCGGCGTCGCCGATCACCGCGACCGTGTAGGACGCGGGTTCTCCGGTGACCGGCAGCGTATCCAGCTGCCCGGGAAACTGGGTGTCCTGGACGTCGTCGTGTTCGGACACCCACCAGTAGTGGGTGGCCGGGTTGAGGCCGATCAGTTCGACGCGCGCGACATAGTGGCCCGGCACCGGCTCGGCGGGGGTGACCGGGCCGTGCCAGGTCAGGTCCCCGCCTTCGACGGGGCTGGTGCCGACGCGCACATCGGCGCCCGAGTCCACCCGGACGACCACGACAGCGCTCGTGGGGGTGGTGCCGCCGACGATGTTCGACAGGACCGCCATTGGCTAGCCCCAGACCTCGACGATGACGATGCCGGCGGCGCCGTTCCCGCCCGACCTGGAGACGCCCTGGGAGGCGTTGTTGTAGCCGCCGGCGCCGCCGCCGCCGAACGACTGGCCGGTGCCGCCGGAGGCGCCGGTGGTGGTGCCCGCCGAACGCTGCGAGCCGCCGAGGTGAGACGCGCCGCCGTTGGGGCCGCCGGTGACCGCGCCGCCCGCGCGGAAGCCGTTGGAGCCGTCGGAGCCGGTGATCGCGAGATACCCGCCGGAGCCGCCGGAGCCGCCGTTCCCGCCGGTCGCGATCAGGGCGCCGCCGCCGACGTCGTTGGAGTCGCCGCCGCCGCCGCCGACGGCCACCACATGCGACCCGAACGAGGAATTCCCGCCAGCTGAGCCGTTGTTGGAGCCGTTGGAGCCGCCGGTGCCGCCGGAGCCGACCGTGACCGTCGTCGAGTCCGACAGGGACGCGGCGAGGATGAGGCCGCGACGGTACTCGCCGCCGCCGCCGCCACCGGACACGCCCGCCTCGCCCGAGTCGGTGGCGTTGGTGCCGCCTCCGCCGCCGCCGCCGGCCTGCACCTCCACATGCACCGCCCGCAGCCCCGGGTACGCGGTTTTGTCGAACGACCCCGAGGAGGTGTACACGATCCTGTTGATCAGCTGGTATCCGCCGGCGGTCGCGATCGGGTGCCACGCCGACCCCGAGAACCTCATCAGCTGGTCAGTCTCGGCGTTGTCGGCGTACATGCCCTCACGGCGTACCCCCGGCGGCAGGCCCGAGACGTCCCGGACCGGCACGATCCCGCCGGCGGCGACCGTGTACGGCGCCGTGTAGGACAAGGTCGCGGACGCGGAGTTCGCCGGGACGGTCAGCTGCGCGAGCTCCAGCGCCCCGTCGGGGAGTGTCGGCGCTGTCGGTGATGACGCGGGTGTGCCGGTGAGGACCCGGGTCCGGCCGGGGATCAGGTCGCCGGAGGAGTCGGCGTGGTCGTCGAGGACCTCGGCGATCAGCAGGTCGATGCGCGGGTTGGTGCCGTCGGCGGGCGCGAGCTCGTGCTGTACGGACGGGATCGCGCACAGGTAGGAGCCGCGGCTGGTGGAGCCGGTGGTGGAGATGACGCAGTTGAGGTCCCCGACTGTGACCGTCAGCCCGGAGACGTCGACTTCGTTTTGGCTGGTGTTCTGGAGGACTCCCCACCGGGCCCCGAACCGCCCGATGTTCGGGGTGCCCGGACGGGCTTTGTACAGCAGCCCGCCGAGTGCCTGGCGCAGCCCTTGGGCGTCGTTGACCGCGTCGGCCGCGTCGACCTCCACGGTGCCGTCGGAGGCGAACGCCATGATCGGCGCGCCGGGCGCGGGACGCAGCTGGAATGTGTCCTCGGTCGCGTTTGCGACGTAGTAGGGGGCGCCGTCGACGAGGACGTCGGCGCCGCCGGTCGCGTCGGCGGTGACCACGACCTGCCCGTCGAAGAGCCCGTGGGCCTCGATCGTCAGCGTGTCGTCTGCGGCGGTGACGTCAGCGGTCCCGACAGGGTCACCGGACGCCCCGGTGGTAGCGAAAAGCGCAGGCACAGCCCACCCCCGATATCGTTGCGTGAGAATAAAAGTCAGAAACAGATGGTGGTTACCACCAGGCGGAGCGGTACTCGACCGTCACCAGGGAGTCCTCGTCGTACACCGGCGAGGTGAACCTGAGCTCGGTGGTGCCGGGCAGCAGCGGGTACGCCGCCGCCGTCCACACCGCCCGGCCCCGCTGGTTCGACTGCGGGAGACCGTTGAGGAACGCGGTCCGCCTGGTGGTGTCCACATCGAGCCACTGGCCTGGCAGCAGCGTGATATCGAACGTGACCTCACTGCGGGTCCCGTCCGGGCCGATCAGTCGCACCCCCGGCCGCTCCACCGGACCATCGAACCGGAGCCGCAGCCCCGACGGGGCCGTCCCGGCGTTGACCAGGTCCAGTCGCCCCGCGATCAGCGTAGACGTGACTGTGAATGGCACCGTGAACGGCACCGTGAGCCCACCGGCCTGGACCGGCAGCCCCGTCGACACCGACGTCACCGCCGAGGAGTACACGCGCGGGTCAGCGGCCACGAACGCGCACTGCGACACCGACTTCCCGACCGCGACGTGCTGAGCCTCGACCCGCACCTGGGCGGGACGGCCGAACATCGCATACTCGGTTCCGCCCCACTCGAACGCCAGCTCGCACATCTCCCCGGACGCGCCCACCGCTGTGAACATCGCTGCGAGCTCCTGATGCGCCGCCATCCACGTCGACTGGCTGGCCCGGCTCCGGTATATCGACACCGGGATCAGCACCGTCGGCGCATCCACCCACTCGGCGCCCACCAGGGCCCCATGCGAGTACGGGCGAGGCTGCGTCTGCGGGGACCGGTTCGTTCTCGACCACGGGTCCCAGCCCGGCAGGATCGTGTACGGCGTCCCCGGTCCCATCAGCAGCGACCCCGACGACCGGGTCAGCCGCACCTGGTTCTCCTCCAGCATCACACCGCCCCGATGTAGGTGAGCTCGTTGACGACCTGCCGTGAGTCGAACCCGCCGACGGTCTCGATGTTCAGATTCTGGACGGTGATGCCGCCGCTGTGCGGGGACGGCGCTGGCCGTGATGCCAACGGCGGCGAGGGGGACGCGAACCGGGCGCGTCCGGCGAGGACGGCGGCGCGCATCGCCTCGACCGCGGCGTGACCGCCCGCGGCGTTGACCTCGTCGCGCGTCCACACGTGCTCGCCGGGCGACAGCCTGGCCGGGATGATGTCGCCGGCGCCCATCGGGCCGCCGACCCTGCCGCCCTTCGAGTACGGCATCTCCCCGGACGGCGGCAAGATCCCGGTCCGCTCGAAATCGAACACGATGCGTTTGTAGGAGGGGACGTCGTGGATGGCCTGCCCGATCGAGTTGATCCGGTTCAGTGTGGGCTGGTAGTTCTCGAGCCGGATCTCCGCCGGGTACTCATCGCTGAACTCCAGACCTGCGTCTCTGGCCGCTTCGAACCCGGCCTCGATCTCCGAGGTCGACCTGTTCGAGTTCTCGGCGACGAACCGGATCGCCTCCTGGTACGACATGCCCGACTCGATCAGGGAATCCACCGACAGTTTCGCGCCGAGCACGAAACTCGCGTAGTCGGCCTCCATGCCGGCGAGCTCCAGCGCGTTCTGGG
>DATGOE010000078.1:0-10431 GCA_035306365.1 Natronosporangium sp. | reverse complement strand
TACTACACCGGGTTCGAGGGCGTGGTGCAGTGGCTGGAGCGGCGCCACGCCGACACCGAGTCGGAGTGGTCGCGCGAGCGGTACGAGGGGTACATGCGGGACGTGCCGTGCGCGGCCTGCGCCGGCACCCGGCTCAAGCCCGAGGTGCTCGCCGTCACCGTGGGCGGTCGCAACATCGCCGAGATCTGCGCCCTGTCGGTCGCCGAGTGCGCCCGGGTGCTGAAGGAGATGACCCTCACCGACCGCCAGCGGATGATCGCCCAGCAGGTGCTCAAGGAGATCCACGCTCGTCTCCAGTTCCTCATCGACGTGGGTCTGGACTACCTGTCGCTGGACCGGCCGGCGGCCACGCTCTCCGGCGGGGAGGCGCAGCGGATCCGGCTGGCCACCCAGATCGGCTCCGGTCTGGTGGGGGTCCTGTACGTGCTGGACGAGCCGTCGATCGGGCTGCACCAGCGGGACAACCGCCGGCTGCTGGACACCCTGATGCGACTGCGGGACCTGGGCAACACGCTGATCGTCGTCGAGCACGACGAGGAGACCATCCGGTCGGCCGACTGGATCGTCGACATCGGCCCGGCGGCCGGCGAGCGCGGTGGCCGGATCGTCCACAGCGGTCCGCTCGAGGAACTGCTGCCCAAGCAGGAGTCGGTCACCGCGGCGTACCTGTCCGGCCGGGCCTCCATCCCGGTGCCGGCCACCCGCCGGCCGCGCACCGAGGGGCGCGAGCTGGTGGTGGTCGGCGCCCGCCAGCACAACCTGCGCAACCTGACCGTGCGGTTCCCGCTCGGCCAGTTCATCGCCGTCACCGGCGTCAGCGGCTCAGGCAAGTCGACGCTGGTCAACGAGATCCTGTACGCGGCGCTGGCCAACCAGATCAACGGCGCCCGGCTGGTGCCGGGGCGGCACACCCGGATCACCGGGCTGCAGCACGTCGACAAGGTGGTCGGCGTGGACCAGTCGCCGATCGGGCGCACCCCGCGGTCCAACCCGGCCACCTACACCGGCGTCTTCGACCACATCCGCAAGCTGTTCGCCGACACCACCGAGGCGAAGGTGCGCGGGTACGGGCCGGGCCGGTTCTCCTTCAACGTCAAGGGCGGCCGGTGCGAGAACTGTGCCGGCGACGGGACGATCAAGATCGAGATGAACTTCCTCCCGGACGTCTACGTGCCGTGCGAGGAGTGCAAGGGCGCCCGGTACAACCGCGAGACGCTGGAGGTGCACTACAAGGGCCGCACCATCGCCGAGGTGCTGGACATGCCGATCGAGGAGGCGGAGCAGTTCTTCGCCGCCATCCCCGCCATCCACCGGCACCTGCGGACCCTGGTCGACGTCGGCCTGGGCTACGTGCGGCTCGGCCAGCCCGCCCCCACCCTCTCCGGCGGTGAGGCGCAGCGGGTCAAGCTCGCCTCCGAGCTGCAGCGGCGCTCCACCGGCCGGACCGTCTACGTGCTGGACGAGCCGACCACCGGGCTGCACTTCGACGACATCCGCAAGCTGCTCGGGGTCCTCAACGGGCTGGTGGACAAGGGCAACACGGTCATCGTCATCGAGCACAACCTGGACGTCATCAAGACCGCGGACTGGGTCATCGACATGGGCCCGGAGGGCGGGCACGCCGGTGGCACGGTCGTGGCGGCCGGCACGCCGGAGGAGGTCGCCGAGACACCCGGCAGCTACACCGGCCAGTTCCTGCGGCGGGTGCTGGGCCTGTCCGGTGAGCCGTCCGGCTCGTCCGTGGCGGCGGAGCGGGCCGCCCAGGCCAACGGCTCGGCGGGCGGCACGTCGAACCGGGGCGGTGGCGCGGGCGCACGGCGGCGGGCCGGCGCCCGGCGCCGTGCGCCCGCCCGCGCCGGGTCCCGGTAGCGGGAGCCTGTGCCCGCGGTACGCGCCCCCGGCGGATGGTCACGCGCCGCGGGTCCGCGGCTGCCCGGGAGCGGGGTCCCGGGCGCGTCGGGTCCGGGGGCTCCGGTGTGCCGCGGCTCCGGTGCCGCCGGCGTCGGTGGTGGTGAACCCGTGGCCGGGCGGCACCGTGGCATTCGGGGAGAGATCGTGAACGACGGAGGTTGCGCATGACCACGGAGCCAACGGGGGACCTCAACGGGGGCACCACGCGGCGCACGCTGTTCCTGGGCGCCGGCGCGGTGGGCATCGGCGCGGTGCTCGCCGCCTGCGGTGGCGACGACCCGGGCGGAGGGACACTACCGGCCGGCAACCGGGGCAACCCGGGCGGAGCCGGTGACCCGGGCGGGAGCAACGGCGACGACGGCGGGGCCGAGCAGACGCCGGAGGGGCCGGTGCCGCTGGCCGCGGTCGACGACGTGGAGGTCGGCGGCGGGATCATCCTTCCCACCGAGAACGTGGTCATCACCCAGCCGACAGAGGGCGAGTTCAAGGCGTTCAGCGCCACCTGCACCCACCAGGGATGCCAGGTGTCGACGGTCGCCAACGGCACGATCAACTGCTTCTGCCACGGCAGCCAGTACTCGATCGAGGACGGTTCGGTGGTCCGCTCGGCCCCCGAGCTCACTCCGCAGACGCAGAACCCGCTCAGCGAGATCGCCGTCGAGGTCGACGGCGACATGATCTTCCGCGCGTGACCGCCGCCGGCCCGGGCCGCGGCGACGCGGCCCGGGCCGGGCGGGCGGTCGGCGGCCGGCGACGACCTGCCCGACAGGGAGATCCACATAGGACAACGTGCGGTGGGTGACCGCCTCCGTTCCGGGGCGCCCACACGCGACCGGGGCGCGCCGGCGCCGGCCACGCGACCGGCGTCGCGCGCCGGACCCGTACCCGGCGGCGACTAGGCTTGCCCGTGTGGGGGATATGTCGACCTTGCGGCCACCGCCGGGCAGCGTGCCGGACGCGCCCGGCGTCTACCGGTTCCGCGACGGCGACGGCCGGGTGATCTACGTCGGGAAGGCCAAGAGCCTGCGCAGCCGGATCAACTCCTACTTCGCCGACCCGGCGCACCCGCGGACCCGGCAGATGATCGCCACCGCCAGGTCGGTCGACTGGGTGACGGTCGCCACCGAGGTGGAGGCGCTCCAGCTCGAGTACAACTGGATCAAGGAGTACGACCCGCGGTTCAACGTCAAGTACCGCGACGACAAGTCGTACCCGTACCTCGCCGTCACCCTCGACGAGGAGTTCCCGCGGCTACAGGTGATGCGGGGCGCCAAGCGGAAGGGGGTGCGGTACTTCGGCCCGTACTCCCACGCCTGGGCGATCCGCGAGACCCTGGACCTGCTGCTGCGCGTGTTCCCGGCGCGCACCTGCTCGGCCGGCGTCTTCCGGCGGGCCTCCCAGATCGGCCGGCCGTGCCTGCTGGGCGACATCGGCAAGTGCTCGGCACCGTGCGTCGGGCGGGTCGACGCCGCCACCCACCGCCGCATCGTCGAGGACTTCTGCGACTTCATGGCCGGCCGTACCGATGAGATGGAGCGGCGGCTGGAGCGGGAGATGCGCGCCGCGTCCGACAACCTGGAGTTCGAGCGCGCCGCCCGCCTGCGCGACGACCTCGCCGCGCTGCGCCGCGCCCTGGAGAAGCAGGCGGTCGTGCTGTCCGACGGCACCGACGCCGACGTCATCGCGTTCGCCGATGACCCGCTGGAGGCGGCGGTGCAGATCTTCCACGTCCGCGGCGGCCGGGTGCGGGGCCAGCGCGGCTGGGTGGTGGAGAAGACCGAGGACCTCAGCACCGGCGACCTCGTCCACCACTTCTGCCGGCAGGTCTACGGGGAGTCGGCCGACGTGCCGAGGGAGGTGCTGGTCCCGGAGCTGCCGGCCGACGCCGACGCGCTCGCGCAGTGGCTGTCCGGCCTGCGCGGCGCCCGGGTCACGCTGCGCGTCCCCCAGCGGGGGGACAAGCGGGCGCTGCTGGAGACGGTCGCGCGCAACGCCGCCGAGGCGCTCACCCACCACAAGCTGCGCCGGGCGGGGGACCTCACCACCCGCAGCCAGGCCCTGGAGGAGATCGCCGAGGCGCTCGGGCTGGACAGCGCGCCGTTGCGGATCGAGTGCTACGACGTCTCCCAGATCCACGGCACCGACGTGGTGGCCAGCATGGTGGTGTTCGAGGACGGGCTGCCGCGCAAGAGCGAGTACCGCCGGTTCACCGTGCGGGCCGACCGCGCCGACGACCTCACCGCGCTCTCCGAGGTGCTGCGGCGCAGGTTCTCCCGGTACCTGGAGGCGCGCGCCGCCACCGGCGAGATCGGCGAGGAGACGTCCGCCGACCCCGACCGGCCCGGCATCGACCCGGCCACCGGCAAGCCCCGCAAGTTCGCCTACCCGCCGCAGCTGGTGGTGGTCGACGGAGGGCTGCCGCAGGTCAACGCGGCCGCGAAGGTGCTGTCCGAGCTGTCCATCACCGAGGTGGCCGTGTGCGGCCTGGCCAAGCGGCTGGAGGAGGTGTGGCTGCCCGGGCAGCGGTACCCGGTCATCCTGCCCCGCCAGTCGGAGAGCCTCTACCTGCTGCAACGCATCCGGGACGAGGCCCACCGGTTCGCGATCACCTATCACCGCCAGCGCCGCTCCAAGCGGATGGTCGCTTCCGGGCTGGACGCGGTTCCCGGGCTCGGCGAGGTCCGCCGCAAGGCGCTGCTGCGCCGGTTCGGCTCGGTCAAGCGGCTCAGCGCCGCCACCGCGGAGGAGATCGCGCAGGTGCCCGGGATCGGCCCGCGTACCGCCGAGGCGATCGTGGCGGCCCTGTCCGGCCGGTCGGCGTCGGAGGGTGGGGCGCCCACCGCCGAGGGCCGCCCGCCGGCGTCGAAGGGCGGGCCGTCGGCGCCGGCCACCGACGGCGGCGCGCCGGCCGTCGACGCCGCCGTGGACCGCTCCTGACCCGGTGGCGCCGGCCCTGGCCAGATAGGGGATGTTCCGGACATCTCGCCCGGGTGCCGCGCCCGTGGGACGCGGGCCGTAGCATGTCGGTGGGCGGGCGCGCCAGGGGGTGGCGTGACTGGCGACGCGCGAGGGGGTGGCGTGACGGGAGAGCCGACAGCCGGGCACGGCCCCGAGGTTCCCGACGCGGCCGCGGACACCGAGGCTCCGGACGGCACCGACACCGAGCTGGTGGTGGTCACCGGCGTGTCCGGAGGCGGGCGCAGCACGGTCGCCCGGGCGTTGGAGAACGTCGGGTTCTACGTGGTCGACAACCTGCCGGAGGCGCTCCTGCCGCAGATGGCCGAGCTCGCCCAGCGCGCCGGGGCCGCCGCCCGGCGGACCGCGATGGTGCTCGACGTCCGCAGCCGCGCCTTCTCCGGCGACCTGGCCGGCGCGATCCGCCGCCTGGCCGAACGCGGCTTCCCGCCCCGGGTGGTGTTCGTCGACGCCGACGACGAGGTGCTCATCCGGCGGTTCGAGAGCGTACGCCGGCGCCACCCGCTGCAGGGGGACGGGCGGCTGGCCGACGGCATCGCCGAGGAGCGCAAGCTGCTGGCCGAGGCGCGCGAGACCGCCGACGTGGTCATCGACACCACGCACCTGAACGTCAACCAGCTCCGCTCCCGCATCGAGGAGATGTTCGGCGAGGAGCAGACGCGGCGGCTGCGGGTGACGGTCATGTCGTTCGGGTACAAGTACGGTCTGCCACCCGACGCCGACTTCGTGCTGGACACCCGGTTCCTGCCCAACCCGCACTGGGAGCCGCACCTGCGGGACCGGACCGGCGAGGACCGCGACGTCAGCGGGTACGTCCTCAACCAGCCCGGGGCCCGTACGTTCGTCGCCACCGTCGCCCGGATGATCAGCACCTCCGCTCCGGGGTTCGAACGGGAGGGCAAGCGGTACCTGACCGTCGCGGTCGGCTGCACCGGCGGCAAGCACCGCAGCGTCGCGATCGCCGAGGAGCTGGCCGCGCGGCTGGTCAAGCTGCGGGTCAGCGCCCACACCTACCACCGGGACCTGGGGCGGGAATGAAGATCGTCGCGTTCGGTGGCGGACACGGCCTGGGCGCGTCTCTGCGGGCGCTACGGCGCTGCGCCGACCTCGCCGCCCGTGAGGGCGACCGCTGGCGGCTCACCGCGGTGGTGACCGTGGGCGACAACGGTGGCTCCAGCGGCCGGCTGCGCCAACAGCGCGACGTGCTGCCCCCCGGCGACCTGCGGCAGGCCCTGGTGGCGCTGGCGGGCGACAGCCCGTACAGCACCACCACCGCCGAGCTGTTCCAGTACCGCTTCGACGGCGACGACGGGCTGGCCGGCCACCCGGTCGGCAACCTCGTGCTGTGCGGGCTCATGGAGCAGCTGGGTGACCCGGTGGCGGCGCTCGACCACGCCGCCGCGATGATCGGCGCGGCCGGGCGGGTGCTGCCGATGTCCCGCCGGCCGGTCTCCATCGAGGCCGACGTGCGCGGCGCCGACCCGCACCGGCCGGACGAGGTCGTCACGGTCCGGGGCCAGCACGAGGTGGCGGTCAGCACGGGCCAGGTGGAGGCGGTCCGACTGGTGCCCGCCGCGCCCCCGGCCTGCCGGGAGGCGGTCGCGGCCGTGGCCGCCGCCGACTGGCTCGTGTTCGGACCCGGCAGCTGGTACACCAGCGTCATCCCGCACCTGCTGGTGCCGGAGCTGGCCGCCGCGGTGCTGGCCAGCCCCGCCCGACGGATGATCATCCTGAACCTCACCACCGACCAGGAGACCGTCGGCATGACCGTCCCCGACCACCTGGCGGCGCTGGCCGCCGCCGCTCCCGGCCTGCGTGCCGACCTGGTGCTCGGCGACCGGGACTGGGTCGCCGACCCGAAGCCGGCCCGGCACGCCGCCGAGGCGCTGGGCGCCGAGCTGGTGCTGGCACCGGTGGCCGCACCGGGCACCGGGGCGCGGCACGACCCGCACGCCCTGGCGGAGGCGCTGTTGCCGTTGCTCAGCGCCGTTCGTTGAGACCGTAGGTAACCGACGCGAGGTGACACACGATGGCGATGACCGCAGCGGTCAAGGACGAGCTGAGCCGGGTCGAGGTGACCAAGCCCTGCTGCCGGCGCGCGGAGATGACCTCGCTGCTGCGTTTCGGCGGTGGGCTGCACATCGTCTCCGGCAACGTGGTGGTCGAGGCGGACCTCGACACCGGGGCGGCGGCGCGGCGGCTGCGCCGGGAGATCGCGGAGGTGTACGGGTACCCGAGCGAGATCCACGTGCTCGCCTCCGGCGGCATCCGTCGCGGCAGCCACTACATCGTGCGGGTGGTCAAGGACGGTGAGGCGCTGGCCCGCCAGACCGGCCTGCTGGACGTGCGCGGCCGGCCGGTGCGCGGGCTGCCGCCGCACGTGGTCGCCGGTCCGGTGTGCTGCGCGGTGGCGGCCTGGCGCGGCGCCTTCCTCGCCCACGGCTCCCTCACCGAGCCGGGACGCGCCTGCGCCCTGGAGATCACCTGCCCCGGTCCGGAGTCGGCCCTGGCCCTGGTCGGCGCCGCCCGCCGGATGGGCATCACCGCCAAGGCGCGAGAGGTGCGCTCCGTGGAGCGGGTGGTGGTCAAGGACGGCGACGCCATCGCGGCGCTGCTGACCCGCATCGGCGCGCACACCAGCGTGCTGGCCTGGGAGGAGCGGCGGGTGCGCCGGGAGGTGCGCGCCACCGCCAACCGGCTGGCCAACTTCGACGACGCCAACCTGCGCCGCTCGGCGCGCGCGGCCGTGACCGCCGCCGCCCGGGTCACCCGGGCGCTGGAGATCCTCGGCGACGACGCGCCCGCGCACCTGACCGCCGCCGGCAAGCTGCGGCTGGAGAACCGCCAGGCCTCGCTGGAGGAGCTCGGGCGGTTGGCCGACCCGCCGCTGACCAAGGACGCCATCGCCGGCCGCATCCGGCGGCTGCTGGCGCTGGCGGACAAGCGGGCGCGCGAGCTCGGCATACCGGACACCGACTCCTGTGTCACCCCTGAGATGACGGCGTGCTGACCGACCCGCTAGGGTCGAAAGAGACGGCGACAAGGCCGGCGACACGCCGGCTGCCGGGGGCGGCCGGTGGGCACAGTACGAGTCCTGGGAGATGAGACCTGTGACGATCCGTGTGGGCATCAACGGCCTCGGCCGCATCGGCCGCAACTTCTTCCGCGCGCTGCTGGAGTCGGACGCCGACGTCGAGGTGGTCGCGTTCAACGACCTGGGGGACCCCGCCACCATCGCCCACCTGCTCAAGTACGACAGCATCCTCGGCCGGCTGCCGTACGAGGTGAAGGCCGACGGCGGCGAGATGACCGTGGCCGGCAAGGTGGTGCGGGCGTTCAGCGAGCGCGACCCCGCGAAGCTGCCGTGGGGTGACGTCGGCGCGGACATCGTGATCGAGTCGACGGGGCTGTTCACCGACGCCACCAAGGCCCGCGCGCACCTCGAGGGCGGCGCCAAGAAGGTGATCATCTCCGCGCCGGCGAAGAACGAGGACGTGACCCTGGTGCTGGGCGTCAACCAGGACCGGTACGACCCGGCCGCGCACCACATCATCTCCATGGCCTCGTGCACGACCAACTGTCTGGCCCCGATGGTCAAGGTGCTCAACGACACGCTCGGCATCGAGCGGGGCCTCATGACCACCATCCACGCGTACACCCAGGACCAGAACCTGCAGGACGGGCCGCACCGGGACCTGCGCCGCGCCCGCGCCGCGGCGATCAACATCGTGCCCACCTCCACCGGTGCCGCCAAGGCGATCGGCCTGGTCGTGCCCGAGCTGGCCGGGCGGCTGGACGGGTACGCGCTGCGCGTGCCCGTGCCGACCGGGTCGGTCACCGACCTGACCGTGACCGTCCGCCGCGAGACCAGCGTCGAGGAGGTGAACGCCGCCATGCGCGAGGCCGCGGCCGGCCCGATGGCGGGCATCATCTCCTACGTCGAGGACCCGATCGTCTCCGCCGACATCGTCACCGACCCGGCGTCGTGCATCTTCGACGCGGGCCTGACCAAGGTCATCGGTGAGCAGGTCAAGGTGGTCGGCTGGTACGACGACGAGTGGGGCTTCTCCAACCGCCTGGTGGACCTGGTCAAGCTGGTGGGCGCCTCGCTGTGAGCATCCGGAGTCTGGACGACCTGCTGGCGTCGGGGGTCCGCGGCCGCAGGGTGCTGGTGCGTGCCGACCTCAACGTGCCCCTGGAGGACGGTCGCATCACCGACGACGGCCGGATCCGGGCGGTGCTGCCGACCCTGACGGAGCTGCGCGCCGCCGGCGCGCGGGTGGTGGTCTGCTCCCACCTGGGCCGGCCGAAGGGCGCACCGGACCCGGCGTACAGCCTGGCCCCGGTCGCGGTGCGCCTGGAGGAGCTGCTCGGCGCGCCGGTGGCCTTCGCCTCCGACACGGCCGGGGAGTCCGCGGCCGCCGCGGTCGCCGGCCTGGCCGACGGCGGTGTGGTGCTGCTGGAGAACCTGCGCTTCGAGCCCGGCGAGACGTCCAAGGACGACACCGCCCGGGGCGAGCTGGCCGACCGGCTGGCGGCGCTGGCGGACGTGTACGTCGACGACGCCTTCGGCGCCCTCCACCGCCGGCACGCCAGCGTCTTCGACCTGCCGGCGCGGCTGCCCGCCTACGCCGGGCGGCTGGTGCTGCGGGAGCTGTCGGTGCTGCAGCGCCTGACCGGGTCCCCGGAGCGTCCGTACGTGGTGGTGCTCGGCGGCGCGAAGGTCTCCGACAAGCTCGGCGTCATCGAGGCCCTGCTGCCCAAGGTGGACCGGCTGCTGGTCGGCGGCGGCATGTGCTTCACCTTCCTGGCCGCCCAGGGCCACGGCACCGGCACGTCGCTGCTGGAGCCGGACCTGGTCGACACCTGCCGGCAGCTGCTCGCGCGCGCCGGCGAGAAGATCATGCTGCCGGTGGACGTGGTGGCCGCCACCGCGGTGGCGGCCGACGCCGCGCACGCGGTGGTGGGCGTGGACGCCATCCCGCCGGACCGGGCCGGACTGGACATCGGTCCGGCCACGGTGGAGCGGTTCACCGGCGCGCTGGCCGGCGCCCGTACCGTCTTCTGGAACGGACCGATGGGGGTGTTCGAGTTGGAGCCCTTCCGCGCCGGCACGCTCGGGGTGGCGCGCGCGATCGCGGCCTCGGACGCGTTCACCGTCGTGGGCGGCGGTGACTCGGCCGCGGCGGTGCGGGTGCTCGGACTCGAGGAGTCCTTCGACCACATCTCCACCGGCGGCGGGGCGTCGCTGGAGTTCGTGGAGGGCGCCGAGCTGCCCGGCCTGGCCGCGCTGGCGGCCGCGGGGGAGGCGTGATGGCCGGTGCCCGGCGGCCGCTCATGGCCGGCAACTGGAAGATGAACCTCAACCACCTCGAGGCGATCGCGCTGGTGCAGAAGCTGGCGTTCAGTTTGAACGAGCAGCAGCTGACCGAGGTCGAGGTGGTGGTGCTGCCGCCGTTCACCGCGCTGCGCAGTGTGCAGACGCTGATCGACGGCGACCGGCTGATGATCGGGTATGGGGCGCAGGACCTGTCTCCGCACGGG
>DATGOE010000077.1:0-15680 GCA_035306365.1 Natronosporangium sp. | reverse complement strand
GCCAGCAGCACCAGGGTGGCGCCGATGCGGAAGGTGCCGTTCATCGCCACGGTCTGGCCGAAGCTGTGGAACAGCGGCAGGCACCCCATGACCACGTCGTCGCTGCGCGCCTCGTTGGCGTCGAAGACGTTGACCATGGCGTTCATGACGAGGTTGAAGTGGGTCAGCAGGGCGCCCTTCGGCTCGCCGGTGGTGCCGCTGGTGTAGAAGACCACCGCCGGGTCGTCGGGCCGGCGGGTGGCGTACGTGGCCAGCGGCTCGACCTGCCCGCTCAGGTCCTCCAGCCGCGGCGGCGCCCCGCCGGGGGTGTCCGCGACAGCGGGCGGGCCGACGGTGAGCACCGGCACCCCCGCCTCCGCCGCCGCGGCCGCCCCGGTCCCGAGCAGGCTGGTGTGGCACACCAGCAGGTCGGCGCGGCTGTCCCGCAGGACGTACGCCGCCTCGGAACCGGTCAGCAGCAGGTGCACCGGGACCACCACGGCCCCGGCCGCGAGCGCACCGTAGTACGCCCGCGGGAAGTCCACGACGTTGGGGATCAGCAGCGCCACCGACTGACCCGGCTCGACGCCGGCCGCGCGCAGGCCGGCGGCGTACCCGCGGGCCTGGTGCCAGAGCTCGGCGTAGGTGACCCGCAGGTCGCCGTCGACGACCGCGGTCTTGTCCGGGTAGCGCCGGGCGGCCTCGGCCAGGATGGTGGCCAGCGACAGCGTCGTCATGACGAAAAACTACCGACGTTAGTTTCCGGCTGTCCAGACCGGAGCCAGCGGTCGAGCGGGATGAACGGTGACCTCACCCGGCAGGGTCGGCCACCGGCGCGGCCGGACGGTCGACCGGCCGTCCCTCCCGCCGACGCAGCCACCACTGGTGGGCGAAGATCGCGGCGGCCACCGCCACGCCGAGCGCGTTGCTCCACACCGGCGCGCCGAGCAGCAGCAGGCCGGCGCCGGCGAGCACGAGCCGGACCACCGGGTGCAGCCGCCGGTGGATGTAGCCGGCCACGGCCGCGCCCAGGGCGGTGACTCCGATGAGGGCGGTGACCACGGTGAACGCGAGGCCCGCCCAGGTGACGTCGAGCAGCAGCAGCTGCGGGTTGATGACGAACATGTAGGGCACGACGAACCCGGAGACGGCCACGCGCACCGACCAGACGCCGGTGCGGAGCGGGCTGCCGCCGGAGATCGCGGCCGCGGCGTACGCGGCCAGGCACACCGGCGGGGTGATGTCGGCCATGATCCCGAAGTAGAAGACGAACATGTGGGCCGACAGCAGCTCCGCACCGAGCTGGAGCAGCGCCGGCGCGGCCAGGGTGGCCGTGATGACGTAGTTGGCCGTGGTGGGGACCCCGATGCCGAGCACCAGGCACGAGATCATGACGAAGAACATGACCAGGTAGATGTTGCCCTGGCCGAGGGTGATCAGCCCGTTGACGAGCTTGAGCCCGAGCCCGGTGAGGGTGACGATGCCGGCGATGAGACCGGCGGCCGCGCACGCGGCGATGACCGGCAGCGAGATCCGGGAGGCGTCGACCAGGCCGGCGGGGAGGGTGCGGACGGTCAGCTTGTGGTCCAGCGCCCGCCACTGCGCCACCGCCCGCCGGGCCGGTGCCGGCGCGCCCGCGAGCAGACGGTGGCACCGCCGCAGGACGCCGTGCCACCACACCTCCAGCGGGCCGGCGCCCTCGGGCAGCCCGGGCGGTGCCAGCTCCGGGGCCGGACCGCGGCGCAGCGCGCCCACGACCAGGGCCACGAGCTGGGTGAGCAGGTTGATCGCCACCGTGGCGACGATCGCCCACAGTGCCGCCCGCATCGGGGTGAAGCCGAGCGAGAGGATGATGAAGATCAGGATGATCGGTGCCAGCAGGTAGCCCTGGACCTTCATCAGCCGGCGGACACTGGGGAGCTGGTCGCGGGGCAGCCCCTGGATGCCGGCCTTCTTCGCCTCGTAGTGGATGACGATGTACTGGGCGGTGAAGAACAGGATGGCGGGCACCGCCGCCGCCTTGATGATCTCGATGTACGGGATCCCGGTGATCTCCACCATGATGAAGGCGCCCGCCCCCATGACCGGCGGGGCGAGCTGGCCGCCGGTCGAGGACGCCGCCTCCACCGCGCCGGCGACGTCGCGGCGGAAGCCCGACCGCCGCATCATCGGGATCGTGAAGACGCCGTTGCTGACCGTGTTCGCCACCGAGCTGCCGCTCATGGTGCCGGAGAAGGCGCTGGCCAGCACCGCGACCTTGGCGGTGCCGCCGGTGAACCCGCCGGCGAGGCCGAGCGCCAGCTTGTTGAAGAAGGCCTCCATGCCGGTGCGCTGCAGCATCGCCGCGAAGATCATGAACAGGAAGATGAAGGTCGAGGAGACCTGGATCGGGGTGCCGAACACGCCCTCGGTGCCGAGGAACGAGGTGGCGATGATCCGGTCGATGCGGTAGCCGCCGTGGCCGAGGAAGCCGGGCAGGTACGGGCCGAGGTAGCCGTAGACGAGCATGAGCGCCGCCAGCACCGTCAGCGCCGCTCCGACCGCCCGCTGCGCGGCGGCGAGGACGACCAGCACGCCGATGGTCGCGACCACGAAGTACGGCGTCATGGCCGGGTCGGTGGTGGGCAGCCGGCCGGCGGACCGGATGACCGTGTCGGCGTTGAAGAAGAGGTAGAGGCCGGCGAGGAACCCCAGGCCCGCCAGCAGCGCGTCCGCCACCGGCATCCCCAGCACCCGCCACGGCAGGTGGCGGGCCGCCTGGACCAGCGCCAGCACCAGCGCCGACGGCAGCACCACGTAGCTGTTGGCCTGGCCGGAGACGGCCAGCCACCCGAGCAGGGCGAAGCCGCCCGCGGTCAGGATCCAGCCGGCCCACACCTCCCGTTCGAGCTGGGGCCGCCTCGCCGGGTAGAGCAGGAAGATCAGGCCGAGGCCGAACGCGAGGTGGAAGGTGCGCTGCTGGTGGCTGGGGAGGGTGTCGTCGAAGCCGGTGTAGAGATGGAAGCAGCTGAGCGTCAGCCCGATCAGGAAGATCAGCAGCCGCCAGACAAAGTGGTGGTCCTTGCGGGTCTCCCGCTCCACGTCGGCGAGGGACTGCCCTTCGAGCAACCGGTCGATCTCGCGCTCGAGCGGGGCCCCCTCGGCGACGGTGGTCGCCGCGCCGTCCTGCCCCACCGGTCCGCTCACCGGGTCTCCCGTCCGCACCGCTGGTCAACCGACCTCCACCGGACCGCGGCGCCGGCGGTGACCGGCCGCCGCCCGCGGCCGCGCCGGAGGAGGTCAGCACATCGTCCACCCGTACGGTGCCATCCCGCAACGGCCGGGGTGGTGCGACCACGCGGCCGCACCACCCCGGCCGCGCAGCGCCGGCTCACGGCAGCTCGATCCCCTGCTCCTCGTAGTACCTGGCGGCACCGGGGTGCACCGGGATCGGGCCGAGCCCGTCGAGCGCGGTCTCCAGCTGGATCTCCGCCGCGACCGCGTGGCCGACCGTCTCCGGGTTCATCTCCTCGTACATGACCTTCACGAGCTCGTAGACCTGGTCGTCGTCCAGGCCGGTCAGGCAGTAGAGGGTGGCCCAGTTGGTGACCCACTGGGCGGTGCCCTCCTGACCCGGGTACGTGCCCTCGGGCACCTCGACCGGGGTCAGGCTGGGATCGTCGGCGAGCAGCCGCTGCAGCGCGTCGCCCTCGATGCTGACCAGCCTGAGGTCGATGGCGGTCGCCACGTCGATGATGCTCGCGGCCGGCAGCGCGAGGATCGCGAACGCCGCGTCGACCGTGCCGTCGCGCAGCTGGTCGGCGGCGTCGGCGAAGGTGTCGTTGAAGCTGGTGATGTCGGACTCGGGGTCGATGCCGTGGTACTCCAGGATCCGCCTGGCCATGACGTCGGTGCCGCTGCCGGCGGGCCCGAGCTGCACCCGCTTGCCGGCCAGGTCGGCGATCGTCTCCACCCCGGCGTCGGCCCGGGCGACGACCTGCATCACCTCGCGGTAGATGTTGCCGATCGCCCGGAAGTCGTGCTCCTCGCCCTCGAAGGTGTTGACCCCGTTGTAGGCGTCGATGGCGACGCCGTTGACCGACATGATGAGCTCCACCTCTCCGGCCTGCAGCAGCCGCAGGTTCTCCACGGACGCGCCGGTGGCCTGGGTGCTCACCCGCAGCCCTTCGATCTGGTTGGTCCATACCTGGGCCATGCCGCCGCCCAGCGGGTAGTAGGTGCCACCCGTGGAGCCGGTGGCCAGCACCATGTCGGACCGCACCCCGGACTCACCGGCGTTTCCGCCGGCGTCCTCGGGTGCACAGGCGCTGGTGAGCGCCAGGGCCGCCAGCGCGGCCGGGACGACCGCGCGCAGCGCGGTCCGGCGGGACTTCGTACTCATTCGCTGTCCTCCTCGCGTCCGCACCGTCCTCCCATCGACGCCGCCCACTGGACGGAGCCACGGTGTGGGTTGCCACCCTATGCGGCTCGCAGAGTGTTGGCAAGATCTCACGTCATGATGAGTTGAGATTGCAAGCCAATCGTGCAACAGTGGAGACCTGTGCAGGTCCTCCCGGCATCAACCGCCTCTCTTGCATGTTCGGCTTGCCTGCCCGACCCGCCCGACCCGCCCCCGGAGGCATCGGCAGTGGACGATGATGACGGTCGCCCGCCCCCGGACAGCTTCGCCGCCCTGACCGCCCGCATCCATGAGCACGGTCCGCACCTGACACCCGCGTACCGCAGCCTCGCCCGCCTGATCCTGGAGGACCCGGAGGGCGTGGCGTTCCTGTCCGTCGGCGACGTCGCCGAACGCGCCGGCGTCAACATGTCCACCGTCTCCCGGTTCGCCAAGTCGCTGGGACTGTCCGGCTACCCCGCCCTGCGGCAGCTGTGCGAGGACCATCTCCGGGCGCAGACCCTGGTCCAGCGGCTGCACGCGGTCACCAAGGCCGAGCCGCAGCTGTGGCAGCGCAGCGCCCGGTTCGACGAGGAGAACATCGCCCGGACGTTCGGGCGGATCGCCGCCGACGACATCGCCAAGGTGGCCCGGTGCATCAGCGACGCGCGGGCGGTGCACGTGCTCGGCCTGCGCAAGTCCCACAGCGCCGCCTACCTGCTGTGGTTCCTCCTCCACCTGGTGCGCGACGACGTCCGTCTGTTCACCACCGGGGTGCTCGTCGAGCAGGTGCGCGACATCCGCGCCGAGGACACGCTCATCGCCTTCGGCCTGCACCGGTACACCCGCTACACCGTGCTCGCCTGCCGGTACGCCCGCCAGCGGGGGGCGACCACGGTGGTGCTCACCGACAACGCCGCCTCCCCCCTGGTCCCGCTCGGCGACCACGTCTTCCTCGTCGACACCGCGGGCCCGGGGGTGCTGCGGTCGATGACCGCGTTCGTGTCCCTCTCCCAGGCCATCGCCAGCACCGTCGCCGCCCACCTGGGGGCCGCCTCCCGGGACGCGCTGGCGACCGAGGAGTCCCTGCTGGACCAGTTCAGGGTCTACTTCGACCAGGACGACCTCGACCCGGCGAGGGAGCCGGCGTCATGAGCCCGGACGGCACCGCCAGCGACCCGCTCGTCCTGGCCGCCCGGCACGGGCGGACCCTGACGCTGACCCTCAACCGCCCGGACCGGCTCAACGCCGTGAGCGAGGAGCTCTACACGCAGCTCGCGGCGCGGCTGCGGGAGGGTGCCGACGACCCGGAGGTACGGGTGGTGGTGCTGCGCGGCGCCGGGCGCGCCTTCTGCGCCGGCGCGGACCTCAAGGCGCACGCCGCCACCGAGCGGACCCCGCGGCAGCGGGAGGCGTACGCGCGGCTGGCCGCCGACGTCATCCGCACCATCGCCACCATCGGCACGCCGGTGGTCGCGGCCGTGCACGGCTACGCGATCGGGGCGGGCGCGGAGCTGGCCGTGGCGGCCGACTTCCTGGTCGCCGCCGAGGACGCCGTGTTCTCCTTTCCCGAGCTGCACCTCGGCACGTACGTCGGCGGGGGCGTGACCGTCCGCCTGCCGCAGCTGGTCGGGCTGGCCCGCGCCCGGGAGCTGCTGTTCACCGGCAGGCGGTTCACCGGCGCCGAGGCCGCGGCCTGGGGGCTGGCCCACCGGGCCGTGCCCGCGGGCGAGCTGGCCGCGGCCACCGTGGAGCTGACCGAGCGGCTCGCCGCGGCCGCCCCGGTGCCCACGGCGCTGATGAAGGCGCACCTCAACCACGACGCCGCGCTGGCGGCGGCGCTGGAGGCCGAGGTGGAGGCGCTGGTCAGGTGCATGGGCACCGCCGACTGGGCCGAGGGGGTGGCGGCGTTCGCGCAGCGCCGCCCGCCGGCGTTCGGAGGTCGGTGATGCCCGCCGCCGTCGACCGGATGCCGAAGCCCGCCCCCCTCGACCGGATGCTGATGCCCGCCCCGGTCGATCGGATGCTGCGCCCGCGCTCGATCGCGGTGGTGGGCGCCTCCAACAACCCGAGCAAGCGCGGGTACCACGCGGTGCGGGAGCTGCTGACCAGCGGCTACCCCCATCCGGTGTACCCGGTCAACCCCCGCGAGACCGAGGTGCTCGGCCTGCGCGCCTATCCGGCGGTGTCCGCCATCGCCGCGCCGGTGGACCTGGCGTTCATCGCCACGCCCGC
The DNA here is from genome assembly GCA_035306365.1 of Natronosporangium sp. Lineage (GTDB taxonomy): Bacteria > Actinomycetota > Actinomycetes > Mycobacteriales > Micromonosporaceae > Natronosporangium. Next base: position 9,088 of record DATGOE010000077.1, on the reverse strand, counting down.
CGACACGCTGCCGGAGGTGCTGGCCGACTGCGGCCGGGCGGGGGTGGCCGGAGCGGTGGCGGTCGCGGTCGGGTTCGCCGAGACCGGTGCGGCCGGTCGCAGGCGGCAGGAGCAGGTGCTCGCGGCCGCGCGCCGGTACGGGGTGCGCCTCATCGGCCCGAACACCTCCGGCTTCTTCAACCTGCCCGAAGCGGTCAACCTGGTCGGGGTACCCCAGGTGCCGCCCGGGCCCCTCGGGCTGGTCTCGCAGAGCGGCACGATCCTGCTCAGCGCCCTGGAGGCGGCCCGCCGCGCCGGCGGCACCGGGCTCAGCCTGTACGTGGGCGTCGGCAACGAGAGCGACGTGGGCTACCCGGAGCTGGTCGACCACCTCGGCGCCGCGCCGCACATCAGGGCGATCTGCCTGCACGCCGAGGGCTTCCGCCGCGGTCGCGAGACGCTGTCGGCGATCACCCGCGCCGCCGCCCGCAAACCGGTGGTGGTGCTCAAGGCCGGCCGGACGCGGGAGGGAGTCCGCAGCGCCCGGTCCCACACCGGTGCGGTGGCCGGCGACGCCGCGGTCGCCGCCGCGGCGCTGCGCACCGCCGGTGCCACCTGGGTGGACCGCGAGGACGAGCTGCTGCCCGTGGCGGCCGCGCTGGCGGGCTGGCCCACGCCGCCGGGCGGCCGCACCGCGGTGCTCGCCGACGGCGGCGGCCACGCCACCATCGCCGCCGACGCCATCGCGGCCTCCGGGCACCTGCGGATGGCGCGCCTGGCGGAGCAGACCCGCGCGCGCCTGCGCGACCTGCTCGGCCCGCACGCCTCGGTGACCAACCCGGTGGACGTGGCGGGCGCGACCGACACCGACCCGGTGCGCTTCGCCGACGCCGCCGGGATCATCCTGGACGACGACGGGGTCGACCAGCTCGTCGTGGTCGGCCTGCTGGGCGGGTACGCGAAGCGGTTCGACCCGGGACTGCGCGCCAGCGAACAGGAGGCCGCGACGGTGCTCGCCCAGCGCACCCGCGGACCCAAGCCGGTGCTGGTGTGCAGCGTCTACGCCGGCGGCGACAACAAGGTGCTGGCGCCGCTGTTCGAGGCCGGCGTGCCGGTGCACCCCAGCGTGGAGCTGACCGTGCGGGCGGCGGACGCGCTGGCCGAGCGGGCGGCGTGGCTGCGCGGCGAGCGCCCGTCCTGGCCGCCCCTGGCTCCCGCACCGTCCGGGCGGCCGCGGTTGCTGACCGAGCCGCAGGCGCGCGAGCTGCTGCGGCTCGGCGGCGTCCCGGTCGGGCCGCACCGCCTGGCCCGGACCGCCGACGAGGCGGCTGCGGCGGCGGCCGCGCTGGGTGGCCGCGTGGCGCTGAAGGTGGTCTCCCCCGACATCGCCCACAAGTCCGATGTGGGTGGTGTCCGTCTGGACGTCACCCCACTGACCGCGCCCGCGGTCTACACCGGGATGCTGGCCGAGGTGGCCGCCCGGTGCCCGGACGCCCGCCTCGACGGCGTGCTGGTCACCCCGATGGTGCACGAGCCGGGCGTGGAGGTCCTGGTGGGAGTCTCCCACGACGACACCTTCGGACCGGTCCTGACCGTCGGTGCCGGCGGGACGCTGGTGGAGCTGCTGGGCGACGTCGCCAGCCGGCCGCTGCCGGTCACCCCCGACCTCGCCCGCCGGATGCTGGACGATCTGGCGGTCGGCCGCCTGCTGGCCGGCTACCGGGGCGCACCTGGTGCGGACGTGGCGGCGTTGGTGTCCCTCATGGTGGCGGTGAGCGACTTCGCCATCGCCCACCCGGAGGTCCGGGAGCTCGACCTCAACCCGGTGCTCGCGCACGCCGGCGGCGTCGCGGTCCTGGACGCCAGGATCATCGCGGTCCAGGCGCTCCCGGAGCCCCAGCGGCTTCCGACTCCACCGGCAGGCCGGTGACGAGCGCGGCCAGGCGCTTCGCGTCGAGCAGGTCGACCGGCCGTACGTTCACGTTGTCGGCGACGTAGTGGAACCCGGCCCGTACCCGTTCGACCGGGACCCCGGCCAGCTCCGCCCACGCCAGCCGGTAGGTGGCCAGTTGGACCGCCGCCGCCTCGGCCGCCGGCCCGGTCGGGCGCTGCCCGGTCTTCCAGTCGATGACGTCGTAGCTGCCGTCGGGGTCGCGGAACACCGCGTCCATGCGGCCCCGGACCACCACGCCGCCGATCCGGGTCGCGAACGGCACCTCCACCTCCACCGGGGTGCGGCGGGCCCACGGGCTGGCGAGGAACCGCTCGCGCAGCAGCGCCAGCGCGGAGTCGGGGGCGGGATCCTCGTCCGCCGCTCCGGGTAGGTCGTCGAGGTCGAACAGCCGGTCGGCCTGGAACCGTTGCTCCAGCCAGGCGTGGAAGGCGGTGCCCCGGCGGGCGTAGGGGTCGGGACGGGCGGGCAGCGGCCGGCGGAGCTGGCGGGCGAGCCCGCGCGGGTCCCGGGTGAGCGCCACGAGCTGGGACACGCTGAGGTGCTCCGGCAGCGGCACCTCCACCGACGCGGCGCGCTCGGCCGCCCGCTGCCGCTCGGCCAGCAGCAGGTCCGCCTCCCGGGCCCAGCGCGCCACGACCGGGTCGGCGACGTCCCGCGCGTCCGCCCCGGCGGCGTCCCGCGCCGTGGCGTCCCGCCCGGCCGCGTCGCCGGCGGCGAGTGCGGCGCGGACCAGGGCGGCGGCCTCCTCCAGCGCGGGCCGCCGGTCGCCCAGGGGGTCGGCCGGCCACACGGCCGTCGCCACCAGCTCGTCGGTGGGGTTCGTGGCGCCGTCGTCGGGCTCGCCGGCCCACTCGTCCACGCTGCCGGCGCCGGACCGGCACTGGTCGCGGATCTCCTCCAGGAACACCGACGGCCCGCGGGCGCGGCGGACCCCGTCCCCCCACCAGTAGCCGCTGCACAGCAGCAGGCGTCTGGCCCGGGTGACCGCGACGTACGCCAGGCGCCGCTCCTCCCGCTCCTCGTGCTCCCGCCACGCCGCCTCGAACCGCTGCCGGGCCTGGTCGACGCCCTTCTGGTCGTCCGCACCGGACAGGTCGAACACCGGCAGGGCGGCGGCGTCGCCGCGCAGCGGGAACGGCAGCACCCCCGCGCCGTACAGGTAGTGGTCGGAGCCCTTGGTCGGTGCCGGCCACACCTGCCGGGTCAGCCCGGCCACCGCCACCACGTCCCACTCCAGGCCCTTGGCGGCGTGCGTGGTGAGCACCTGGACCGCTCCCTCCACCACCTCCACCTCGCCGGGCGTCAGCCCGCGCTCCTCATCCTCGGCGGCGGCCAGGAAGGCCAGGAACGCCGGCAGGGTGGCACCCGGCGCCTCGGCGGCGAACCTGGCCGCCACCTCGCCCAGGGCGTCCAGGTGCGCCCGGGCCAGCCCGCCACCGGCCGGCCCGGTGCCGGCCACGGTGGCGCCGGCCTGGCGTACCGCCACCTCCACGTCCAGTCCGGTGGTGCGCTCCACGTCCCCCACCAGGTCCGGCAGCGGCTGGTCCAGACGGCGGCGCAACGCCGCCAGCTCGGCGGCGAAGGCACGCAGCCGGGCGTACCCGGTCGGCGAGTAGTCCGTCGGCGGTCCCGGGTCGTCGAGCGCCTCGGCCAGTGCCGCCGCCACCAGCCGGTCGGGCACGATCTCCGGCTCCGGCCCGGACCCGTCCGCGGCACCGGCGGGCTCCCGGGCGGCGGCGAGCCGGCGCGCCCGGCGGTGCAGCGCCACCAGGTCGCGCGGGCCGATCCGCCACCGTGCGCCGGTGAGCAGCCGCACCAGGGAGGCCCCGTCGGTCGGGTCGGCCAGCACCCGCAGGGTGGACACGACGTCCCGCACCTCCGGCGTGTCCAGCAGCCCGCCGAGGCCGACCACCTCGACCGGCAGCCCCCGGGCGCGCAGCGCCGACTCGATCGCCGGGATCTGGTCGCGCCGCCGCACCAGCACCGCCGTGGTGGGCGGCGCCCCGGCCGGTCCGTCCGTGATGGACGGTGCGCCGGCCGGCCGCCCACTCTCGCCGCTGCCGGCGGGCGGCTCCCAGCCGGCGGCGCGCCACGTCGACGCGACCCGGTCGGCGATCCACTCCGCCTCGTCCAGGAAGGTCCCGGTCAGCGCGCAGGCCACGGTGCTCCCGGCCAGGGGCGCGGCCGGGCGCGGTGCCGCGGCCAGGGTGGCCACCCGCGCCCCGGCGGCGCGCAGCGGGGCGGCCAGCGCGTTGGCCACGGCCAGGATCTCCGGCCGGTTGCGCCAGCTCGTGGTCAGCTCCCGCACCGTCGCCGGCCGGCCGTCCCGGCCGGGGAAGGTCTCCGGGAACCGGTCGAGGGTGCCCGCACCGGCGCCCCGCCAGCCGTAGATCGACTGGCACGGGTCGCCGACCGCGGTCACCGGGTGACCGCCGCCGAACAGCGAGCGCAGCAGCACCACCTGGGCGTGGCTGGTGTCCTGGTACTCGTCGAGCAGCACCACCCGGAAGCGGTCCCGCTCCACCTCCCCCACCTCGGGGTGGTCGCGGGCGACCACCGCGGCGCGCGCGAGCTGGTCGCCGAAGTCGACCGCCTCCGCGTCGGCCTTGCGCGCGGCGAACCGCCGTACCAGCGGCAGCAGCTGCAACCGCGCCTGCTGCCGGTCGAGCAGGTCGCGGACCCGCGCGTAGACGCGGCCGGGGCGGGCGCGCAGCTCGGCGTTGAACCGGCCGGTCCAGCGGGCGACGTCGTCGGGGTCGACCAGGTGCTCGGCGAGCTCGTCGGCGAGCTTCAGCACCGCGTCGGTCACGGTGTCCGGGACGAACGGCACGGCGTCCATGTCGCCGTCGTAGGTGCGGACCACCGCGTCGGCGACCTGCCAGCGGGCGGCCTCGGTCAGCAGCCGCGCGGCGGGCTCGAACCCGGACCGCACGCCGTGCTCGGAGAGGATGCGGGCGGCGTACGAGTGGTACGTGGACACCGTCGGCTCCCCCTCGAGGAACGCGTCGGCGCCCAGCCGGCGGCGCAGCTGGCCGAGCCGGGTGCGGATCCGGCCGGCGAGCTCGCCGGCGGCCTTGCGGGTGAAGGTGAGGCCGAGCACCCGGTCGGGGTGGACGTACCCGTTGGCGACCAGCCACACCACCCGCGCCGCCATCGTCTCGGTCTTGCCGGAGCCGGCGCCGGCGACCACCAGCAGCGGCGCCAGCGGCGCGGAGATCACCGCCGCCTGCTCCCGGGTCGGCGGCGGCAGGCGCAGCAGGCGCGCCAGCTCGTCCGGCGTGTAGCGGGGGCCGGCGTCGAACGTGGTCACGGCTGCACCACCTGCCGACCCTGCCCGGACACCGGGCAGCTCGTGCGTACCGGACAGGTGCGGCAGCGGTCGTTGCGCCGGGCCTCGAACGTGGCGCCGGCGAGCACCGCGCCGGCGCGGCGGACGAGCTCCCGCGCCCAGCCGGGATCGTCCACCTCCGACAGCGGCGGCTGGACCTGCTCCCTCGCGTCCTGCCCGGACGTGCCCAGCTGCACCAGCGCCGCCCCGCCCGACTCCGTGCCGTGCTCGCCGAACGCGCCCGCCTCCACCGCCACCTGGTAGGCGCCCAGCTGCGCATGGGTGGCGATGTCCCCGGCGGTCGGGGCGGACCGGCCGGTCTTGAGGTCGACCACCACCAGCCGGCCGGACCCGTCCCGCTCCAGCCGGTCCACCCGGCCGCGCAGCTCCACCGGTGGCGGGCCGTCGAGCCGCACGACGAACTCCCGCTCCACCTCAAGCAGGCGGCGCGGGTTGGCGGCCACCCACCGCAGCAGCTTGTCCACCATCTCCTCGGCCCGCTGGCGTTCCCGGCCGGCGAGCCACACCGCGGCGTGCTCGATCTCGTCGAACCGGGCGGACATCCACTCCAGCAGCGCCTGCCGGTCGTGGCCGACCCGGTCGGCGAGCATCGCGGCGGCGTGCACGAGGTTGCCGACCCCCTGGGCGGCGGTGGCCGGCGCGGCCCCTCCGTGCCGCTCCAGCAGCCACCGCAGGCTGCACCGCAGGGTCGACTCGATCGTGGACGGGCTGACCCGGACCGGCTGTCCCGGGTCGGCCAGCGGGCGGTCGTCCGACAGCGGTGCCAGCCCCCACCACTGGTCCGGGTGGGCCCCGCGCACCCCCGCGGCGGCGAGGCGGGCGAGCTGTGCGGCGGCGGCGCGCCGGCGCGCCGGCGGGGCCGCGGGGTCGGCGGTGGCCGCCCGCAGCTCGGCCACGAGCGCGGGCAGTGTCAGCGCGCGCACACCGGCGCCGGTCGCCGGACCGCCGTCCAGGCCGGCAAGCCCCTGCGCGGCCAGCTCGCCGTCCGCCGCCGCGCCCGCCACCGGGTCGCCGTCCGGTCCGGCCGCTGCGCCCGCCACCAGCTCGCCATCCGTTGTCACCGGTCCCTCCGCCGCCGGTCCCTCCGCCGGCGGGTCGGGGTCCCGCCCGACCAGCTCCCGCAGGAACCGGCTGGGCTCCTCGGCCTGCGCGACCCCGCCCACGGAGTCGGCGGCGACCGCGCTGGCCAGCAGGTGCCGCCGCGCCCGGGTCACCGCCACGTGGAACAGCCGCCGTTCCTCGTCCAGCAGGGCCGAGGTCTGCCCCACCGGACCGACCTCGCGGCCGGCGGCGATGTCGACCAGCTGCTCGGCGCCGAGCAGGCTGCCACGCAGCCGCAGGTCCGGCCACACCCCCTCCTGCACGCCCGGCAGCGCCACCACGTCCCACTCCAGCCCCTTGGCCGCGTGCGCGGTCAGCAGCCGCACCGCCTCTCCGCGGTCACCGGTGGGTGCCAGCGTGTCGGCGGGCAGCTGCTGGTCCAGCACGTAGTCGAGGAACCCGAGCGGCCCGGCGCCGGGCAGCCGGTCGGTGTACCTCGCCGCGGCGTCGAACAGCACCATCACCGCGTCGAGGTTCCGGTCGGCCGCCTCCGCGCGGGCCGGGTCCTCGCCGGGGCGGGTGGCGGTGGCGGACCAGCGCTCGGCCAGCCCGCTGCGCTGCCACACCGCCCACAGCACGTCCTCGATCGTGGCCGCCGGCCGCGCGGCGGCCTCGCGGGCGGTCGCGATCAGGCCGGCGACCCGGCGGGCCGGCTCCGCCCAGCTCCGGTCCACCGCGGCCAGCTCGTCCGGGTGCCGCAGCGCCTCCACCAGCAGCCGCCCCGACGGCCGCTGGTCACCGGCGGCCAGCGCCCGCGCCCGCAGCCCCTGCCGCAGCCGGCGCTCGGCCAGCGGGTCGGCGCCGCCCAGCGGGGAGTGCAGCAGCGCGACCGCCGCCTCCTCGTCCAGCCGGTCCGGTTCCAGCGCGGCGCGCAACAGCTGCAGCAGCGGCGCCACCGCCGGCTGGGCGGGCAGCGGCAGGTCCTCGCCGTGGACGACGGTGGGGACACCGGCCGCGCGCAGGGCCCGCTGCACGCGCGGCAGCTGGTTGCCGGCGCGCACCAGCACCGCCATCCGCGACCACGACACCCCCTCGTGCAGGTGGAGCCCGCGCAACCGGTACGCGAGCCAGGCGTGCTCGCTCACGGCGGAGCGGAAGAGACGCACCTCCACCCGCCCCGGCGGCAGGTCCTCGGCCGGGGTCAGGGCGCGGTGGCGCGCCGGGCCGCGCAGCCGCCGCCCGACCCGGGCGGCCGCGGCCAGCAGTCGCCCGCCGGACCGGTAGGAGCGGCGCAGGGTGAGGGTGGGTGCCGGGTGACCGGCCGGGGTCGGGAACCGGTCGGGGAACTCGCGTACGCCCTCGGGGTCGCCGCCGCGGAAGGCGTACGTGGAGGAGTCCGGGTCGGCGAACACCACCAGGGGTGCCCCGCCGCCCGCGACCAGGGCCAGCAGCTCCCGCTGGGCGGGGTCGGTGTCGGCGTACTCGTCGACGTAGACGGCCTGCAGCCGCCGCCGCTCCGCCGCCAGCAGGTCCGGGTCGTCGCGCACCGTGGCGGCCGCGGCCCGGACCAGCTCGGCGTGGTCGTACCCGACCGTGCCGCCGCCGGTGGCGTCGCGCAGCGCCAGCACCGCGTCGTACTCCACCTTGAACGCCGCGGCGGCCCGCCAGTCGTCGCGGCCGTACTTGGCCCCGAGCGCGTCGAGCTGGTCGGCGTCGATGCCCCGCTCGGCCGCGCGCAGCAGCAGGTCGCGCAGCTGGGCGGCGAACGCCCGGGTGGGCAGGGCCGCCCGCAGCCGGTCCGGCCAGCGGTGCGGTGCACCGGCCAGCAGCTCCCGGATCAGCGCGTCCTGCTCCGGGCCGGTGAGCAACCGCGGCGCCGGCTCCCCGCGGGCGGTGGCGGCCCGGCGCAGCAGCCCGTACGCGTACGCGTGGAACGTGCGGACCAGCGGCTGCGCCACCGCGCGGTCGGCGATCCGGGCCTCGATCCGCTCCCGCAGCCTGCCGGCGGCCCGGCGGCCGAACGTCAGCACCAGCACCCGCTGCGGGTCGGCGCCCTCGGCCACCCGGGCCGCGACCGCCTCCACCAGGGTGGTGGTCTTGCCCGTGCCCGGGCCGCCGACGACCAGCAGCGGGCCGCTGGTGTGCGCGACCACCGACCGCTGTGCCTCGTCCAGCTCGACGACGGGCGGGGCGGCCGGTCTGCGCACCAACCGGTACGCCGGGCTGCGCGTGCTCACGGTGGCATGACACCACGCCGGTGCGACGCCGGCGACCCGGGGCGCGCCGGCGTCAGTCGAACGCCACCTCGAGGCCGGCGACCAGGTCGCCCCGCCACCGCAGCGTCATCGTCCGTGGCGTCCGACGGGGACACCGACGTGGTGCGGTTCGCCTGGACCGGTGGCGGTACCGGCACGACCGCTGGGCCGCGTTGAACCGGTCGATGTGGTCCAGTGCCCGCCGGCCGGAAGATCTGGTCACGGCGGCATTCCACCACGCCGGTGCCACCGCCTGCGCGAGGAGCGACCGCCGCGGGTGTCGCCGGCGGAGGCCGGCGGTGGCACAGTGTCATCATGGGCGGCGGTGGGAGAGTCGTCGACTACCCGACCGCGCTGGCCGCGGCGCGCCGGCGGTTCGTGGCCACCGGTGCGCTGCCGATGGACGCGCTCGCCGGTGACCTGTGGATCAGCCGGGCGACGCTGTACCGGGTCGTGGGCAACCGGGACCGCCTGCTCGGCGACGTGCTGTGGCGGCTGGCCCACGCCACC
>DATGOE010000076.1:0-4028 GCA_035306365.1 Natronosporangium sp. | reverse complement strand
CCGCGTGCTGGCCCGCGCCTGGATCCGCGTGATCTGGCGCTGCTGGCTCGACGGTGTCCCCTACGACCCCGCCAAACACGGCGCCGCAGCAGCGCTCAACGAGTTCGTTGCTGCCTGAGGTTGACACAGGGAGTGTCATGGGGCTTCCTCCACGGTGGGGCCACGCACGGTGCTGTCGTGCGGGGCGAGGGTGGCGAGGTCGGCGAGGGATATGGGCTGCGCTATGGGACGGCGGGGGGCGGGAGGTGAGGTGCCGGTCAAGGCAGCTACGGAGTGGGCGCAGATGCGTCCTTGGCACCAGCCCATGCCGGCGCGGGACAGCAGTTTGGCGGAGCGGGCGTCGGTGGCGCCGAGCTGCTGTGCCTCGCGGATTCCGGCCAGCGGGACTTCCTCGCAGCGGCACACGAGCGTGTCGTCCGTCAGCCAGGTCTGCCATCCGGGCTTCAGGGGGTACGCAGCGTGCAGGGCGGCGGCGAAGGCGCGCAGGCGTGCCCGCCTCCTGAGCAGGGCCCGCACGGGAGCGCCGTCGGCCACGATGGACAGGCCCGCGATGCGGCCTTCGGTCTCGGCCAGGTGCCGGCCGCCGACGCCGGTGGGCTCGCCCGCGGCCCAGACGCCGGGGACGGTGGTGCGCTGGGCGGCGTCGACGGTGAGCACGGGGGTGCCGTCGGCGTCCGGGCGGGTGGCGCAGCCGAGCTGGACGCCGAGCTCGATCTGGGGGACGAACCCGTAGCCGGTGGCGAGCGCGTCGCAGGGGACGCGGCGGGTGGCCAGCACGTTCCAGTCCCGGTCCAGGCGGGCCACGGTGACGGCTTCCAGTTCGCGGTCGCCGTGGGCGGCCACCACCGCGTGCCGGGTCCGGTACGGGACGCGGTTACGGGCGAGCGTGGCCAGGTATCCGGCCGCCTCACCGGCTTTGCCCAGGGCGAGCAGGGGGTGCCGGGCCAGCCCGAGGCCGCCGTTCGCCTCGTACACCCCGGCGACGCCCGCCCCGGCGGCGGCCAGGCCCGCGGCGACGGGCAGCAGGAACGGCCCCGTGCCCGCGACCACGACCCGCCTGCCCGCCACCACCCCGTGGCCTTTCAGCAGCGCCTGCGCCCCGCCCGCGGTGAGCACCCCGGGCAGGTCCCAGCCGGGGAACGGCAGCGGCCGGTCGTGCGCCCCGGTCGCGATCAGCAGCCTGCGGCTCCGGACGGCGGTCCCGCCGAGGCAGCGGACGGTGAACCCGCTCTCCTCCCGGGTGACGGCCCACACCTGCCTGCCCGTCATGATCTCGGCACGCTCCCGGAGCGCACGCACCTGCCGGGCGAACTCCTCGGGCGGTCCGTCCCGGTGCCGGAAATACTGCCCGCCGAGCCGTACGCCGGAGTCCACGAGCACCACCCGCAGCCCGCGCATCGCCGCCGTCAGCGCCCCCGCCACCCCTGCGGGCCCGCCGCCGATGACGGCGAGATCGTACGGCTGCCTTCCCGCCTCTCCGGCACCGACGACCGCGACATCGTGCGATGGACCTCCCGCCAACCCACCGCCGACGACGGCGACATCATCCGGCGGACCTCCCGCCTCTCCGCCGGTGACGGCGAGATCGTCCGGCGGAACCCGCTCGGACGGAGGGGGCGTGTCGCCGGTCATGCGGTGGTCACCTCGTCTCCGGGGCTGGCCTCGATGAGGCAGGCGCGCTCGACGGGCCCGCCGTTGACGCTGATCAGGCAGTCGAAGCAGACGCCGATGCCGCAGAACAGGCCGCGCCGCCGGCCGCCGAAGCGGGTGGTGCGCCAGGCGCGGACGCCGGCCGCGTGCAGGGCGGCCCCGATGGTCTGGCCGGGCCGCACCGGAACCGGCCGGCCGTCGACGGTGATCTCGAAGGTCATCGGTCCTCCCCGGAGCGGAAGCGGTCGGGACGGAACGGGTGGAGGTCCAGGCCGGGCGGGCCGCCGGTGAGCGTCTGGGCGAGCAGGTGGCCGGTGGCGGGCGCCAGGCCGATCCCGGCGCCTTCGTGGCCGCACGCGTGGTACAGCCCGGGCGCGCGCGGGTCGGCGCCGATCACGGGCAGGTGGTCCGGGCAGTACGGGCGGAAGCCGCAGTAGGAGCGGATGGCGCGGACCGCCGCCAGCGCCGGGAAGAGGGCGACGGCCTGGGCCGCCAGCCGCGACAGCACGGGCAGGGAGGTGGTCCGGTCGAACCCGACGCGTTCCCGGCTGGCCCCGATGAGCACGGTCCCGGCGGGCGTGCCCTCGACGACGGCCGAGGTCTCCAGCCCGGCGGAGTCGCTGGCGACGCCGGTGACGTAGGCGGCGGTGTAGACCTTGTGCCGGATGAGCGGTTCCGGCAGCGGCTCGGTGACCAGGATGAACCCGCGCCTGGGCAGCACCGGCAGCGTCACCCCGGCCTGGGCGGCCAGCTCGCCGCCCCAGGTCCCGGCGGCGTTGACCACGGCCCCGGCCCGCAGGTCGCCGTCGCTCGTGCGTACGCCGGTGACGCGGCCGGCGGAGCGGATGAAGCCGGTGACCGTGACGCCGAGCCGCACCTCGGCCGCGGCGGCGCGGAGCAGCCGGGCGGCGGCCAGCATGGGCTGGACCTGCGCGTCCTGCGGGTAGCGGACGCCCCCGGCGAGCCCGGCGGCGAGGTGGGGTTCGAGCGCGCGCAGCCCGGCGGCGGGCACCGCCTCGTGCGGCAGGTTCTGCGCGGCGGCCAGCGCCACCAGCCGCTCGAAGGTCTCGGGGGTCTCGGCGACGACCAGCCCGCCCTTGGCCTCGTACTCGAAGCCGCCCAGCCGGGCCAGTTCCCGCCACAGGCGGCTGGACAGCACGGCGAGGTCCAGTTCGGGGCCGGGCTCTTTGTCGGAGACGAGGACGTTGCCCTCGCCCGCGCCGGTGGTGCCGCCGGCCACGGGACCGCGGTCGAGGACGGTCACGTCGAGCCCGGCGCGGGTGGCGTAGTAGGCGCACGCGGCGCCGACGACGCCCGCGCCGACGATGATCACGTCGGGCATCGCCACCTCCCGTGTGTAATATGTCACATACGCCCGGACGTGAAAAGGCGGTGAAAGGACCGCCCCACCCGGCCCGTACCATCGTTGGCGTGAAGCAATCCACGGACCACACCTCCCCTCTCGCGCGGCTCCTGTCCTCCGTCTGGGCGCCGACACCGGGGGCCATGCGGGGCTGGGCACTGGCGTCCGTGGTGGTCAACGCCGGCATCACGGTGAGCGGCGCGGTGGTCCGCGTCACCGGCTCCGGCCTCGGCTGCCCGACCTGGCCGCGTTGCACCCCCGACAGCTACATCCCGGTCGCCCATCCGGAGATCGACCCGGTCAACATGGCGATCGAGTTCGGCAACCGGCTGGTGACGTTCCTGGTCCTGGTCGTGGGCGTGGCCTGCGTCGTCGCGGCGACGCGGCTGTCACCGCGACGCCGGTCGCTGGTGCGGCTGGCCTGGCTGCAGCCGGTCGGCATCCTGGTCCAGGCGCTGTGGGGCGCCGTGGTGGTCACCTCCATGCTCAACCCGTTCACGGTGAGCATGCACTTCCTGCTGTCGATCGGGCTGACCGCCGCCTGCTGGGCGCTGTACGCGCGGGCCGGCGAGGGCGACGGGCCGGCCGTGCGGCTGGTCCACCGCGACATCGTGCGGCTCGGGCACGTCCTGGTGGCGGCGGTGTTCGCGCTGGTGGTCATGGGCGTGGTGGTGACCGGTACGGGCCCGCACTCGGGCGACATGCTGGCCACGCGCTTCGACTTCGACATCGAGACCATGGCGCGGGTGCACGCCGACATCGCCTACCTGGTGGTCGGGCTGACGCTCGCGCTGGCGTTCGCGCTGCACGTGAGCGGCGCGCCCCGGCGGGCCCGGCGGGCGGCGCTGCTGCTGCTGGCGGTGGAGCTGCTGCAGGGCGTGATCGGCTACGTCCAGTACTTCCTGGGGGTGCCCGCCGCCCTGGTGACGCTGCACGTGCTCGGCTCCACCCTGGTGTGGATCTTCACCCTGCGGGCGGTCACCGCGCTCCGTACGCGCGAGGAGGCGGTCTCTCC
>DATGOE010000075.1:0-6007 GCA_035306365.1 Natronosporangium sp. | reverse complement strand
GAGGCGCTCAACGAGCACATCCTCGGTGACGTGTGGCCCACCACCGGGGTACGGCTGGAGATGCTGGAGGAGGCGGTCCACGTCATCCGGACGTTGTGGAGCGGCGAGTTCGTCACCCACCGTGGCCGCCACTACACGGTGGACGGTGCCCGGATCTACACGCGGCCGCCGCAGCCGCCGCCCATCTACGTCTCCGGGTTCGGGCCGAAGTCGATCGCGCTCGCCGGGCGGATCGGCGACGGGTACATCACCACCAAGCCGCAGCCGGACGCGGTACGGGCGTTCCGCGACGGCGGTGGCGGCGACAAGCCGGTGCAGGGTGCGTTCAAGGGCTGCTACGCCGAGCGGGAGGACGAGGCGGTACGGGTGGCGCACGAGCGGTGGCCCAACTCCGCCCTGCCCGGCGAGCTGGCCCAGGTGCTGCCGTCCCCCCGGCACTTCGAGCAGGCCGCGCAGTTGGTCTCCCCCGACGGGATCCGCAACCTGTTCGTGTGCGGGTCCGACCCCGAGGCCCACCTGGCGCAGATCGACACGTACGTCAAGGCCGGGTTCGACGAGGTGTACGTGACCAACATCGGCCCGTACCACGACGGCTTCTTCCGCATGTACGCCGAGCACGTGCTGCCCGCGCGCGGCGGGCGCGGCGGGGCCCGTTGAGGGACACCGGGGAACCGGGCCTGGAGGAACAGCCGGTCGCGGATCGGCCTGCGCAGTCCGCTGCGCCGAGATCCCCGGGCTCTTCATGACTTGTACGTACACCGGGCCATCCGTGACCAGGGAGTCGTCTCCGGCCAGGACCGGTCGACACCCTCACGCGATCGCCGCGAGGATCTCCTCGCAGATCCGCATGCAGCGCCGGCACTCCTCCGCGGTCACCCGGCAGTGCGCGTACCGCTCGGCGTACCGGGTGCACTCGTCACCGCAGGACCGGCAGGCCGCCACGCAGGTCTCCAGGACGGACTGCGTGGTGGTGAGGTTGTCGCCGGTGTGCCGGGACAGCACCCGACCGGTCGCGTCGCAGACGTCGGCGCAGTCCAGGTTCTCCCGGATGCAGCGGGTCAGGTCCGCCACGTCGGGCTCGTTCAGGCACGCGTCCGCGCAGGCCGTGCAGGTCTGCGCGCACTCCACGACGGTCGCGATGCCGGCTGCCAGCAGGCGCCGGTCCAGCCAGATGTCGCGCGGGTAGGTTTCCAGCATCGCTTCTGCCTGGGTCATGTCGGCTCCCGTCCTACCGCTCGGTAACCCGCGCGCGTCCCACCGTGCGGCGCGGTACGCCGGTGTGCGTACCCGGCCCGGGAGCGGGTAAACGGCGCCGCCCGGCTCAGGGGGACCCGGCGTCCCGTACGGGTGAGCGGTCCTCCCCCGTGGCCGGGGTGCCGGTGCGGGTCAGCTCCTCCCGCAGCGCCGCGATCTCCCGGCGCAGGGCGGCGAGCTCGGCCTGCACCGACGCGTGCTCACCCGGCGCCGCGGCCGGTACCGCGGGCTGGGCGGCCGCCTCCTGTTCGCGGACCGACTCCATGGCGTTGACGACCACCGCGAGGAACAGGTTGAGCACCACGAACGTCGACACCAGGATGAAGACGAGGAAGAACACCCACGCAAGCGGCTGGTCTTCCATGACGGTGGCGGCGATGTCCGGCCACGCCTCACCGGTGGTGACCTGGAACAGGCTCCACAGTGACGCCCCGAGGTCGCCGAAGTACTGCGGTGCCGCCTCGGCGAACAGGTAGGTGCCCATCACCGCCGCGACGTACACCACGAGCACGAGCAGGCCGATGATCGCGCTGACGCCCGGCAGGGCGGCGATCAGCGTACCCACGACGCGGCGCATGCTCGGCACCGACGAGATGAGCCGGAGGATCCGCAGTACCCGCAGGGCGCGCAGCACGGACAGGGAGCCGGTCGCGGGTGGCAGCGAGATCGCGACGACGAGGAAGTCGAAGCAGTTCCAGGGGTCGCGGAAGAACCGCCACCCGTAGGCGAACAGCTTCAACGCCAGCTCGACCACGAAGACGCCCAGTGCCAGCCGGTCCAGGTGGGGCAGCAGGCCGCCACTCGCGGCCACCAGCCGGGGCGACGTCCCGGCCCCGAGGGTGACAGCGTTGACGAGGATGACGACCGTGACGGTGTGCTGGAAGCGCCGGTCCTCGACCAGGTGCCGAACCCTGCTCCGCGCCGACAACGACAGCTCCTTCCCGCCGCCGCCCGGTACGCGACGGCGGGCGGTACCCTATCGCGCCCGGTGACGGTCGCGGCACCGGCCGGAAGGTCAGGAGCTGCCGGGTGCGGCCGAGGTGCCGCGCGGGCCGCCGGCCGGGTCGCCGGTGGCGCCGCCCCGGACCAGGCCGGCGTACGGTCCGAGCAGCTCGGCCGGCAGGGCGGGGGCGTGCAGGGTTCCGCCTCCGTCGAAGAACGCGGCCGACACCGCGCCGTCGGGACCGATCGTGAGCCGGCCGTGCCCGCCGCCGGCGGCGGGATGCGCGCCGCCACGCCCACCGCCCGCGGCGTCACCACCCTCGCCCCAGGTGGCCACGAGCGCCACGCCGCACGGGCACCCGGCCCGGGACAGCTCGTCGGCCAGGTCGGCCACGGCCGTGCGGTCGGCCGGGGAGTCCGCAGCGGTGTACGCCACCAGCACCCACGGCGACCAGGCGTCGGGCGCCGTGGCAGCCACCCGGCCGCGCCGCGCGTCGGCCAGGCCCGACTCCGCCAGCGCCCGGGTCACCTCGACCAGCCGCTCGCGGTGGGCGGCGGCCGCCCGGCCGACCGAGTCCGTCACCCGTACCCGCTCCGGGGCGAGCGAGGCGAGCAGCCGTGCCTGGCCGGGCGGGAAACCCGCCACGGTCACCCGGACCGGGCGGGACCACGGGTGGTGGGCGAGCTCGGCCACGACGTGCCGCAGCAGGTCGAGGCACCGGTCGGGCTCGCCGGCGACGGTCACCGCACCGATCCGCTCCAGGTCCACCAGCAGGTGCGCGCCGGGGCGGGAGCCGACGGTCACGAGGGCGGGGAAGGGAGGCGCGGCGGCGCCGGGGTCGGGAGGCTCGGCGGTCGCGGGGAGCACCCAGTCCCCGGTGCCTGCGTCCTCGAACGGTGCCGGCGGGGACGCCGGAGCGGCCAGGAGGAGGTGGACGTCCCCGCCGGCCACCCACACGGCGGCCACGTCGGCCGCCACGCCGGTGGCGGCCAGACCGCGCAGGGTGCGGTCCAGGCGGTCGACGTCGGTGCCGCCCGGCTCGGCGGGCGCCGGCGCGGCAACCCCGGCCGGTGTCCCGCCGGGTGGCCGGTGCGCCGCCCGCCGGCGCCACCGCACCACCGCACCGGCGGCCAGCACCGAGGCGGCAAGGCCGCCGGCGAGCGGGACCAGCGGCCAGCCGGCCTGGTCGGGGGCGCCGCGGGCGGGCGCTCCGGCCACGTCGGGCGGCGGCGCACCCGTCGGGACGGGCGTGGGCGTCGGCGTGGAGGTGGGGCGTGGCCCCGGGTACGGCCACCGGACCGGCCCCGGGTCCGCGGCGGGTGCCGGGTCCGGCGGTGCCGATCCCCGGTCCGGCGGTGCCTGCTCCGGATCGGGCTGTACCTGCTCGGGATCGGACGGCACCCGCTCCGGATCCGGCGGCACCTGCTCCGGATCCGGCGGCACCTGCTCCGGATCCGGCTGCACCCGCTCCGGGTCCCGCCCGGGGTCCACCCGCTCCCGCTCGGGCGGCGGCTCCCGGTCCGGCGGCGCGGGGGCCGGTGGCGGCGGTCCGTGAAGGGTTCCGGTGGCGTGCGGCCGCTCACCCCGGTCGTACGCGTCGGCGGGGAGGACGAGCCGGTCACCGGGTCGGATGTGATCGGGGAAGCCGGGATAGCGGGCCGCGTACTCCGGGTTGAGGGCGGCGATCTCCGGGTAGCGGAGCTCGTCGCCGAGGTACCGGCCGGCGATGTGCCACATCCAGTCGCCCCGCGCTACCTCGTGCACCAGCGGCGCGGGCGACCCGCCGGGGTCGGCGGGGTCGGCGGGCGGTGCCAGCGCGGCCGAACTGCCCGGCGTACCCGGTACCGGCGCGGCCGCGGGGCCGGTGGGGGTGGCCGGTGGCCGGTCGGCCGCCGGAGCCGTGGGCGTGTCCTCCAGGGTCGCCACCGCCACCACCGGCGTGTCCGCGGCGGCGCTGGCGGGGCTGACCGCGGTCAGCCCCGCCAGCGCCGCCGCCACGAGCACCCCGGCCAGCCGCTGCGGACCGCCCAACCCGGGCAGGCGCGGCGCCCGCCTGCCCACCAGGCGGGCGCCCAGCTCCAGCAGCAGGCAGCCGGCGAGCACCGCCCACGCCACCCAGCCACAGGCGGCCAACGCCCACAGCAGCACCCGCCCGGCGGCGTCCACGCCGGTGAGCAGGCCGGTGACGTCATCCAGGCTCGGCACCCGGCGCGGCAGCGGGTTGCCGCCCAGGGCCAGCAGCAGCGGTGGAACCCCGACGAGCACCGCCAGGCTGACGGCGACCGCGGCCACCGCCACCAGCAACCGGACCAGCCGGACCAACGCCCTCACCCCGTCACGAGGAGCACCTCGGCCTGTCCCGTCGCCACGGGCGGGCCGCCGAACCCGAACGCACCGACCAGCAGCGGCCGGTAGTCGACCTCCACGGTCACCGCCAGCCGGCTGCCGTCACCGCTGACCGCCACCCGCCCACTCACCCTCGCGTCGGCCAGCCCGGCGTCGTCCAGGTAGGCCTCGGCGGCGCGGCGCGCCCCGTCGGGGTCCACACCGATCCCGTCGCCCCGCAGGAGCCGGGGCAGGTCGACGGCCTGGCCGGCGGCGCGGGCGGCCTCCGACGCCACCGCGTCGGCCCGGTGCAGGGCCCGCAGGTAGCCGGAGACGTCCCAGGCCAGGGCCAGGAACAGCAGGATCGCCGGCAGGGCGACCGCAACGAACACGCTGACCCGCCCCCGGTCGAGCGCCCACGCCCGGCTCATCCCCGCCCCCGGTACAGGTCCAGCGGGGACACGAACTCGGCGGACACGATCCGGTCCCCCAGCTCCAGCGGCCCCAGGTCGGCGTACGACACCCGGCACGCGACCCGTACCGTCACCGACGCGGGCGTGCCCACCGGTTCGGCGAACCCGGCGGTGTCCACCGTCACCTGCGGCCCGTCCCGGCAGGCGTACCCGTGCTCGGCGAGGCTGCGGGTGACGGCCGCCGTGGCGGCCGCCTCGGCGTCGGCCGCCTGCCGCGCCAGCGACGCGGTACGGGCTCCCGCGTACGCGGCCATCTCCACCGCGGCCAGCGCCCCGGCGGTGCGGCCGAGCGCGAGCGCGATACAGATCAGCGTCACGAACAACGGCATGAGCACGGCCGTCTCGATCGCGGCCGACCCGCGGTCCCCGCGACGGTCCGGGGTCACGGCGCCGACACCCGTTCCACGGGGCCGGTGGCGGTACGGGACACGCGGTGCTCCAGCCACGGGATGACCGCGACCGCGGTGCCGGTCACCGTGGCGGCCACCTGCTCACCGTCGCAGGTGCCCACCAGCGGCTCGCCGTCGCAGGTGAGGGTGACGCTGACGTCCCGCAGCACCGACGGCAGCAGGGCGGTGAAGCGCTCCGCGCGCCGCAGCCCGTCGCCCGGCACGCTGCCGTAGCTGCGCTCGGCGTCGACCGCGACCTGGGCGATCGACATCGCCGCCTGCCGGGCCAGCACGTACATGCTGGCGTGCGCGGTGGCGAACACGCACATCAGCAGCAGCGGCAGCATGATCGCCAGCTCGATCGGCCCGCCACCGCCGTCGGCGCGGACCGCCGGCCCGGTCACCTGCCCGCGGACCGCCGGCGCGGCAGCCCGCCGACCCGCCGCCCCGCTCATCCGGCGCCCTGCTGGACGTCGATGTCGTCCAGTCTGCCCATGAACCGGTCGGCGATGTCGTTGCCCCAGGCGACCACGGCCAGCGCCAGCAGCACGATGCCGGCGACCATCACCGCGTAGCCGATCGGCCCGACCTCTCCCCGGTCCCGCCGCCCGGGCGGGACCCGC
>DATGOE010000074.1:0-4340 GCA_035306365.1 Natronosporangium sp. | reverse complement strand
GTCCCCTCGGCTCCACCAGGAGGTACACGCTCACCATCTCTCCGTTGGTCCACTTCCCTTCCACCTGACGACACGCCGGACGGCGTACCGGTGAAGGGAAGTGGATCATCGCTTGTCGAACGGGGGGAGCCCCGACCCGGCGGGTCGGGGCTCCCCCCGTGTCTCGGCTCGTAGGCCCGCTCGTGTCCCGCCGGTCAGTCCAGCGAGACACCGCGCCGGCGCCGGCCGAGGAGGACGGCTGACCCGCCGGCGAGCACGAGCAGCCCGCCGGCACCGAGGAGCACCGGCAGGCCGGTCAGCCCGGAGGTGGCGGGCAGACGCGGCTTCGTGTCGTCACCGTCGTCCCCGCCCGCCTGACCGTTCTCGCCACCCTCGCCGACCTCGCAGCCGAACTCGGTGACCAGGTCGATGCGCTGCCAGTCGAAGAACAGCCGCTGCTCAGCCCCGCGCACGAGCCGGTACTCCACCCACGGCACGTTCGTGATGTCCAGGTCCACGGTCCTGATCTCCCCCGCAGGCACGGGCACGGGGTGGTAGAGACCGTCGAACGGCTGGCCGGCCAGCGGCGGGTCGCTGATGGTCAGGCCGTCCAGCTCCGCCTCCAGCGGCAGCTGCGCGTCACCGGGCAGCCGGTAGTCGAAGGTCATGTTCCACGGACCAATGTGCCCGATCCCGTCGGTGTACGGGCCGGAGTTGTCGAAGGTCAGCCGGAGGGTCTCGCACGTGGTCAGCATGGCCCGGTCCACGAACGGCTTCCGCTCCTCGATGAACCAGATCGGGGTGCGGTTCAGCCGGAGGTTCGAGAACTCCACCGTGCCAGCCGAGCTGTTGCTGGCGTCGTACACCAGGCCCATCGTGCCGATCGTGCCGGTGAAGGGCACCGTCAGCGTCAGCGGGCCGCTGCCGGCGGCGGCCATGACCGCCTGGGGTGCCTCGGTCAGGGTGTCCGCGCCCGGGTGGTCGTAGACGAACATCCGGACCGCGCCCGCGTCCGTGCTCGCGGGGCCGACCAGCGACACCTGCACGGTGAGCGTGTCACCGGCGGTGACCGCCAGCCCGAGGTCGGTGGTCTCGATGCTGGTGCCGGTGTCACCGGCCGGCTTGGTCAGGGCGACCGTGTCCTGGTCGACGATCTGCGACAGGGTCGCGGGGGAGAACCCGGTGTCACCCGTCGCGATCTGCTGCAGCACCCATCCGGACCCGGGGAAGTGCACCGCATCGGCCTGGGCGGGGCCGGCGAACAGGAGCGTGGCACCCGCGAGGCCGACGGCCGCCGCTGCGGCCCTCCTCTTGAACATGGTGGTCCTCTCGTGTCGGGGCCGGTGAAGGTTCACCGGCGATACGACTGTGTACAGGCTTTACATCATGCCATCCCGTGTCAAGAGACCTCGGGTACGGACGCGCCCTGCGAAGTGGCAGCGCTGCGTGGACGGTCGTGCCGGTACGGGTCGACAGGCCGGTCCGGCCGCTCTGGCGTACCCGCCGGTGCGGCCGGCCGGAGGCCGTGAACGCCGCCCGCGCCCGGGGGAGGCGGTGGGATGCTGGAACCGTCCGGTCCGGCGGTCTGGAGGTGGGGCGGCATGAAACTCGATGAGCTGCTCGGCAAGGCGGGAGAGTCGATCACGGTCCGGCGAGTGTTCGCCGACCCGTACGAGAAGGACGGCGTCACGGTCATCGCGGGGGCGACCGTCTCCGGCGGCGGCGGGGGCGGCGGTGGCCACGACCAGCAGGGACAGCAGGGCGAGGGCGGCGGATTCGGTCTGAAGGCGCGGCCGGCCGGCGCGTTCGTCATCCGCGGCGGGGAGGTCTCCTGGCGCCCCGCGGTGGACCTCAACCGGCTGGTGGCAGTGCTGGGGGCGGTCACGATCGCCTGGCTGCTCACCCGGGCCCGGATCTGGGGGTCGCACCGGCGGCGGTGACCGGCGCCGACCCACCCGGCCCTGTGGCAGGATCAGGGACCGTGCTGGGAACGCTCAAGACCGAGCCCGCCACCAACCGTCCCGACCTGCTGGCACCGGTGGTCCGGGAGGCGCTGGCCGGCTGGCGGTCGGCGCCGGAGGTGCTGGTGGCCCCGATCGACCCCGACCTCGCCGACACGGCGGCGTTCTGCCAGGCGTACGGCGTGCCCGTGGAGGCGTCGGCCAACTGCGTCGTCGTCGCCGGCCGGCGCGGCGGCGAGACCCGGTACGCCGCATGCGTGGTGCTGGCCACCACCCGGGCCGACGTCAACAACGTGGTCCGCCGGCACCTGGACGTCCGCAAGGCGAGCTTCGCCGCCACCGAGGACGCGGTCACCCGTACCGGTATGGCGTACGGCGGGATCACTCCCATCGGCCTGCCGGAGGGTTGGCCGATCCTCATCGATCCCCGCGTCACCGCCACCCCGCACGTGGTCGTCGGTTCCGGGGTACGCCACAGCAAGCTCGTCCTGCCGGGCGCGTCCCTGGCCGACCTGCCCGGTGCGGTCGTCCTGGAGGGTCTGGGTCGGCCGGTCGACGCGTCCGGGTAGCGGGGTACACAGCGCCGGCCTCCGGTGTCGTCTGAGGTGGTAGGAGGACGGGAGGAGCGGCGCGTGGACGGCACGTTCGAGGAGTACGTGAACAGCCGTGGCACGGCGTTGCTCCGGTTCGCGTACGTCCTGTGTGGCGACCGGTACCTGGCGGAGGATCTCGTCCAGGAGGCCCTGGCGCGGGTCCACCGCCGGTGGAACCGGTTGCCCTACCTGGAACAGCCCGACGCGTACGTCCGGACCGCGATCGTGCGGCAGTACCTGTCCTGGCGCCGGCGCCGTTCCAGCCGCGAGGCGCCCCTGGCGGTCGTGCCGGAAGCGGCGGCCGCGGCCGGGTCAGACGTCGCCGCCAGCCACGCCGCCCGGGACGAGATGTGGCGCCTGCTGGCCGGACTGCCACGGCGCCAGCGCACCGTGCTCGTCCTGCGGTACTACCAGGACCTGCCGGACGACGAGATCGCCGAGGCGCTGGGGTGCGCACCGGCCACGGTCCGGGTCCACGCCGCCCGGGGCCTGTCCCGGCTGCGCGTCGCGCTCGGGCCGCGCGCGGGCACCGGCCTCACCGCAGTCGCCGAGCCGCACCCCGTGGGAGGCGAGTCATGAACCCCGAGACGCTGCTGGGCGAGACCCTGCGGTCGTACGCGGCGCACGCGCCCGAGGCCGCGGGGCTGCTGGACGCGGTGCGGGACCGCATCGACCGCCACCGCCGCGCCCGGACGCTCGCGACCACCGGCGTGGCCACCGCCGTGGTCGTCGCCCTGGTGGCCACCGCCCTGGTGGTGCGCACGCCGGCGGACGACCGGGAGCCGGTCATGCCGGCGGAGCCGTCCGTCCTGGCGCCACCATCGTTCGAGCTGCCCACCTTCCCGTTCACGCCCGGGTGGGAGCCGCCCGGGGCAGGGGAGCCGTACGCGCTGGTCGACGGTCCGGTGGCGAGCCTCGTGGTCCGCCACGTCGACGGTCGCGAGCCGCTGGTGGACGTGGACGTGGAGCAGCCGGGCACGTTCGTGCTGGCGGAGCGCTACACCCTCAGGAACGGAGGCGGCCCGGAGACCGTGCGCGGGCACCCGGCCGGCTTCTTCTCGATATACGGGCGTGCCGGAGTGCACTGGCGGGACGACACGGGCCGGCTGGTGGTGGTGAGCAGCGCCCGGGGGTTGTCCTTCCCGACCCTGATGCGGTTTGCGGAGGAGCTGCAGGAACGACCGTTCCCGGTGCGGTCACCGGTCACGTTGGACCTCGTGCCACGGGGAGCGGTGCCCGTGACGGTGACCCCGGGCGCACTCACGTTCGCGCTGGCCCCCGACCGGTCGCTGGCCCCCGACGGGTCGCCGGTGGCCGGCGGCCCGACGCTGGAGCTCCTCCTCCTCCACCCCGACCGCGCCGCCGCGTGGCGGCGCAGCGTCGAGGGTCGCCTGCACGACCAGCAGGACGAGGTACGGGTGGGCAGCCACGACGGCCTGCTCATGCAGGGACCGACCGGGAGAACGCTCCACGTCTTCCTCTCCGACGAATTCGTCCTGCACGTGAGGGAACGGGGCACCCCGGTGCTCAGCCGGAACGACCTGCTGCGGTTCGCCGCCGGGGTACGGCTGACCCCGTACGCCTCGTTCACCTGGGAGCCGAGGGACTGACGCCCGGGCGGTCGGGCCGTGCCTGGCCGGGCGCCGGACGGATCCGGCTACGCCCGGGTCAGGAGATCGGCGATCGCGGCCGGCTGCGTGAGCGCCGAGAGGTGGCCGCCCGGCGTCTCCTCGACCTCGACGCCGAGCCGTTCGGCGACCACCCGACGCTGCATCTCCAGCGGGAAGAGCCGGTCGTCGCGGGCCGC
>DATGOE010000073.1:0-16573 GCA_035306365.1 Natronosporangium sp. | reverse complement strand
GTATCTGGAAACGGCGTTACGTGTCCCGTCGGTCCCGTCGTCGCGGGTTGCCGGCACCGCCGGGCTTAGCACCCTCCGACCGGGAGTGCCAATCGGCAGACTACGCCGGTGGCTAGCACTCCGTCAAGGAGAGTGCCAGTTCGCCACGCCGGCGCACCGGCGTTCCCCCCGCGACCCAGGGGCCGTTCGTCCCGCCAGCTCAGGGCTTTCGTCCCGCCGGGGCATGGGCGGGCGCGGCATCTGGCATGCTGGCAACAAGCGGCGCACGGCCGGCCTCGTGGGCGGTCGGGAAGCCGTCCCGGGGCGGGCCCCGGGGCGATCCGCGACCAGACCGCACGGGGCGAGTCCACGAGGATGCGGAGGCAGGCAGTCATGCAGGCGAAGAAGGGTGACCGGCTGCACATCCACGGGCGTAGTGTCGGCGTCGCCGACCAGATCGCCGAGATCATCGAGGTCCGGGGCGAGCGGGGCGGGCCGCCGTACCTGGTGCGCTACCCGGACGGGCGGGAGAAGCTCATCTACCCCGGCCCGGACGCCGTGGTCGAGACGCCGGAGGGCACCCCGAGGTAGCGGCCGCCGTCGCGGGTCCCCGTGACCACACCGGAGCAGCTGGCGGCGCTTCGCACCCCCGCCGGTGAGGAGGCGTTGCGCGCCGCCGCCCGGCTGGCGGCCGGGGACCCGCTGGCCGCTGCCACCGCCCTGCGTGCCCGCGGCGTCCCACCGGACCTCGCCGCCGCCGCGCTCACCCAGGCGCGGCTGCGCGCGCGGGCGGCCGCGAAGTTCGGGGCCGACGCCGCCCGCATGTTCTTCACCGACAGTGGGCTGGAGCAGGCCACCCGGGCGGTGGTCGCGCGGCGGCGCGCGCAGCGGCTGGCCGGCGCGGGGGTCCGCGAGCTGGTCGACCTGTGCTGCGGCATCGGTGCCGACACCATCGCCGCCGCCCGCGCCGGGATCCGGGTACGCGCGGTGGAGGCGGACCCGGCGACGGCGGCGGTCGCGGCCGCCAACGTGTCCGCGCTCGGCCTGGCGGGTCGGGTCACGGTCGCGCACGGCCGGGCCGAGGACGTCGACCTGTCCGCCGTGGAGGCGGCCTTCTGCGACCCGTCCCGCCGGCGCGACGGGTCCGGCCGGAGGGTCCTCGACCCGGACGCGTTCTCCCCGCCGTGGTCGTTCGTGTCCCGGCTGGTGCGCACCGTCCCCCGCACCGTGCTCAAGCTGGCCCCGGGCATCGACCACGCCCTGATCCCCGACGGTGCCGAGGCGGAGTGGGTCTCGGTCGACGGCGACCTGGTGGAGGCCACGTTCTGGTGCGGCCCGCTGGCCGCGGTCCCCCGCCGCGCCACGGTGCTGCGCACCGACGGGCCGGACCGTCCCGTCCGGGCCGCCGGGATCACCGGCGACGGCCGGCGCCAGGCGCCCTCCGGCCCGGTCCGGGCGTACCTGCTCGACCCCGACCCGGCCGTGGTGCGCGCGCACCTGGTGGCGGAACTGGCCGACCTCGTGGGAGGCAACCTCGCCGATCCCACGATCGCGTACCTGTACGCCGACGACCCGCCGGCCACGCCGCTCGCGCGGGTGCTGCGGGTCGACGACGTGTTGCCGTTCTCAGTCCGCAGGCTGCGCACGGCGCTGCGCGCCCGCGGGGTCGGCCGGGTGGAGATCATGAAACGCGGCTCGGCGGTCGACCCGGAACGGCTGCGCCGCGACCTGCGCCTGACCGGTGACACGGCCGCCACCGTGGTGCTGACCCGGGTGGCGGGCTCCCCGACGGCGCTGATCTGCCACCGGGAGTAGTCTGCCGGTCATGGCGGGCGCGGGGACACCGGCGACGGCACAGCTGGCGCGCGCGGGCGTGCCGCACACCCTGCACGAGTACGACGTCCCGGCGGACACCCCCGACTACGGGCGCGCGGTCGCGGCCGCGCTGAACGTCAGCGCCGAGCGTCTCTTCAAGACCCTGGTCGTGGACGTGGACGGCCGGCTCGTGGTGGCCCTGGTGCCCGCCAGCGGGGACCTGGACCTCAAGGCGGTGGCCGCCGCGGCCGGCGGCAAGCGGGCCGAGCTGGCCGAGCGGGCGGCCGCGGAGCGGGCCACGGGCTACGTCCGGGGCGGCATCAGCCCACTCGGCCAGCGGCGCCGGCTACCGACCATCGTGGACTCCTCCGCCGGCGGCTTCGCCACCATCCTGGTCAGCGCCGGCCGCCGCGGGTGGCAGGTGGAGCTGGCTCCGGACGACCTGGTGCGGCTCACCGGTGCCACCCTCGCCCCGATCGCCCGGCCGTGACCCGGGCACGCGGTCCGCGTGGACCGGCCAGCGGCGACCGACCGTCCACACCGGCCTCCGGCCCACCACGCCGTCACCCGACGCGGTGGTGACCTGTCGGTAGAGTGACCGCATGCGACGGGCCGTCCTGTTCGACCTGTTCAACACGCTCGTGCCGGGCGGAGCGGACGGCCTGCGCGAGCGGGTGCTGCGCCGGATGGCGGAGGTCCTGGGCGTGGACCCGGACGCGTACCTCCGGATCTGCAACGACACCTGGCCGGAGCGGCTCGCAGGCGGCATGGGCGACCCGATGACCATGGTGGGCACGCTCGCCCGGCGGGTCGGTGGACGCCCCAGCGCCGAGCAGGTGGCCAGGGCGGCGGCGCTGCGGCGGGAGATGATCGACGGCCTGCTCGCCGCCGTCCCGGAGACCACCTTGTCCACACTGGACAGAGTGCGGGCGGCCGGTTGGCTGGTCGGCCTGGTGAGCAACACCACCAGGGACGACCCGGACCGGTTCCGGCGCAGCCGGCTGGCCGGCCGGTTCGGCGCCACGGTGTTCTCCAGTGAGCTCCGGGTCGGCAAGCCCGACCCGAAGATCTTCCTCACCGCGTGCGACCTGCTGGGCGTCCCGCCCCACGCATGCGTCTACGTCGGGGACGGCGGCGACGACGAGCTGGCGGCGGCCGCCTCGTTGGGCATGCGGGCGGTCCGGACCGTCGAGCACGCCGACACCGTGCCCGGCTGGCGCGGCCCGACCGTCCGCACCCTAGCGGAGCTGCCGTCGCTCCTTGCCGGACCCCACCCGGTCAACGGTCCACCGGGGTGAAGTCCCACTCGTACGGCGGCCGGGCGACCAGGTCCGCCGGCGGGTCCGGCAACGGGACGGGCTCCCGCCGCCACCGGGACACCACCACCACCCGGTCGGCGGAGGCGAACACCTCGCTGGTGACATGCCGGGGATCCCGCTCCACCTCCGGCAGCGCCCGGTCGCACACCCAGGCCACCAGGTCAGCCACGCGGTCCGACGCGGCGCGGACCTCCCACATCCGCACGATCACCGGGCACCACCGTCCGGTCCCACCGCCACCGTGTCCACCGGCAGGCCCGGGTCCGCCGGCAGGTCCAGCCGGCTCGGCGACACCCCGGCGGCCACCAGGTGGGTGCCCAGCGCCGCCACCATCGCCCCGTTGTCGGTGCACAGCCGGGCGGGTGGCACGCGCAGCGTCACGCCCGCACGGGCGGCCCGCTGCTCGGCCAGCTCCCGCAGCCGGGAGTTGGCCGCCACGCCGCCGCCGATGACCAGGGTGCTGACACCGTACTCGCGGCAGGCGTCCACGGCCTTGGCCGTGAGCACGTCCGCCACCGCCTCCTGGAAGCTCGCCGCCACGTCCGCGACCGGCACCGGCTCCCCGGCCCGCTCCCGCGCCTCCACCCACCGCGCCACCGCGGTCTTGAGCCCGGAGAAGGAGAAGTCGAACCGGTGCGCGACCCGCTCCCTCGGGCCGGTCAGACCGCGCGGGAAGGCGATCGCCGCCCGGTCCCCGTCGCGGGCCGCGCGGTCGATCGGCGGCCCGCCCGGAAACGGCAGCCCCAGCAACCTCGCCACCTTGTCGAACGCCTCCCCGGCCGCGTCGTCGATGCTCGCGCCCAGCGACCTGACCGCGCCGGCCAGGTCGTCGACGAGCAGCAGGGAGGTGTGGCCGCCGGAGACCAGCAGGGCCACCGCCGGCTCCGGCAACGGCCCGTGGACCAGGGTGTCGACGGCGACGTGGGCGGCCAGGTGGTTGACGCCGTAGACCGGCTTGTCGGCGGCGACCGCGTAGCCCTTGGCGGCGGCGACGCCGACCAGCAGCGCCCCTGCGAGCCCGGGCCCGCAGGTCACCGCGATCGCGTCCACGTCGGCCAGGCGGACCCCGGCCTCGTCCAGCGCCCGCTGCATGGTCGGCACCAGCGCCTCCAGATGGGCACGGCTGGCCACCTCCGGCACCACCCCACCGAACCGCGCGTGCAGGTCGACACTGGAGGCCAGGGCGTCGGCGAGCAGGGTGCGGCCGCGCACCACGCCCACACCGGTCTCGTCGCAGGAGGTCTCGATCCCCAGCACCAGCGGCTCGGACCGGGGGTGACGCATCCGGTCAGTCATGCCGTTCCCGCATCATCACCAGCGCGTCGGTGTTGCTGGGCTGGTAGTAGCCCCGCCGGACCCCGACGATCTCGAACCCGTAGCCCGCGTACAGCTTCTGGGCCGCCTCGTTGGTGGCGGCCACCTCCAGCAGCACCCTCGGCAGGTGCCGCCGTTCCGCCTCCGCCAGCAGCGCCTCCAGCAGGGCCCGCCCGACGCCCCGGCGCTGGGCCGACCGGCGCACCGCCAGATTGTTGATCCAGGCCTCGTCCGGCGGGGCCGCCGCGAGCCCGCCGTACCCGAGCAGCGTGCCGTCGTCGTCCCGCGCCACCAGGTAGTAGTGGCCGGCCGCGAGCTCGGACAGGAACATGCCGGGCGTCCACCGCTCCGGGCCGAACAGGTCCTCCTCGATCG
The DNA here is from genome assembly GCA_035306365.1 of Natronosporangium sp. GTDB lineage: Bacteria > Actinomycetota > Actinomycetes > Mycobacteriales > Micromonosporaceae > Natronosporangium. The sequence goes on along the minus strand of DATGOE010000073.1, from coordinate 11,771 downwards.
GCATGATCTCGGCGATGTCGGACTGCCGCATCGGCTCGATCCTCACCGGCTCACCGGCTTCCGTGGTCCGGGCTCGGCGGTGTCGGCACGCCGCAGGTAGCGGGGGGTGAGGCGCTCGCCGGGCGCGCCCGCGGCGATCCGGTCGCGGGCCACGACCGCGAGCACGACCGGGTCCGGATAGGTGGGATGCTCGCCCACGCGCAGCCCGAGCACGTCGCGGTAGCGCAGGGCACCCTCCCCGTACGCCATGCGCACGCCCCGCGCGGCCAGCACCGGCGCCACGTCCGCGGGGCGGCCCACCGCCGGCTCGGTGATCCGGCGCCCGTCGGTGTAGAGCGCCCAGTAGATCTCCCGGCGGCGGGCGTCGGTGGCGACCAGCACCGGCCCCTCCTCGCCGGCCGTGACCGCCCCGATGCCGTCCAGCGAGCACACCCCGTACACCGGGATCTCCAGCGCCTGCGCCATCGCCGCCGCGGTGGCCAGCCCCACCCGCAGCCCGGTGAACGGTCCCGGGCCGTCCCCGGCCACGATCGCCGCCAGGTCCGCCGCCCGCAGGCCCGCCTGGCCGAGGATCCGGTCGACCAGGGGTGCCAGCACCTCGGCGTGCGCCCGCGGGTCGACGTGCCGGTGCTGGGCGAGCACCTGGTGCGACCCGTCGGGCGCGAACGAGACCAGCGCCACGGCCGTGGCGGCGGTGGCGGTGTCGATGGCCAGTACCCGCACGTCAGGCACCATACCCGGGACACAGCCGGGACAGCCGCTGCGGCCAGTCCCCGCCCCGCCCGGTCAGCTCCACGGTCCGGGTGTCGTCGTCGTGCCGGTCGATGCGCACCAGCAGGTGGGCGTCGGCGAGCCGCTCCACCAGCCCCTCGCCCCACTCCACGACCACAACGGAGTCGGCCAGGTCCGCGTCCAGGTCCAGGTCGTCGATCTCGGCGCGGGGATCGGCGCCCCACCCCAGGCGGTAGGCGTCGACGTGGACCAGCGGCACCGGTCCGGGGTGGACGCGGGCGATGACGAACGTGGGCGAGGTGACCGGGCCGGCCACCCCCAGGCCGTCGGCGATGCCCTGCACCAGTACGGTCTTGCCGGCTCCCAGCGGCCCGGCGAGCACCACCAGGTCGCCGGCGCGCAGCAGCTTCCCCAGTGCGCGGCCGAACGCCCGCGTGTCCTCCACCGTGGAGAGCTTGACGGTCACCCGAGCTTCTCCAGGAACGCGCGCAACGCGGCGTTCACCCGCTCCGGGTGTTCCAGCAGCACCAGGTGCCCGGCGTCCGGCACCACCACCAGCTCGGCGTCGGGCACCAGGTTGCGGATCGCCTCCGACCGGGCCCGCGGCGTGATCGGGTCGCGGTCGCCGCAGATGAGCAGCACGGGCTTGTCGCGCAGCGCGGCCACCGCCGGGCCCGCGCCGGTCCCGTCACCGGGCGCACCGTTGGTGTGGTCGTAGAGGGTGCGCAGGTGCCGGACGACGGTGTCGATGGGGGTACGGGAGATGGTCTGCTCGACGAACGTGACCAGGGCCGGGCTCGGCCTGGCGGAGGCGAAGCCGTACCTGCGGGTCAGCAGCCACGCCAGGTCGGTGGAGGCGCGGCGGGCGCGGTCGATGACCCCGCCGGTGAGCCGGTTGGCGCCGTCGGCCAGCGGCAGCAGCGGCCGGCCGACGCGGGCCAGCAGCTCCGGCAGGCCGGAGGACTCGCCGTCGCCCCGCCCGGCGGAGGTGGCGATGAGCACCACACCGGCGACCCGCTCGGCGAACATGCGCGGGTACCGTTTCGCGAACGCCAGGATGGTCATGCCGCCCATGGAGTGGCCGACGAGGACGACCGGGCCGGCCGGGGTGGTGGCGTCCAGCACCGCGCGCAGCGCGTCGGCCTGCGCCGTCAGCTCGTACGGGCCGCTGGGCAACCGGCCGGACCGCCCGTGCCCGGGCTGGTCGTAGAAGACCGCCCGCCACTCGCCGCGGTGGGTCAGCTCCTTGCGCTGGAAGTGGAAGCTGCCCATGTCCAGGCAGAACCCGTGGACGAACACCACGGTGGGTTCGGGCGCCGGACTCGCGCCGGTCACGGACGCGGCGAAGCCCGCGTCCAGCTCCACCCCGTCGGTCGGGTCGACCACCTCCACGTGCAGGTCCACGCCGTCAGAGGTGGTGACCGTCAGCGACTCGTCGCACGGCAGGCGGCCGAAGGGCTCCCGGGCGTACGGGTCGTCGGCGCGCTCCCGCAGCCGGCGCACCAGGGTCCGTTCGGCCGCGATGCCCGCGGCGACCCCGGCGGCGGCCGCGCCGACCAGCGCCCCCAGGATGCCGAACCGGCGGCGGTGGGCCGACCGGCCGGAGGTCTCACTCATGCTCGTACACCCTCGCCACCCGCTGACTACCGAACCTGGTGACGATCTCATAGTTGATCGTGCCGACGGCGCGCGCCCAGTCGTCAGCGGTGGGCGCGCCGTCCTCGCCGGTGCCGAACAGGACCGCCACGTCGCCGACCGCGACCGGGTCGTCGCCGCAGTCGATGACGAGCTGGTCCATGCAGACCCGGCCGGCGATGGGGTACCGGCGGCCACCCACGGCGACCTGGCCCACGTTGGAGGCCGCGACCGGCACCCCGTCGCCGTACCCGAGCGGCACCAGCGCCAGCGTGGTTTCGCGGCCGGTGCGGTACGTGTGTCCGTACGACACGCCCTGGTCGGCCGGCACCCGCTTGGTGAGCACGATGGAGGCGCGCGCGGTCATGGCCGGGCGCAGGCCGAAGGTCTCGCCCGGCACCGGGGACAGCCCGTAGACGGCCAGACCCGGACGCACCATCGTGAAGTGGGTGTCCGGACGGGTCAGCGTGGCGGCCGAGTTGGCCAGGTGCCGGTGGCGCGGGTGGATCCCGTACGCGGCCGCCACCTCCAGGCCGTCCCGGAACAGCGACAGCTGGGTCTCGGTGGTGGGGTGGGACGGCGCGTCGGCGTGCACCAGGTGGCTCCACACGCCGACCACCTCGATGTCGCCGTCGGCCTGCGCCTTGCCGGCGGCCTCCACGAGGATGGCCCACCGGTCGCGGGTCTCCCCGCCCCGCGACAGGCCGGTGTCCAGCTTGAGGTGGACCCGGGCCGTCCGCCCGGCCCGCCTGGCCGCCAGCACCGCCGCGGCGAGCTGCTCCAGGCTGGAGGCGGACAGGTCGACGTCGGCGCTGACCGCCAGGTGCAGCGGCTGGTCCGGGCCGAGCAGCCACGCCAGCACGGGCGCGGTGATCCCGGCCCGGCGCAGCGCCAGCGCCTCGTCCAGGGTGCACACACCCAGCCACGTGGCGCCCGCCTGCAGCGCGGCCCGCGACACCGGCACCATCCCGTGCCCGTACCCGTCGGCCTTCACCACCGCCATCAGCTCGGCACCGGGCGCGGCCTGCCGTAGCCGGGCCACGTTGTGTCGGACGGCGTCCAGGTCGATCCGGACCTCTGCCTGGGGCATACCCACGACCCTACCGGCCGGCGGCACGTGATCAGGTGCGAGCGGCGCGGATCGTGTGCGGCGGACCCCGGGCCGGGTGACCGGGACCGCCACGCCCGGGTCCGCCACGGGGACGCGACGGGGGCGGTCAGTCCGGCGGCGGCGGTGGTGGCGGGCGCAGCGCCGAGGCCACCGCGGCGGCGGTCACCGGGCCGGCGGCGGCGGCCGCGCGGCCGGCCAGCCCGTGCACGTACGCGGCGGCGACCGCGGCCCGCTCCGGGGGCACACCGGCGGCGAGCAGGGAGCCGAGCAGGCCGGTCAGCACGTCGCCGGTGCCACCGGTGGCGAGCTCGGGCGTGCCGGTGGGGTTGGCCCAGGCGCGCCCGTCGGGCGCGGCCACGATCGTCCGGTCGCCCTTGAGCAGGACGGTGGCGTTCATCCGCGCGGCCAGCTGCAGCGCGGACTCCAGCCGGTCCGGCTCCGGGTGCCGGCCGGCCAGCCGCGCGAACTCCCGGTCGTGCGGGGTCACCACCAGCGGCGCGTCCCGCCGCCGCAGCGCGTCGGCGAAGGCGCCGTCGACGAGCAGGTTGAGCGCGTCGGCGTCGAGCACCGCGGGCACGGGTGCGGCGAGCACGGCCCGCAGCGTGGCCCTGGCCGCCTCGTCCTGGCCGAGTCCCGAACCGCACGCCCACGCCTGCACGCGTCCGGCCTGTCCGACCGTGGGGGACACGATCACCGAGGGGTGGGCGGTCACCACCTCGCGGGCGGCCGGCCCGGCGTAGCGGACCATGCCCGCCGGTCCGGCCTCCGCCCCGGCCACCGACAGCAGCGCGGCGCCGGGGAAACCGGCCGAGCCGGTGGCCACCCCCACCACGCCGCGGCTGTACTTCGTGGAGTCCGGGGCCGGGCGGGGCCACCAGGCGCTGATGTCGGCGAGGTCCGGGACCTCGACCGCCGGCGTGGCCCGCAGGTACGGCCGCAGGCCGATGTCGACGAGGTCGACCACGCCCGCCCGGGGCGCGGCCGGTCCCAGCACGAGCGCGGGCTTGAGGCACCCGAACGTCACGGTCACGTCGGCGCGGACCGCGGCCCCGGGCACGTCGCCGGTGTCCACGGCCACGCCGCTGGGCACGTCGACCGCGACCACCGGCGGCCGACCGCCGTCCCGGGCGCGCAGCGCCGACAGGGCGGCGACGGCCTCGGCGGCGGGCGCGCGCAGGCCGCCGGTGGCGCCGATGCCGACGATCCCGTCCACGACCAGGTCCGCCCGCGCGGGCAGGGCCGGGGTCACCCGCCCACCGGCGCGCCGCAGCGCGGCCAGGCCCCGCGGGTGGGCGCGGTCGGACAGCAACCGGGCGTGCACCTGCGCGCCCCGCCGCGAGAGCAGCGCCCCCGCGTACAGGGCGTCGCCGCCGTTGTCACCGGACCCGACCAGCAGCAGGACCCGGGCGCCGTACACCCGCCCGTACCTGGTCGTCAGCAGCTGCGCGCACCGGCGGGCGAGCCCGGCGGCGGCGCGCTGCATGAGCGTGCCCTCGGGCAGGCGCGCCATGAGCGCCGCCTCGGCCGAGCGGACGTCCGCGACCCGCCACGCCGCTCTCACGGCACGACCCTCCTTCCCGGGACGCGGCGCCGGGCCGGCGCCCGCCGGCGCCTCATCCCTCCGCCACCACCATGGCCGACGCGATCCCGCCGTCGTGGGACAGGGACAGGTGCCAGCGCACCACCCCGCGCTCGGCCGCCGCCGCCGCGACCGTACCGGAGACGGTCAGCCACGGCCGCCCGTCCGGGTCGACCACCACCTCGCAGTCGTGCCAGCGCAGGCCGGCGGGAGCGCCCAACGCCTTGGCGACCGCCTCCTTGGCCGCGAACCGCGCCGCCAGCGACTCCGGCGTCCGCGGGCTGCCCGAGGGGGTCAGCCGCTCCGCCTCGGTGAACAGCCGGTCGGCCAGCAACGGCGTGCGCGCCAGCGCGCGGGTGAACCGCTCCACCAGCACGACGTCGACCCCGATGCCCACGATCACGTCGTCACCCTACCGAGCGGGCGCTCACCGCCGGTGCGGATCCGCCCGTCGGCCACCCGGCCTGTAGGGGCCCCGTGGGGGCGCGCCCGCCGGTGGGGGCGCACCCCGACGGACCGGATGGGCCAGCCATACGCCACCGGTCGGGTCGACGCAACCCCTGTGGACCGCTGCTGCGGGCCACCGGCCGGCCATCCACAGGGGTGCCCGCGTCCGGCCCGGCGGATGCGTAGCGTCGCCGACATGGACGGTGTCACGGCCCGGGCACCCGACCCGCCGCGCCTGCGGGTCGAGCCGTCGCTGCTGCGCCACAGTGGCCAGCGGCTGCGGCGCGTCGCGGCCGGCCTGCTCGCGGACGTGGAGGCGGCACGCGACGGGCTGACCGGCGCCCCGGCCGGACCCGGTGCGTGGGCCGTCGTGGCGGCGGCGCGCCAGGCCGCCACCGACTGGGTGTCGCTGGTACGCGACCTCGCCGGGCGGCTCGATGCCCTCGGACGGGCGCTGGTGGCCGTGGCGGACTCGTACGCGGGCACGGATGCGCGGGCCGCCGCCCGCACCGGCCGGAGGGTGGCACGGTGAGCCTCCCCGCACCTCCGGAGGGTGGCGCGGTGCGTCCGCCCGCACCGGCGGGTCCCTCCGCCGTGCCCGCATTCCGCGACGTGCTCGCGTTCCACGGCGGCGGGCTGCGGCGCGCGGGCGTGGCGTGGGGCCGGCTGGCGGCGGACGTCCGGGAGCGGGTGGTCGACCTGGCGGCGGCGCTGCGCGACGCCGAGCTGGCGTGGGAGGGCCGGGCGGCCGAGGCCGCCGTGTCGGCGGTCCGGCACGTGCTCGCCCAGCTGCAGCGGGCCGAGCTGCCGCTGCGCGCCCACGAGCAGACCCTGGTCGGCGTCGCCCACGCCGGCGACCGGCTGCGGGAACGCGCCCGGGGCCTGGTCGCCGGCGCGCCGGCGGCCGGGGTGACGGTGGACCGCGACGGCCGGGTCGCGCCGCTCGGGCCGCGCACCGACGTCACCGCCCGCGCGGTGGACAGCTACCGGCGGCAGGTGGTGGAGGTGGTGGCCGAGGCGCGGCGCCTGGACCGGGAGGCGGTGGCGGGCCTCGCCCGGCACGCACCCTGGCCGCCGGGGGGCTCGGCGGCGACGGTCGCCACGGAGACCGTGCCACCGCCCGGCAGCCACCCGGTGGCGGTGCGCCGCTGGTGGGACGGGTTGTCCGCGGCCCAGCAGCGGTACCTCGCCGCCCACCGACCCCACCTGGTCGCGGCGCTGGACGGGGTGCCGGTCACCGTCCGGGACCTGGCCAACCGGACCCTGCTCGCCGCCGAGACGCAGCGCCTGCGCGGCCGGATCGCCGACCTGGAGCGGCGGGAGCGCGAGCTCGACGTCCGGCCGTCCGCGCCCGTCGACGCGGCCCGCAGGTACCCGGCGGAACGAGTGGCGGCGACGGGTGTGGCCCGGCGGCTGCTCGCCGAGCAGCGCCGGGCGGTGGAGGCGACCCTCGCCGGCCTGGCGGCGGTCCAGCGACGGCTGGACGCGCCGGCCCCCGGCGGCCAGCGCGCCTACCTGCTCGACCTGTCCGTCGAGGGCGACGGCCGGGTCGTGCTCGCCCTCGGCAACCCCGACCTGGCCGACAACGTGGTCACCTACGTGCCCGGGGCGGGGACGACGCTGGCCGGTGTGGAGGGTCACCTGCGCCGCACCGAGGCCCTCGCCGCCGAGGCGGACCGGTGGGACGGGTCCGACCGGTCCGCGGCGGTGTACTGGCTCGGGTACGACGCGCCCGACTGGGGGCTGACCGCCGACAACCCGCTGCGCGGCGGCCCGGCGGCGGAGGCCGCCGTCGACCTGCGGCGGTTCGCCGCGGGGCTGCGGGCCACTCACGCCGGTGGCGGGTCGGCCACCACGTTCCTCGGGCACAGCTACGGGTCCACCGTGGTCGGGCAGGCCGCGGTCGGCGGGCTGGCGGCCGACCGGCTGGTGTTCCTGGGCAGCCCGGGAGTGGTGGCCGAGCGCGCCGCGGACCTGCGCATCGACGCCGACCCGAGCCGGCACGTGTGGTCGGCGACCGCGGGCAACGACCCCATCCGGTACGCCCCGGACTGCCTCCACGGCCCGGACCCGAGCGCGCCGGAGTTCGGCGGCCGGGTCTTCGCCGCCGCCCCCGACGGTGGCCACTCCGGCTACTGGGACGCGGGCAACCCCGCCCGCGAAGGGATGGCGCTGATCGCGGTGGGCAGGTACGCCGACGTGAAGCGGTGAGCGCCACGCATTCCGCGACGCCGCACTCGCGGCCGCCCTTGCGCCCGCGGGGCGGCTTCGCGTCACTCGACGGTGACGGACTTGGCGAGGTTGCGCGGCTGGTCCACGTCCAGGCCGCGGGTGGCGGCCACCTCGCAGGCGAACACCTGCAGGGGCACCGTGGTGACCAGCGGCGCCAGGAGGGTGGGCGTGTGGGGCACCCGTACCAGGTGGTCGGCGTAGGGCACGACCGCCTCGTCCCCCTCCTCGGCGATGACGATCGTGCGCGCGCCGCGGGCCCGCACCTCCTGCAGGTTGGAGACCACCTTGTCGTGCAGGACCCCGCGGCCGGCGGGCGACGGCACGATGCACACCACCGGGGTGCCGGAGTCGATGAGCGCGATGGGGCCGTGCTTGAGCTCGCCGGCGGCGAACCCCTCCGCGTGCATGTACGCCAGCTCCTTGAGCTTGAGCGCGCCCTCCAGCGCGACCGGGTAGCCCACGTGCCTGCCGATGAACAGCACCGACCTGGCGTCGGCCAGCTGCCGCGCCAGCTTTCGCACCGGCTCCATGGTCTGCAGCACCGCCTCCACCTTCGCCGGCATCGCCTGCAGCTGGTCGACGACGGCGGCGACCTCGTCGGCGTACATGATGCCGCGCACCTGCGCCAGGTGCAGGCCGACCAGGTAGCAGGCCACGAGCTGGGTGAGGAACGCCTTGGTGGACGCCACCGCGATCTCCGGGCCGGCGTGGGTGTAGAGCACCGCGTCGGACTCGCGCGGGATGGTGGAGCCGTTGGTGTTGGAGATGGCCAGCACCCGCGCCTTCTGCTGCTTGGCGTGGCGCAGCGCCATGAGGGTGTCCATGGTCTCGCCGGACTGGGAGATGGCGATGACCAGTGTGGAGCGGTCCAGCACCGGGTCGCGGTAGCGGAACTCGCTGGCGAGCTCCACCTCGCACGGGATCCGCGTCCAGTGCTCGATGGCGTACTTGGCGACCAGCCCGGCGTGGTAGGCGGTCCCGCAGGCCACGATGAAGACCTTGTCGCAGTCGCGCAGGTCCTGGTCGGACAGCCGGACCTCGTCGAGCAGGATCGTCCCGTGGTCGGCGTACCGCCCCCGGAGCGTGTCGGCGACCGCCGTGGGCTGCTCGGCGATCTCCTTGAGCATGAAGTAGTCGTAGCCGCCCTTCTCGGCCGCCCGGGAGTCCCAGTCGATGTGGTAGTGACGGCCGGTGGCGGGGACGCCGTGGAAGTCGGTGATCTCGATCGAGTCACGGGTCACGGTGACCACCTGGTCCTGGCCCAGCTCGACCGCCTCCCGGGTGTGGGCGATGAACGCGGCGACGTCGCTGGCCAGGAAGTTCTCGCCCTCGCCCTTCCCCACCACCAGGGGCGAGTCGCGCCTGGCCCCGACCACGACGCCGGGGGTGTCACGGTCGACGGCCAGCAGCGTGAACGCGCCCGTGAGCCGGCGGCACACCCGCCGCATCGCCTCGGCCAGCGCCGGACCGGCCGTGGTCGGTTCGGTCCGCGCCAGCTCGGCGGCGAGCAGGTGCGCGACGCACTCGGTGTCGGTGTCGCTGGCGAACTCCACCCCGGAAGCCTCCAGCTCCGCCCGCAGCCGGGCAAAGTTCTCGATGATGCCGTTGTGGATGACCGCCACCCGGCCGTCGGCGGACCGGTGGGGATGGGCGTTGCGGTCGGTCGGGGCACCGTGGGTGGCCCAGCGGGTGTGCCCGATGCCCGTCGTACCGGTGGCGAGACCGCCGGCCTCGCCGTTGGCGGACAGCTCGGCGACCGCCTTCTCCAGGTTGGTGAGCTTGCCGGCGCGCTTGCATGCGAACAGTCCGGAGTCGATCACCGCGACGCCGGCCGAGTCGTAGCCGCGGTACTCCAGGCGGCGGAGCCCTTCCAGCACGATGCCGATCGCCGGGCGCGTCCCGGCGTAGCCTACGATGCCGCACACGCCCGCAGCCTACTCCACGTCCGCTCACCGAGACTGCGCATTCGCTGGGTATTCGCGCAAGGTTTCTGAGCAGAACCGGCGAATGATAGACGCTCAGCCCAGATTCTGATCACTCTCAGCTACCGCAGCGCCACCTCAGCCGGCCGCCGCCTGGACGACCGCGGCGATCCGGTCGGCCGCCGCCTGGGCGGCCCGGGTCGTGGGCGCCTCCACCATGACCCGGATCAGCGGTTCCGTACCCGACGGGCGCAGGAGCACCCGGCCGGAGTCACCCAGCTCCGCCTCCACCTCGGCCACCACCGCGCGGACCGGCGGCAGCGAGGCGGTCGCCGCCCGGTCGGCCACCGGCACGTTGACGAGCACCTGGGGCAGGCGGGTCACGACCGACGCGAGGTCGGCGAGGGTCCGGCCGGTCGCCGCCATCCGGGCCATGACGTGCAGTCCGGTGAGGATACCGTCCCCGGTCGTCGCGTACGCCGGCATGATGACGTGGCCGCTCTGCTCGCCACCGAGCGCCAGCCCGGAGGCGCGCAGCTCCTCCAGCACGTACCGGTCGCCCACGTTGGTCTCCACCAGCCGGATGCCGGCCTCGCGCATCGCGATCCGCAGCCCCTGGTTGCTCATGACCGTGGTGACCAATGTGTCCCTGGTGAGGGTGCCCGCCTCCCGCATCGCCAGCGCCAGCACCGCCATGATCTGGTCACCGTCGACGACCTCCCCGGTGGCGTCGACGGCCAGCAGCCGGTCCGCGTCACCGTCGAGGGCCACGCCGAGGTCGGCGCCGTGGGACACCACCGCCTCGATCAGCGGCGCCAGATGGGTCGACCCGCAGCCCTCGTTGATGTTGACGCCGTCCGGCGCGGCGTGGATGGCGACCACGTCGGCGCCGGCCCGGCGGAAGGCGGCCGGTGCCACGGCGGAGGCGGCACCGTTGGCGCAGTCGACGACCACCCGCAGGCCGTGCAACCGGTGCGGGAGGGAGCCGAGGAGGTGGTCGATGTACCGCTCCCCACCGTCGGTCAGGTCGCGCACCCGACCCACCGCCGCGCCCGTGGGTCGCTGCCACGCCCCACCGTCGCGCACCACCGCCTCGATCGCGTCCTCCTGCTCGTCGGGCAGCTTGTGCCCGCCGGCGGCGAACAGCTTGATGCCGTTGTCCGGCATCGGGTTGTGCGAGGCGGAGATCATGACGCCGAGGTCGGCCTTCAACCGCGCGGTCAGGACGGCCACCGCCGGGGTGGGGAGCACACCCAGCCTGATCACGTGCGCGCCCGCACTGGCCAGGCCGGCCACCACGGCCGCCTCCAGCATCTCGCCGCTGGCCCGCGGGTCCCGCCCGACCACCGCGGTCGGAGGGTGGGAGTGGTCCATCGCGGCCAGCACGCGGGCGGCGGCCGCCGCCACCGCGAGGGACAGCTCCGGCGTGAGCTCGTCGTTGGCACGACCGCGAACGCCGTCGGTGCCGAACAGCCGGCCCATGCGTCAGCGCTTGGAGTACTGCGGTGCCTTGCGGGCCTTCTTGAGGCCGTACTTCTTACGTTCGATCACCCGGGCGTCGCGGGTCAGGTAGCCGGCCTTCTTCAACGCCGGCCGGTGCTCGATGTCCAGTTCGCACAGGGCACGGGCGATCGCCAGGCGCAGCGCACCGGCCTGGCCGGTGATCCCGCCGCCGCGCAGGTTGGCGTAGACGTCCACCGACTCGACCCGCTCGGTGAGGACCAGCGGGTCCTTGACCTGCTGCTGGTGGACCCGGTTGGGGAAGTAGTCCTCCAGCGGCCGTCCGTTGCAGACGATCTTCCCCGTGCCGGGCGTCAGCCGTACCCGGACGATCGCCTCCTTGCGCCGGCCGACGGTCTGGATGAGGCCACTGGCCGCCCGGCGCGCCCGCCGGGTCAGCACACCGGCGCTCTCAACGAGCGCTCCCACCTCGGTCGGGCTGGGTCGCTGCGTGCCGGCGGTCTGATCGGCCGGCGCCACGGTGCTCTCGGTCATGAATCCTCCGCCCGCCTCAGCTCGCGGACTTCTTGATCTCGAACGGAACCGGCTGCTGTGCGGCGTGCGGGTGGTCCGGTCCGGCGTACACCTTGAGCTTGCGCAGCAGCTTCCGGCC
>DATGOE010000072.1:0-5552 GCA_035306365.1 Natronosporangium sp. | reverse complement strand
CTCCCGCTAGCTCAACTGGACAGAGCGGCCGCCTCCTAAGCGGCAGGCTCCCGGTTCGAGTCCGGGGCGGGAGGCCACGCGCCGCCCGCCCAGATGGTCGGAGAACGGTCCGACGCCTCCGCCGGGCACGCACGGCGCGGTCGACTAATCGGAAGGTCCCCAGCCTTTCAAGCTGGTGTGTGCGGGTTCGAGCCCCGTCCGCGCTACTGATCGGTCCCTCGTAGCTCAACTGGCAGAGCGTCCGGCTGTTAACCGGAAGGTTGCAGGTTCGACTCCTGCCGAGGGAGCTGTTGGAGGAGCCGGCGGCCACGGAATCGCCGTTGGAAGCGGCGAAAGGGCGATAGCCCTTCGTGGGTTCGAATCCCACCTCCTCCGCCATGCCCGGGTGGTTCCACCCCCGGACAGGTCTGACGCGCCCGTGTAGCTCAGCGGGAGAGCGCCTCGTTCACACCGAGGAGGTCCCAGGTTCGATCCCTGGCGCGGGCACCGTGGTGGCTGTAGCTCAACAGCAGAGCGCCCGGCCGTGGACCGGGAGGTAGCGGGGGCGGCACCCGCCAGTCACCCCACGGGTGTGTTGGGCAGGTGGTGAGCCCAGCTGGCTGTAAACCAGTCGCGAAAGCGTGGAGGTTCGATTCCTCCCACACCCACCCGTGCCCTCGTGGCGCAGCGGAGAGCGCACCAGATTCCGGATCTGGGGGTCGGCGGTTCGAATCCGTCCGAGGGCACGCACGGTCGGATGCCCGAGTGGTCAGGGAGCGGGCTGCAACCCCGCGTACCCGGGTTCGAGTCCCGGTCCGGCCTCGCTTCATGCCGTCCGCTGTGGAGCTCACGCAGGTGGCCGGCGCCCTGCCGCCTCTCATAAGGGCGGACAGCCCGGATCGACACCGGGACCTGCGACCGTATCCGCGCTCAGGCGACGCGCCGGGCGTACGCCGGGTCCGGCGCACCCAGGTCGGGATGAAGGATGGCGGCCAACGCCTCCACGCCGTCCACGATCCGGGGGCCGGGGCGGGCGAACGACGCGTTCGCGTCGACGGCCCAGACCTGCGCGGCGTGCGGAAGCACCCTGCTGGCGACCACGTCCGCGGCCAGGCGAACCGACCCGGCAAGGTCGAAGCCGCACGGCGCGCACACCACCACCTCCGGCGCGGCCGCGGCGATCGCGTCCCAGGTGGTACGGAACGACCGCTGGCGCGCCGCGCCGAGCACACACCGGCCGCCCGCCCGGGACACCATGTCGGGCACCCAGTGCCCCGGTGCGAACGGGGGGTCGGTCCACTCCAGCACCATGGTGGGCACCCGCCGTCGCCCCGCCACCCGGTCGGCGACGGCGTCCAGCCGGGCGGTCAGACCGGCCAGGAGCTCCTCGGCCCGGTCCACGGTGCCGGTGGCCTTGCCGAGCGTGCGGATCGACTGCAGCACCTCGTCCAGGTCGTACGGATCGACGGTGAGCACCTCGGCCCGGCAACCCAGGTAGTCCATCGCGTCCCGGACCTCCGTCACGTCGACGGCGCACACCGCGCACAGGTCCTGGGTGACGACCAGGTCCGCGTCGAGACCTGCCAGGGCGCCACGATCCAGCCGGTACAGGTCCTCACCGGCGGCGAGGCGTCCGGCCACCAGCCGGTCCACCTCGGCCGGTGACAGGCCCTCCGGCAGCGTGCTGGTCGACACGATCCGACGCTGCCGCGCCTCAGGCGGGTAGTCGCACTCGAACGTCACCCCGACGACCCGGTCACCGGCCCCGAGCGCGAACAGGATCTCGGTGGCGGAGGGAAGCAGCGAGACGATCCGCACCGTCCACCTCCGCGCCTGCCGTCGTGGCCGTGGCGACCCGTACCCGTCGAAGGGTAGCAGCGGGCCGCGGTGACGGGCGGCGCCCGCTGCGGACCACCCGGAACCGGGGTGCGGCCCGCGGCGCCCCGGGACCCTACGGCGACGCCCCTGGACTCCACGGCGGCACCCCGTACCCGCGGCGGCGGCTGTGCCCGCGGCCGGTGGCCGCGACGGCGGCCGAGTGCACGAGACGTCGGTTTAATGGCGAAATACGTACATCCTTCCGATGAACCATCTACGCTGTGGGCGTACCGGGAGGGAGAGCCATGGCCGAGCGAAGTCGGGCCGCCGCCGGCTGGGCGGTGGGAGGATCGATCCTGGCCGCCTGGCTCATGATCGTGCTCGGGCTCTGGAGCGCGCTGGTCGGCATCGCCGCGATCGCCGAGGACGAGGTCTTCCTCACCACCCCGGGCTACACCTACGCGGTGGACCTGACCGCGTGGGGCTGGATCCACCTCGTGCTCGGCGTGGTCGCCCTGGCGGCGGGACTCGCGCTGTTCAGCGGGGCGGCCTGGGCCCGGGCGGTCGGCATCATCCTGGCGGTGCTCGTGGCCGTCGACTACTTCCTCTTCCTGCCGCTGCACCCGCTCTGGTCGGTCGTCGTCATCGCGCTGTCGGTCTTCATCGTCTGGTCGCTCGCGACCGTGGCGCCGCGCGACACCGGGCGCGCCTGAGCACCCGCGGCCACCGGCCGGTCACCTCCCGGCCACCGCACCAGCCACGCCCACGCCCGGGCACGACCACCGTGGCCGCGGCGCCCGGCGGGCGCGGTCGCCCACATCCCGGCCCGGTACGCCCGGCGGGCGCCACCGCGGGCCCTGTGGCAGGCTGTGAGCATGCAGGTGCGGCGCACGCCGGCGGAGCGGTTCGCCGGCATCACCGGCTTCCCGTACGAGCCGCGGTACGCCACCGTCACCGGCGGGCTGCGGATGGCGTACGTCGAGGCCGGCCCGACCGACGGCGAACCGGTGCTGCTGCTGCACGGCGAGCCGACCTGGTCCTACCTGTACCGTTCGGTGATCCCGGTGCTGGTCGACGCGGGCCTGCGCGTGGTGGCGCCGGACCTCATCGGCTTCGGGCGCTCCGACAAGCCGGCCGAGATCGCCGACCACAGCTACGCCCGGCACCTGGAGTGGGTGCGGTCGCTCGCGTTCGACGCGCTGGCCCTGCGCGGGGTCACGCTGGTCGGTCACGACTGGGGTGGGCTGATCGGCCTGCGGCTGGCCACCGCGCACCCGGGGCGGATCGCGCGGGTGGTGGCGACCAACACCGGGCTGCCCACCGGCGACCAGCCGATGCCGGAGGTGTGGCTGCGGTTCCGCCAGACCGTCCGTACCGCGCCGCGGCTGGACGTGGCGCGGCTGGTGCGCTCCGGATGCCGCCGGCCGGTGGCGCCGGAGGTGCTGGCGGCGTACGAGGCGCCGTTCCCGGACGAGACCTACCTCGCGGCCGTGCGCGCCATGCCCGACCTGGTCCCGACCGCACCCGACGACCCGGAGGCGGAGCCCAACCGGCGGGCCTGGCGCCAGCTCGCGGCCTGGGACAAGCCGTTCCTGGTCGCGTTCAGCGACAGCGACCCGATCACCGCTGCGGTGGCCCCGGTGCTGCGCCGCGTGGTGCCCGGCGCCGAGTCGGTGACCATCGCCGGCGCCGGCCACTTCCTGCAGGAGGACGCCGGCGAGGAGCTCGCCGCGGCGATCGCCGCGTTCGTCGCCCGGACGTAGGCGCCACCCCGCGCCGGTCGCCGCCGGCCGCCGCGCCGCCCGCCGCGGGCCACCGGAGGAACCCACCCGCATGGTCGCCACCGCGCGCGCCGGTCCTGATCGAACCGGGCAGCTAACAGTGGGCGAAGGAGTTGAGGTACCAGCCGCCGGTGGAGCCGCGGAGGTACTCGGCGACCGCGATCACCGTACCGCCCCGGACCACCCGCACCAACCTGGGGACCGCCTGCGGGTAGCCGGCGGGTTCGAAGGTGTCGGCCGGGCTCCATTCGGGGAAGGTGTGAGCCAGGTCCTCGGCTGCCAGGTCAACCGGATCCCCGGGGCGCCCCTCGGGTTCGACGAGGTAGTTGATGTCGGTGCGGAGCGGTTGCTCACAGTCCGGGTCGGCCGGCACCCACAGCCCGAGCGGGTCGGTGACCTCCAGACGGATCCACCCGCGGCGCTCCTCCGGATCGGCGGTCGGTACCACGCAGGCGAGCTCCCAGCTGCCCGGCGGCTCGGTCGCCACCGCCTCCGATGTCCCCGCGGGCGCACGGTTCACCATGACGATCTCACCGCCCCGCCGCAGATAGAGGGTGCGGTCGGAGGACGAGTTGTCCACCCGGAGGTGGACACCGTCGGGCTGCGCGGCCACCGTGGGAGTCAGGACCCGGGTACGCCCGTCGGCGCAGCCGATCCGTGCCATCGCCGGGGCATCCGGGTCGGGCGCCGGGCCGACCTCCGGCCCGCCGGAGGTCGGCCCGGCGGAGGTGCTCCCGGTCGGGGTCGGATCCGTGGCCGGCGGATCCCCGTCCCCACCCACCGGACGGCCGCATCCGCACGCCGCGAGCGCCAACGCCAGCAACACGCACACGTTGCGGAGAAGCGGTGCCATACCTCACCGTAGCGGCGGGGCGGTCACGTCACGGTGCGGTCGCGCACGAACACATCCTGTTGCCCGTTGGTGTCGCCGGGCACCAGGTTCGTGGCGGCGCTCTGGAACGCGACGTACCGCCCGTCGGCGCTGAGGGAGGGCTCCGAGGTGTTCGCGTTGCCCTGCGCCCCGTCACGGGCCAGCGACATCCGCTCCGTCACCCCGGTCTCCCGGTCGTGGACGAACACGTCCCGGAACCCGTTGGTGTCACCGGCAACCAGGTTCGTGGCGACGCTGTCGAACGCGACGTACCGCCCGTCGGCGCTGACGGAGGCGGAGAAGGAGTTCCCGTTGCCCGGTGTGCCGTCACCGGCGACCGACACCCGCTGCGTCGTCCCGGTCTGGCGGTCATGGACGAACACGTCCGTCGCCCCGTTGGTGTCACCCGGCACCAGGTTGGTGGCGATGCTCTGGAAGGCGACGTACCGCCCGTCGGCGCTGAGGGACGCCTCCGAGGTGTTCGCGTTGCCCTGTGCCCCGTCACTGGCCACCGACACCCGCTCCGTCACCCCGGTCTGGCGGTCATGGACGAACACGTCCGTCGCCCCGTTGGTGTCACCCGGCACCAGGTTCGAGGCGGCGCTCTGGAACGCGACGAACCGCCCGTCGCCGCTGATGGAGGCGGTGGTGGAGATCCCGTTGCCCTGCGCCCCGTCACTGGCCACCGACACCCGCTGCGTCACCCCGGTCTGGCGGTCATGGACGAAGACGTCGTTGTTTCCGTTGGTGTCACCGGGCACCAGGTTGGTGGCGACGCTCTGGAAGGCGACGAACCGCCCGTCGGCACTGATGGAGGGCACCAACGAGTTCCGGTCGGCCTGCGTACCGTCGCTGGCCACCGACACCCGCTCCGTCACCCCGGTCTGGCGGTCGTGCACGAAGATGTCCGAGGCGCCGTTGGTGTCACCGGGCACCAGGTTGGTGGCGATGCTGTAGAAGGCGACGTACCGACCGTCGGCGCTGATGGCGGCGACGAACGAGTTCGCGTTGCCCTGCGTACCGTCGCTGGCCACCGACACCCGCTGCGTCACCCCGGTCTGGCGGTCATGGACGAAGACGTCGTTGTTTCCGTTGGTGTCACC
>DATGOE010000071.1:0-2502 GCA_035306365.1 Natronosporangium sp. | reverse complement strand
CGGTGGCCGTGGTCGCGCTGGCCACGCTGGCGGCCGGGTTCCCGGGCTCGTGGTGGGTCGGCGTGCTGGAGACCACCACGGTGCTGCTGGTGGCGCTGGCCGTCTGGCTGGACGAACCGCCGGGCCTGCCGGTGGTGGCCGGGTGCGCGGCCCTGCTGTACGTGCACCACACGACCGCCGCGCTCGCCGCCGCGCTGCGTACCGACACGCTCGTGTCGTGGGCGGCGCTGCGCCGGCACGTGGTGCGAACGGCCGGGGTGCTGGCCGCCTCGGCGGTCCTGGTGGGCGCGGTGGCCACGGTGCCGGAGCGGATGCCGGGATGGTCTCCCAGCCTGCTCATGGCCGTGGCGGCCGCCGCGGCGGTGGCCGCCACCGCTGCCCTGGCCTACCTGGCCGGTGACCGGTGGGCGCGTCCCGGCCGGGACCGGTAGCCGCGTACCGCCCCGATCGTCCCCGTCCCGACCAGCGCCAGCCCCACCGCGCCGGGCGGCACCCCGGTCACGCCGTGGTATCCCTGGCCGGCGACCGCCAGCCACAACAGCCCGGCCACGACGGCCAGGTAGCCCGCGACGGCGGCCGCCGCGCCACCGCGGCCGACCGCGCGGCCGGGGCGCACGGCCGTCGCCGCCGCCTGGGCCTCGACCCGGCCGGCCGGTAGCACCAGCGCCACCAGCGCGACCGCGCACGCGGCCACCCACGGGACGCGCCCCGCCAGCCACGCCGCCGACCCGACCGGAGCGGTGGACAGCCAGCCGGCCAGGTGCAGCACCGCGATGACCAGCACCGCCGCGACCAGGTGCCACAGGAACAGCGTCAGCACCACCGAGTTGACGGCCACCACCGCCAGCCACGCCCGGCTGCGCTCCAGCCACCGCTGGCCGCGGTCACGCAGCAGCAGGGCGAGGCCCAGCTGTGCGACCGCGAGCGCCACCAGCGCCAGCGTGGGCGGCGACGAGTTCTGCACCGGCGCACCCGGGACGGTGACCATGCTGACCGGGTACGGGCCCGCGACGGTGAGCAGTACGAGCGCCGCCAGGCCGCCGGCCAGTAACGGCACGGCCACCCGGGGCCGGGCCGGGAGTCGACCGTCCTGCCAGCTGAACCCCACCTGGTGGATGGCGAGCCAGGCGAACAGGAGGTTCCCGTACGCGTACGTCTCGTGCCCGTACCGCAGTCGCAGCACGTCGCCGGCGGCCACCGGCACCAGCAGCAGCACCGGTACGGCCAGCCCGGCGCGGCGGTGCGCGGCGTACATGACCGGGGTGAGGAGCACCACCGCCAGGTAGGCGACGAGGAACCACAGTGGCAGGGTGGCCAGCCACGCGGCCGTGCCGATCTGGCCGCGGTCGACGCCGGCGAGGCCGGCCGCCACGGCGGCGACGGCCACCACCGCCAGCAACACGGCCGTCGGGTACGTCAGCCGGGCGCCGCGGTCCAGCAGCCAGTCCACGGTGGCGGCCGCCCGGTCCGGGCGCCGCAGGCGGGAGCGCAGCGAGGCGGCGTTGGCGAAGCCGCCGACCATGAAGAACACCGGCATGACCTGGAACAGCCACGTCACCGGGCGCGCCCAGGTCAGCACGGCCAGGGCGCTGAACCCGCCGACGGTCCCGTCGGTGGGCCGGGCGGCGATGAGCAGCCAGTGACCGAGCACCACGGCGCAGATCGCGACCGCCCGCAGCAGATCGACGTGGCGGTCCCGCCGCGCGGATGTGCGCGCGGCGGTCTCCCGCAGCCGTCCCACGAGCCCCCGTCCCGGTCAGCCGGCGAACCGCGCCATCGCCTCCCGCACCGACGCCCGCAGCCGGTCGGCCCACCCCGGCGGGAGGTCCCCGTCGTCCTCCAGCTCGTCGATCTCCTCCAGCAGGTCGACCAGCCGCTCCCGGATGTCCGCGTCGCGCCGCGGCGACCCGTCCCGCTCCGCCAGCTCCTCGACCACGTGGCGCAGCCGGTCGCGCAGGTCCTCGACCGCCTCCGGGGAGATGGCGGCCGGCAGGCGGCCGTCGAGCAGGTCTCGCAGGTCCTCCAGGGTCCGCTCCCGCGGGTCTCCGGGCGGGACCGGCGGGGTGGCCGGTGGTGGGGTGACCGCCCGTGGGGCGGTGGCGGCCGGAGGCGTGGGCCCGGCGGCCGGGCCGGTGTCCCCGGGGCCGTGCAGGGCGCCCGCCACCAGCACGGCCACCACACCGAGCACCACCGCGGCCACGCCCGCGCCGGCCATGAGCCGCCGCCGCGTGCCGGGGCCGGGCGCGGGTGCGGCATGGTCCACCCGGGTCGGCGGTGGCGGGAGCCGGGCGGACCCGACGGCGTACCGGGTGGGGACGGCCGCCGGGACGGTGGCCGCCGGGACGGTGACTCCCGGCGGCATGGCGGTCGGGAAGCCGGCCACCGGGGGCGTCGGTCCCAGGTCGCGCGCTGCGGACAGCTCCGCGGCCACCCGCCTCGCCGACGGTCGCCGCCCGGGGTCGGGGGACAGGCAGGCGGCGACGAGGTCGCCGACGGCGGCCG
>DATGOE010000070.1:0-9303 GCA_035306365.1 Natronosporangium sp. | reverse complement strand
TACGCGGTGGCCAGGTGCGCGATCCCGGTGTCACCGCTGACCACGATCCGGGCGGCGGCCACCAGCCCGGCCAGGTCGGCCAGGTCCGTCCGCCCGGCCAGGACCGCCGACGCCGGCAGCCCGGCGCCGGCCGCCACCCGTCCGGCGAGGTCCCGCTCGGCGGCCGAGCCGGTGACGACCACCCGGTGACCGCCGGCGGCGAGCGCCGCCGCCACCTGCGACCAGCGGCGGGTCGGCCACCGCCGGTCCGGGGTCTTGGCGCCGGGGTGCACGACCGTGGCGCCGGGGTGGGAGGGGCCGCCCGCCGGCACCCGCAGCGCCAGGTCGTGGCGGTCGGCCGGCACGCCGTACCAGTGCAGGAGCCGGCACCAGCGGTGCACCTCGTGCTCGTCGCCCCGCCAGCCGGGACCGTCGTCGTGACCGGCCTGCGGGCAGACGAACCCCAGCAGCCGGGCCGGCGCGGCGGTGGCCAGCAGCCGGTGCGACTGGGGTCCGCGGCCGTGCAGGTTGACCGCGACCCTGGGCGCGGACACCGGCCAGCGGACCGGGCCCAGTCCCGCCACCGGCACCAGCCGGTCGATCCCGCCCACGAGGTCGACCAGTGGTGCCAGCCACGCGGGCGCCGCCAGGCACAGCTCCTCGCGGGGCAACGCCCGCCGCAGCCCGCGCAGCGCCGGCGCGGCGGTGGCGAGGTCACCCACGCCCAGCGCCCGCAGCACCAGGATCACGGGTAGGACGACTCCTCGGCCGGGCAGACCACCAGCTCCCGCACCGCGCAGCCGGGCGGCTGGCGCAGCGCGAACAGCACCGCCGCGGCCACGTCGGCCGGGTCGTTGAGCTTCGCGCCCGGCGGAGGCCGGTACTTCTCGGCCCGGTCGTCGAAGAAGCCGGTGCGCATCCCGCCGGGCATCAGCAGCGTCACCCCGACCTCGCCGGCGAGCTCGGCGGCCAGCGCCCGGGTGAAGCCCACCACGCCGAACTTCGCCGCGCAGTAGGCGGTGGCCTCCGGCAGGGCCCGCAGGCCGAGCGTGGACGCGACCGTCACCACGGTGCCCCCGGACCGGGTCAGGTACGGCAGGGCGGCGCGGACCACCGCGGCGGTCGCCAGCAGGTCCACCGCGACGACCCGCTCCCAGTCGGTGGCCGGCACGTCCGCCAGCCGCCCCGGCACGTCCATCCCGGCCGCGGTCACCACCCCGGACACCTCGCCCAGCTCCTCGGCGAGCTCGCGGGTGGCCAGCTCGGCCGCCCGCGGGTCGGCCAGGTCGACGCGCACGTGCGGGACGTCCGCTGCGGGCGGCAGCCGGTCGAGCACCCCCGCCCGGCCACCGGCCTTGGTCACCGCGGTGACGACGCTGGCCCCCAGCCCGCGCGCGCCACCGGAGACGATGACGTTGAACGGCATTTTCAGGCTCCTCTCCGTGCCCCGCGGTACTCCTTTGCCGACCCGGACCCGCCGCCGGTGCCCGTGCGCGACCGGCCCGAGCGGGCCGCCGCGATGAGCTCCGACGTGGACCGCCCTTCGAGGAACGGCACGACCACCGCCTGCCCGCCCCAGGTCCGCAGCAGCTCCGCCTCGGGCAGCTCCGGCTCGGTGGCGGTGCCGTCGGCGTAGTCGCCGCCCTTGACCCACAGGTCGGGCCGCAGGCGGGACAGCACCGCCTCCGGAGTGGTCTCGTCGAACACCACCACGGCGTCCACACAGCGCAGGGCGCTCAGCAGCCGTACCCGGTCCTCCTGCGGCAGCAGCGGCCGGTCGGGTCCCTTGAGGCGGGCGACGCTGCGGTCGGAGTTGACGCACACCACCAGGCAGTCGCCGAACGCCCGCGCCGCCTGCAGGGTCGCCACGTGCCCGGCGTGCAGCAGGTCGAAGCATCCGCCGGTCGCCACCACCGTGCCGCCCCGCTCGCGTACCCGGGCGACCACGTCTCCCGGGTCGCCGGCCCCGGCCGCGGCCGGTCCACCCGCGCCGGCGGCTCCGGCGGCCGCGGTGCCGGCTCTGGCGGCCGACCGCCCCGCCCCGGCCGCTCCGGCCACCCCCGCCGGACCGCCCCCCGCCACGTACGCCGAGGCCGAGGCCACCGCGGCCTCGACCGCCTCGGAGACCAGCGCCCCGCGGGCGACCGCACCGGCCGCCGCGGCGGCGAAGCTGTCACCGGCGCCGCACCCGTCCCCCTCGGCGGGCGCCGCCACGGGCACGACGAGCGGCGTGGAACCGGCGTGGCACAGCAGGGCGCCGTCGCGGGCGAGGGTGACCGCGACCGCACCGGTCCGCCAGCGGCGGCGCAGCTGCTGGGCGGCGGCGGCCACGGCCGCGAGCCAGCGGCCGCGCTCGGCCCGGGGCACCGCCGGCCGCCCGGTCAGCGCCGTGAGCTCCGGCTCGTTCGGGGTCACCAGCCGGGTGCCGGGCACGGCGGGGGCTCCCCGCGGGTGCGGGTCCCAGATCACCGGCGCGGCCGTACCCGCCAGCGCCGCCCGCAGCTGCGGCTGCCGGGTCGCGCCCCGCCCGTAGTCGCTGACCAGCACGGCGCTGGCCGAGCGGACCGCCGCGAGCGCCGCCGCCGGGGGCGGTCCCGGGACGTGCCCGTCCCCGCCGCGGTCCAGCCGCAGCAGCACCTGGCCGCCGGCCCGCAGGCGGATCTTCTCCGCGGTCGGTCCCCGCACCGGCAGGGGCACCACGGTCACGCCCGCGGCTGACAGCAGCCGGTGGAGGCGGGCACCGGCGCCGTCGTCCGCCACGCCGGCCACGAGCACCACCTCCAGGTCCCCACCGGCGGCCAGCAGCGCCGCCCAGCCGGCGCCGCCGGGACGCTCCAGGCTCGACTCCTCCGACAGCACCAGCGCCGGCGCCCCGGGGCAGGTCCGGTCCGCCGCGCCGTCGACGTCGCGGTCGAGCAGCGCGTCCCCCACCACCACCAACCGGCCGGTGCCGCTCACGGCGCGCTCCGGTACGGCGGTGCCGACAGCGCCGCCACCCCCGGCCGGTGACCGTCCAGAAGGTGGCGGCCGCCGTCGGGCTGGCGGTCCTCATCGGAGCCGGTCCCGGCGTCGATGAGGCCCGCCCGACGGCCGTCCGGCCGCGCCGGCACGGTGGGCAGGGCACGGTCCACGTGCTCGCACAGCACGTGGATCGCGACCAGGTGCAGCTCCTGCACCACCTGCGCGTCGGGCGAGGCGACCGGCAGCGCCTCGGTGCAGGCGGCGGCCAACGGGTTCGGGGCCGCGCCGGTCAGCGCCCAGCACCGCACCCCCAGCGCGCCGGCCGCCTCCGCGGCGGCCAGGAGGTTCGGGCTGCGCCCGCTGGTGGACAACAGCAGCAGGACGTCCCCGGCACGGCCGTGGGCGCGTACCTGCCGGGCGAACACCTCCCGGTAGCCGTAGTCGTTGCTGATCGCGGTCGTCGCCGCCGGCTCGCTGCCCAGGGCGATCGCCGACAGCGCGGGCCGGTCGTCCCGCAGCTTGCCGACCAGCTCGGCGGCCAGGTGCTGGGCCTGCTCGGCGCTGCCCCCGTTGCCGGCGGCCAGGAGGCGGCCACCGGCGCCCAGCGTGTGCGCCAGCACCGCGCCCCACCGGGACAGCAGCCGTTCGTGGTGCCGGAACCCGGGCAGCGCGGCGGCCAGGGCGTCCAGGTGCGCTTGCAGGACCCGCGCCATCACGTCACCACCGTCACCGTCGGCTCGTCCCGCGCCGGCGCCCGCACCCCCCGGTAGACCTCCTCCAGCCGGGCGGCCACCGAGTGCCACGAGTAGTGCCGGCGGACCCGCTCGCCGGCGGCCGACCCGTACGCCCGGCGCCGCTGCGGGTCCACCAGCAGGTCCCGCAGCGCCGCGGCGAGCGCGGCCGGGTCCCGCGGGGCGACCAGCCGCCCGGTCACCCCGTCCACGACCGTGTCGGCCAGCCCGCCGACGGCCGTGGCGACCACCGGCACCCCGCACGCCATCGCCTCCAGCGGGGTGAGCCCGAACGGCTCGTACCACGGCGCGCAGGCGACCAGGTCGGCCGACCGGTACCACATCGGCATCCGTCCCCGCGGCACGCCGCCCACCAGGCGGACGCGGTCCTCGACGCCCGCATCGGCCGCCAGCCGCCGCAGCCGGACCGCCACCGGGTCGGCGGACAGGCGGGGAGCCGACGGTCCGCCGACGACGACCAGCTCCGCGCCGGGGACCGACGGCAGGGCCCGGATCAGGTCGGCGAAGCCCTTGCGTTCCACCAGCCGGCCGACCGACAGGATCCGGTACCGGCCGGGCGTGCCGGCCACCGCGGGACCGTCCGGAGTGAACCGGCTCGGGTCCACTCCGGAGGGAACGAGGCTGATCCGGGCGGCCGGCACGTCCATCCGGACCAGCTCACCGACCTCGTCCCGGCACTGGGCGACCACCCGGTGCACGGTCCGGCCGATCAGCCGCTCGTACCCGATCCGGCCCGGCGGGCTGGTGTCGGCGTCGCCCTGGTGGCGCCGCTTGACCGTGCCCAGCGCGTGGAAGGTCTGCACCACCGGCACGTCGCACCTCGCCCCGGCCCGCACCGCCGCCAGGCCGCTCATCCAGAAGTGGGCGTGGGCGACGTCGGGCGGCCACCGGTCCCAGTCCCGCTCCAGCGCCCGGCCGAACTCCCTCATGTGCGGCAGCAGGTGGTCCTTGGGCAGCGGCTCCGGCGGGCCGGCCGGGACGTGCACCACCTCGAACCCGCCCGCGACCCGCGCCACCACCGGCAGCCCGAGCCCGTCGCGCCGGGTGTAGACCCGCACCTGGTGACCGCGGGCCGCCAGCGCCGTGGACAGCTCCGCCACGTGGGCGTTCTGGCCGCCGGCGTCCACCCCGCCGAGCATCGCCAACGGGCTGGCGTGCTCGGAGATCAACGCGATCCGCATGCCTCCTCCTCCAGCACCCGGTCCCAGTCGGCGAGAAACCGGTCCAGCCCGTACCTGGCCAGCGCCGCCCGCCGGCCCGCCTCGCCCAGCGCGCGGGCGGCCGGCGGGTCGTCGCACAGCCACCGGGCCGCGGCGACCAGGTCCGCCACGTTCGTGGACAGGACGCCGGCACCGGCCGGCACGGCGGTTACCGCCTCGGTGGTCGCCAACGCGACCACGGGTACCCCCATCGCCATCGCCTCGATGAGGCTGAGCCCCAGCGACGTCCACCGGTACGGGTGCAGGTACGCCCGCCGCCGCGCCAGCTGCCGGTGGAGCTGCGCCTGGGGCGGGTCCTCCACCACCCGCAACCGGTCGGCGGGCAGGCCCAGCCGCGCGGGCAGGGCGCCCGCGCCGATGCCGTAGAGGTCCACCGGCGCCACCTCGGCGAACCTCGGCAGCAGGTCGGCGCCGCAGACGCGCAGCCGGCGCACCGGCTCGTTGATGGCCGCGCCGAGCCTGGGCAGCTCGCCGGTGTAGCGCACCGCCGGCTGCGGAACCCCGTGCTCCACCACCGTGGTACGGGTGGAGCCGGTGTCCCAGAACAGCGCGTTGAAGTGGGTGACGTGGACGATCCGCAGGTCGTCCCGGTCGGCCAGCGGGTGCCGGGTCTCCGGGACGCCGCCGGCGGGCGCGCGGTGCTCGACGTAGACCGCCGGCACGTCCCGTCCCACCCGCCGTCGCAGCCAGCGCTCGGCCAGCTCCAGCTCCTCCGGCCGCTGCAGCACCACGACGTCCACCTCTTCGGTGCCCACCTGCGACGGTGTGACCTCCCGGACGGTCGCCGGCCAGTCGTAGGTGCGGGCCCGCCCGAGCCCGTACGGCCCCCGGTCGGGCGTGACCGGCACGAGGTAGTCGTGCGTGCCCCGCACGAACGCCGAGGTCCAGGCACCGTGGACGTGCCACAGCAGCACCCTCACCGCACCCGACCCGCCCCACCGGTCGCGGTGGAGAGGTTGCGTCCGGCCGCGGCCGCGGCCGGACGCAACCTCTCCACCGCCGCCACCACGTCGTCCGGCTCGATGTCCGACAGGCACGGGTGCCCCGGTACCGGGCAACGGGTGGCGCGCGTGTGACGGCACGCGGCCGCGCCGTCACCCAGCCGCACGTGCGGCACCCGGTACGGACCCCACTGTCCGAACGGCACCGTGGGCGCGAACAGGCTCACCACCGGCGTGCCGACCGCGGCCGCCAGGTGCGCCGGCCCGGTGTTGCCGACCACCAGGCAACCGGCGCGGGCCAGCAGCGCCGCCAGCGCCGGCAGGCTCGTGCGCCCGCCCAGGTCCCGGGCCACCCCACCGGCCACGTACCCCGACAGCTCCCGCTCCCGCGGCCCGCCGGTGACCACCACCTCGTGTCCGGCGGCGGCCAGCGCGGCCGCGATCTGCCCGCACCGCGCCGGCGGGCAGGCGCGGGCGGCCACGCTGCTGCCCGGGTGCAGGACCACGCAGCCGGGGGCGGGCAGGCCGGCGCGTCGCTCCAGTTCGGCCTGTCCGGCGGCCAGCGCGTCGGCCCGCACCGCCAGCGCACCGTCGTCGCCGTCCGGTGGCGGGAACCCGGCGGCGGCGGCCAGCGACAGCATCCGCTCCGGCTCCGGGATCCCCATCGGCACCCGGTGCCGCACGTCCACCAGGGAACCGGGGTAGTCGTCGCTGATGGCGGCGATGCGGCGCACGCCGGCCATGCGCAGCAGCAGCGCCAGCGGCAGCGGCGACTGGTGGTACGAGGTGAGGATCAGCGCCTGGTCCACGGCGAGCGCGGCCAGGTGCGCCACGAGCGCGCGCTGGGCGGCCGGGTCCACCGGTCCGGGGCGGGGTTCGATCCACGGCAGTCCCCACTCGACCACCTGGTCGACTCCGGGCAGCAGTCCGGCGGCGGCCCGCCCCCGCGGCCCGCACAGCAGCACCACCTCGTCCGCGCGCGCCGCCACCGCCCGCACGGCCGGGCCGGCCAGCAGCACGTCGCCGGCGGAGTCGCTGCGGGCGACCAGCACCCGCCCGGCCCGGCCGGTGCGCTCCGGCGGGCCGGGCGGGGACCCGGACGGGCCGCCGGAGCGCCTCCGGCCACCGGCGACCAGCCGTTGCCGGCGCAGGATCAGGTGGACCGCACCGGCCAGGTCGCCGGCCACCACCGGCGCCGCGGCGATCTCCTCGGGCCGGGTCGCCGGCGCGGGTACCATCACCGCCGCGGCGCCCGCCGCGGCGGCCGCCGCCATGTCCCCGGCGATGTCGCCGACCACCACGCACCGGGAGGGGACGGTGCCCAGCGCGGCGGCCGCGCGGTACACCAGCCCGGGAGCGGGCTTGCGGCATCCGCACCCGTCCTCCGGAAGGTGCGGGCACACCTGCACGGTGTCGATCGGCCCGAGCAGCTCGACCAGCCGGCGGTGCACCCGCTGCAGGTCGGCGGCGGTGAACCGGCCGGCACCCAGTCCGGACTGGTTGGTCACGACTCCGATGCGGAGGTTCGCGGCGCGGAGCCGGTCCAGGGCCGCCCGGGCGCCCGGCACCGGTCGCAGCGCGTCCGGGTCGCCGTTGTACGGCACGTCGGCGACCAGCGTTCCGTCACGGTCGAACAGGACCGCGTCGAACAGCGTGGTCCGCACGCGGGTCCGGTTCCCCCGTCACCGGGGACGCAAACCTTGTTACCGCGTGTCTACCCGGGCTCGCCGGCCGGCCGGGGTGTCGCCAGGACGTCCGCCGGCCCGTCGCCGGTGAGCAGTGCTGCCAGGCCGGGTGGGAACAGCGGGGGAAGGTCCTCCCGTGACGTGCCGAGCGGCCGCCAGCCGGCGACCACCTCCGGTGCGTCGAGCACCTGACGCTCGTCCCGCTCGTAGAAGCTCGGGTCGGCGACCTCCGCGTCGAACACGAGCCCGATCTCGTGTCGCAGGCCGGACGCGGTCGGGTAGATGTGCTCCACCACGCCTCGCAACCTGACGTCCTTCAACTCGTAACCGAGCTCTTCCCGGAACTCCCGCCGGGCCGCGTCCTCGGCGCGCTCTCCAAACTCGATGCCACTACCAATCAGCCGCTGGAAGACCTCACCACGGTCGTCCCTGCCAGTGCCGGACGCTCCGCCTCCCCGACGAGGACTCAGACCTCGCCCCGTCCGGCGGATGTCCGGGCCCTACCAGTTGGGTCCGCCCGGCCATGGGGCGGCGTGCCGCGCCCGCCACCACCCCACCAGCCAGCAGGCGGTGGCGGCCGGCGGGATCGCGAGGCTCGTCAGCGCCATCTCCGCCAGCTCCGCGGGTGCGGGCGGGCCGGAGCGGATCCGCGCCAGCGCGAACTGGCCCGTACCCGCCAGCCACCCCAGCCACCCAAGCCAGCCCACCGCCCGCACCGCGCGGACGGCCCGGGCCGGCGGCCCGGACCGCGTTACCCGCCCGTGCCGCGCCGCCAGGGTGGCGGCGACCGCGAGCAGGCCGGACGCGGTGGTGACCACGTGTGCCGGCCGGCGGCCACGCGCGAGGCCCAGCCGCTGCCGCCAGCGCCGCCCGTACAGCCGGCGCAGCAGCGCGTCGTCGGCGTTGCCCCACTGGACGCGCACGCTCGCCCACCGCGGCTGCGGCCGCACCGGGTGGGTCACCTGGCGCTCGCCCACCACGAGCCGCCAGCCGGCCGCGCCCACCCGGTACGCCAGCTCGGCGTCCTCCCGGTAGGCGCGCGGGAACCGCTCGTCGAAGCCACCCACGTGGGCCAGCGCCACCCTCCGGTACGCCATGTCGGCGGTGATCCACCTGCCGCCGGCCAGCGCGGCGGTGGTGCGCTCCCAGTCCCGGGGTCGGCGACCGGCCGGCAGCGGCACCCGTACCCGCCCCTGGACACCCCCCACCTCGGCCGGCACCCGCAGGTCCGTGGCGAGCCGGGCGGGCCAGTCCGGCCCGGGTACCACGTCGTCGTCCAGGAACGCCACCCAGCCGTACCGGGCGGCCCGCCAGCCCCGGTTACGGGCGGCCGCGGGCCCGGCCGCGCGGCCGGCCACCACCCTGGTCACCGGCGCCAGCTCGGCCGGCACCGGCAGCGGTGCCGCCTCCGCGGCGCCGGGCCGGTCGTCCACCAGCACCACCTCGACGGGGATGGCGCCCGCCACCCGGCCGGACCCCAGGACGGTGAGGGCGCGCAGCAGCGCCGCCAGGCTCGGCCGGCCCAGCGTGGGGACGACCACGCTCACCCCGTCCATGTCGGCCACGCCGCGCCGGCTCACCGCGCCCCGAACGCGTCCCGCCGCCGCACCGCGAACGGGCCGACCGCCAGCAGGTCCACCGGCGCGGACCCGAACAGCTCCATCGCCTCCCGGGGGGTGTCGACGATCGGGCGGCCGGCGGTGTTGAGGGAGGTGTTGACGACCACCGGCAGGCCGGTGCGCCGCTCGAACTCGGCCAGCAGCTC
>DATGOE010000069.1:0-12418 GCA_035306365.1 Natronosporangium sp. | reverse complement strand
GGTGGGGGTCACGCCGCCGGTGGCCCAGCCGAACATCCACAGATCGGCGTCGATGAGCTCGGTCACGTGCGGCACGGTGCCCTCGTGGTAGGCCAGGCCGCGGGAGAAGTTGTACCCGACGAGCAGCAGTACGATCGGCGCCCAGTCGCGGGCGAAGCCGAGGTGGGCACGCCAGGGCTGGTTGATCCGCAACGCGATGATCGCCGCCCACAGCCACGCGAACGCGTACAGCGGGTCGGTGGGCAGCCCGATGACCACCCAGGCGACGGTGAACAGCACCGCCCACGCGCCGAACGCCACCGCCCGCCGGCGGCCGGCTCGCGCTCGGGAGGCGTCCGTGGCCGTCCGGCGGGTCTCGGTCGCGGACACGCCCTCAGGCTACCGGCCGCCTCCGGACACCAGAGCGCCACCAGCGAGTACGGCTGTGCCGGGCGTCCCGGACGCTCGGCACAGCGCCACCAGCGAGTACGGCCTCGCCGAACGCCCCGGGCGCGAGGCGAGGCACCACCAGCGAGTACGGCCTCGCCGGGCGCCCCGGACGCTACCCTGATGGCATGGAGCCCGTCACGAGCCTGACCCCCGGTCTGACCGCACAGGTGGAGCTGACGGTGACCGACGCGGACACCGCCCAGGCCATCGGGTCCGGTGACGTACCGGTGCTGGGGACCCCGAGGGTGCTGGCCCTGGCCGAGGCGGCGACGGTGGCGGCGACCGCCTCCCGGCTGCCCACCGGAGCGACCACCGTGGGCACCCGCGTGGAGCTGGAGCACGCCGCGCCCAGCCCGGTCGGTGCCCGGGTGGTGGCGAGCGTGACGCTGGCCAAAGTGGACGGAAAGCGGCTGCTGTTCGAGGTGCGGGTCACCTCCGGTGACCAGACAGTGGCCGAGGGGCGCATCGAGCGGGCACTCGTGGACCGTCAGCAGTTCCTCGCCAGGGCGTTCGGCGAACCCGCCTGAGGGCCCCGGTGAGCCTGCCCGAGCCGCTGCCCGCGTGGTCGGAGGTCGGCCCCGGCGTCCACGTGCTGCGCTACCCCGTCCTGGACGTCAACGTGACCCTGGTGGTCGGCGACGGGGCCGCCCTGCTGGTCGACACGCTGTCCACCGCGGCGCAGGCCGCCCAGCTCGCCGCCGCGGCCCGCACCCTCACGCCCCACCCGTGGACGGTGGTCAACACCCACCACCACTTCGACCACTGCTTCGGCAACGCGGTGCTGGCCGCCGGCGGCCGACCGGTGTGGGGACACGAGGTGGCGGCCCTGCTGCTGTCCGAGCAGGGGCCCCTGCTGCAGCGGCGGTGGGCCGACGAGCTGGCGGCCACCGACGCCGAGCTGGCCGCCGGCGTGGCCGAGGTACGCCTCCTGCCGCCCGACCACACCGTGCACCGCACCGCCGTCCTCACCGTCGGCGGCCGCACGGTCGTCCTGCACCACCTGGGTCGCGGCCACACCGCCGGCGACCTGGTCGTGCACGTCCCGGACGCGGACGTGCTGGTCGCCGGTGACCTGGTCGAGGAGAGCGGGCCGCCGGACTTCACCGACGCGTACCCGGTGGAGTGGCCGGAGACGGTGGCGGCGCTGCGGCACCTGGCGGGCCCGCGCACGGCGGTGGTGCCCGGCCACGGCGCCGTGGTCGACCGGGCCTTCCTCACCGCCCAGCACGAGCAGCTGGCGACGCTCGCCTGGCTGATCCGGGCGGGCCACGCCGACGGGCAACCGCCCGAGAAGGTCGCCGCGCAGGCGCCGTTCGGCCCCGAGGTGGCGCTCACGGCGGTGCGGCGCGGGTACGCGGAGATCTCGGGCGAGGCGGACTGATCCGGGGGACGGCCCGGTCAGTCCACGACCGAGCCCACCACCGGCTTGGTGAGCAGGGCCGAGCGGGCGCGCTCCACCCCCGGGTCGAGGGTGCGGTCGACGAAGATCGCGTACCAGATGCAGAACACCAGCACGGTCCAGATCTTGCGGGAGTGGTCGGCGTCGCCCCGCCTGTGCGCGGCCAGCAGCCCCTGCACGTACGGCAGGTCGAGCAGGTCGCCGGCGCCGGAGCTGGACAGGATGTCCTGCGCCCACTCGTACATCTCCCCGGCCAGCCACACCCTGGTCGGGGTCGGGAAGCCGAGCTTGACCCGGTTGACGATGGCCGGCGGCACGACGCCCTCCAGCGCGCGCCGCAGCGCGAACTTCGTGGCCGTGGACCGGGGCGGCAGCTTGAGCTCCACCGGGATGGTGGCCGCCACCTCGAACACCTCCCGGTCCAGGAACGGCACCCGCAGCTCCAGGGAGTGCGCCATGGACATCCGGTCGGCCTTGACCAGGATGTCCCCGCGCAGCCAGGTGTAGAGGTCGACGTACTGCATGGTGGTGACGTCGTCCAGGTCGGGCACCTCGGCGTAGATCGGGGCGGTCACGTCGGTGTAGCGCACCGACGGGTCGTAGTGGCGCAGCAGGCGCTGCTTCTCCTCCTCGGTGAACATCCGCGCGTTCCCGTAGTACCGCTCCTCGATCGGCGTGGTGCCGCGCTGCAGGAAGCTCTTGCCCTTCACCCCCTCCGGGATCACCTTCGCCACCGCCCGCAGGCCCCGCTGCAGCGGCTGCGGCAGCGCCTGCACCATCGCCAGCGACAGCGGCTCGCGGTAGATGGTGTACCCGCCGAAGAACTCGTCCGCGCCCTCCCCGGACAGCACCACGGTGACGTGCTCGGACGCCTTCTTGGCCACGAAGTACAGCGGCACCAGCGCCGGGTCGGCCACCGGGTCGTCCAGGTGCCACACGATCCTGGGCAGCGCCTCCATCATGTCCCGCGGCCCGATCTTGGTGGGGATGGTGGTGACCTCCAGGTGCCGGGCCGACTCCTGCGCCACCTCGATCTCGGAGTACCCGGGCACGTCGTACCCGACGGTGAAGGTGAGGATGTTGGGGTGGAACTCGCGCGCCAGCGCGACCACCGCGGTGGAGTCGATGCCGCTGGACAGGAACGCCCCGACCGGCACGTCCGCGCGCATGTGCATCCGCACGCTCTCGCGTAGCGTCTCCCGGATACGCCGGTAGAGCGCCTGCGGGTCGTCGGTGGGCGTGGGCCGGAACTGCGGCCGGTACCAGCGGCGGACCTGGATGCCCTCCTCCGGGGTCCACGTCAGGCACTCCCCCGACCCGATCCGCGCGATCCCGCGGTGCAGCGTGCCGGGCTCGGGCACGTACTGCAGGGTCAGGTAGTGCGACAGATTGGCGGGGTCCAGACCGGCGTCGCCCCAGCGGGCGGAGGGGGCGAACGGCAGCAGCGCCTTCTTCTCCGACGCGAGGTAGAGCCCTTCCGTGGTGACCAGGTAGTACAGCGGCTTGATGCCGTACGGGTCGCGGGCGCCGAACGCCCGGCGGCGCTGCCGGTCCCAGATCATGAACGCGAACATGCCCCGCAGCCGGTACAGCGCCTCCTCGCCCAGGTAGTGGTACGCGGCGACGAGCACCTCGGCGTCCCCGGCGGTGTCGAACGTGGCGCCGTACTCGCGGATCAGCTCCTCGCGCAGCTCCACGTAGTTGTAGATCTCGCCGTTGAAGGTCAGCAGGTAGCGGCCACCGGCGTAGGGCATCGGCTCGTGGCTGGCCTTCACGTCGATGATCGACAACCGCTTGTGGCCGAACACCGCGTCGGTGCCCCACCCGTCCAGGGCCTCGACCACCTCCACCCCGGTCTCGTCCGGCCCGCGGTGGTGCAGCGTCTCCAGCGCCTCCGCCACCGCGTCCCGGTGGGCGGCGGCGAGCCCGTGCGAGCTGAAGAAGGCGAGCAGTCCGCACATGCCCGTCATCCTTTCACGGGGTACGGTCGTAACGTCGACAGACCGCGCAGGAGGACCCCATGAACACACGGCCGGGCACCGGGGCCGCCGGCACCGGCGCCGCCACGGCGGGCACGGGTGCCGTGCCGGGCACCGGGTCACACGACCCGGACTACCCGCAGAAGCTGCTGGAGTTCATGCGGACCGGCTGGCGGGACGTGCCGCTGGCGGTCGCGCCGCGGGAGGAGGTCGACCGGTACGCCGCCCGCCGGGCGGCCCTGTCGGCCGCGTTCCCGGGCGAGACGCTGGTGATCCCCTCCGGGCCGGAGAAGGTGCGCGCCAACGACACGACCTACCGGTTCCGGCCCGGCAGCGACTTCGTCTGGCTCACCGGCGAGCGGGACCCCGACAGCGTCCTCATCATGCGGCCCGACGGGTCCGGCCACCAGGCCACCCTGTACGTGCGGCCGCGCTCGCCGCGCGACACCGACGAGTTCTTCCGCGACCGCCAGTACGGCGAGCTGTGGATCGGCCGGCGCCACACCCTGGAGGAGAAGTCGACGGAGCTGGGCATCGAGACCGCCCCGTACGCGGACCTGCCCGCCGCCCTGGCCGACTGCGCCCCGGCTCGCACCCGGGTCCTGCGCGGGCTGGACCACCGGGTGGACGCCGCGGTCGCCCCGTACGACCCCGACGGCGGCGGCACGCGCGACCGCGAGCTGGCCTGGACGATCTCGGAGCTGAAGCTGGTCAAGGACCCGTGGGAGATCGCCCAGCTCACCGAGGCGGTCGAGGCGACCGTGCGCGGGTTCGAGGACGTGGCCCGGGTGCTGCCGTTCGACCGGCAGGTCTCGCAGCGGCTGGTCGAGGGCGTGTTCGGGCTGCGGGCCCGCCACGATGGCAACGACGTCGGGTACTCGTCCATCGTCGGGTCCGGTGCCGACGCCACGATCCTGCACTGGACCCGCAACGACCGGCCGATCGTGCCCGGCCAGCTGCTGCTGGCCGACATGGGGGTGGAGAACCACCACTTCTACACCGCCGACGTCACCCGCACCCTGCCGGTGAACGGCCGGTTCAGCGACACCCAGCGGCGGGTGTACGAGATCGTGTACGCCGCCCAGCAGACCGGCATCGACCTGGTCAAGCCCGGGCTGAAGTGGGAGGACCTGGCCCTGTCGATCAACCGGGTGCTCGCCGAGGGGCTGGCCGACCTCGGTCTGCTGCCGGTCAGCGTGGACGAGGCGCTGGAGAACGACTCCGGGGTGTTCCGCCGGTGGACCCTGCACGGCTTCGGGCACATGCTCGGCATCGACGTGCACGACTGCGCCAACGCCCGGACCGAGCGCTACCGCAAGGGCACCCTCGACGAGGGGTACGTGTTCACCATCGAGCCGGGGCTGTACTTCCAGCCCGAGGACGAGCTGGTGCCCGAGGAGCTGCGCGGCATCGGCATCCGGATCGAGGACGACATCGTCTGCACCGCCGAGGGGGCCGTGAACCTGTCGGCGGGGCTGCCCCGCCACCCCGACGAGGTCGAGGCGTGGCTGGCCGCCCAGCGCGCCGCCGGCCCGCGGCTGCCCGGCTGACCCGGGCTCCACCGGCTCGCTCGAGGTTCACCACCGGCCGGTTGCCTCGACGCTCCCGCCACGCCAGCGGGGGCCGGCGTCCGTCCGTGCCGCGGCCCGTCCACCCCGACTCCGCGGCCCCGCCGTCGGGCTTCTCACGACATCGGCTGACATCGGATCCTATGCTCGGTCAGTGGCGATTCGGTGGATGGATCACGTCAGCGTCGTGGTCGACGACCTCGAGGCCGCCACCGCGTTCTTCACCGAGCTGGGCATGGAGCTGGAGAGCCGCATGCCGGTCGAGGGCCGGTGGGTGGACCGGGTCGCCGGCCTGGACGGCGTCCGGGTCGACATCGCGATGATGCGGACGCCGGACGGCCACGGCCGGCTCGAGCTGACCAGGTTCCACACGCCGCCGCCGGTCCGCGCGGAGCCCGCGGACGCGCCCGCGAACGCGCTGGGCCTCCGTAGCGTCATGTTCGCCGTCGACGACCTCGACGGCGTCCTCGTCCGGCTGCGCGCCCGCGGCGCCGAGCTCGTCGGCGAGGTGGCGCAGTACGAGGACCTCTACCGGCTCTGCTACGTGCGCGGCCCGGAAGGCGTCGTCATCGCCCTGGCCGAGCAGCTGCGCCCGGACGGCCGCGACCGTCCGACGTGAGCCAGGCCAGCACCTCGGCCGCGTGTGTGTCCGGCGGGAACACCGGGTAGAACACGTGCTCGACCACGCCGTCCCGGGCGATCATCGTCAGCCGCCGGTAGAAGGTCTCCCCACCGGCGACGAACGTCGGCAGCCCGAGCGCCCGCCCGACCGCCAGCTGCGGGTCGGCCAGCAGCGGGTACGGCAGTCGCAGCCGCTCGACCGCCTCCCGCTGGTCGTCGGTGGTCTGCGACGACAGCCCGTACACCCGGGCGCCCGCCTGCCGTAGGGCGTCGTGGTGGTCCCGGAAGCCGCACGCCTCCGGCGTGCAGCCGCGCGCACCCGGGATGCGGTCCCACTCCGGCGGCGGTTCGACGCCCGGGCGGCCGGTCTTCGGATACACGTACAGCACCGTGCGACCCGGACCGAGCGCGGAAAGATCCACCGTGGACCCGTCCGTCGCCGCAAGGCCCACCGCCGGCAGTCGCCTCCCCGGCAGGTGGGCGGCGGCGCCGTCGTCGCGCGGTACGGCAACCTCGACTCCTACCACACCATTGTGCGGGTCCACCCGCCACGGTGGCATGGCCGCGAATCGCGGTGAGCGGCTCCCTGGCGCTGCTACGGTCGCCCGGAGACCCGGGGACGTCGCCAGGAGGACGCGTGAAGATCGGTATCGGGTTGCCGAACACGGTGCCGGGCACGCCCGGCGACCGCCTGCTGGAGTGGGCCCGCCGGGCCGAGGAGGCCGGGTTCGCCGGGTTGGCGACCATCGACCGGCTGGTGTACCCGAGCTATGACACGCTGGCGACCCTGGCGGCGGCCGCGGGAGCCACCAGCCGGATCGAACTGGTGTCCAACATCCTGCTGGCGCCGCTGCACTCCCCCCTCATGCTGGCCAAGAGCGCCGCGAGCATCGACCAGCTCTCTGGCGGGCGGCTCACGCTCGGGGTGGCGGTCGGCGGGCGGGCCGACGACTACGCGGCGGCCGGGCGGGACTTCTCGCGCCGCGGTCGCGACCTTGACGCCGCCCTGGAGCTGATGCACCAGGCGTGGCGCGGGGAGGCGTTCGCGTACGGGGCCGCCGTGACGCCGCCACCGGTCCGCGGCGACCGGGTGCCCCTGCTCATCGGCGGCACCGGCGAGGCCGCCCTGCGCCGCACCGTCACGTGGGGAGTCGGCTGGACCGCCGGCGGCGGCACGCCGGAGATGGCCGCACCGGTCATGGCGCGCATCCGCGACATGTGGCGGGAGGCCGGGCGCGAGGGCGAGCCGCGGTTCGCCGCACTGGCGTACTACGCGCTCGGGGACGACGCGGCCGACCGGTCCCGGGCCAACCTGCGCGACTACTACGCCTTCCTCGGCCCGTACGCGGACCGGGTCGCCGACTCGGCCCTGCGCACCCCGCAGGCGGTACGTGACGCGGTGAGCGCCTTCGCCGACATCGGCTGCACCGAGCTCTACCTCGACCCCACCGTCGCCTCGCTGGACCAGATCGACCGCCTCGCCGACCTGGTCCTCTGACGACGTCCTCTGACGACCCGCCGCGTCCTCCGGCGACCCGCCGCGACGCTCGCGAGCCCTCGTCACCGTCGGGTGCCGGCGCCCCCACCCGGACCGGTCAGTGGTGCGCTCTGAGGTGGAGGGTGGTCAGGCAGGTCGGGTCGTCCGGGCCGGTCGAGACGTCGGCGCTGGCCGAGTACTCCCCGTGCCTGACGTGGACGGTGGCGTCGATGCCGGCCGGCAGCCAGAACCCGACGAACCCGCTCTGGAACGTCGAGGTCACCTCGTCCACCAGCACCTCACCGGTGTCCCGGTCGGTGATGGTCACGTGGATCTTCTCCCCGGCCAGCTCCCCGCGGCAGGTCGTCAGGCTGTGGAAGTGGCAGTCGTGGGTCCGGTGGCGGTAGGGCGCGAGGGAGAGGTAGAACTCGTCGTCCGGCAGGTCGATCACGACCTGCTCGTCGGAGCCGGCCTGTGACAGCAGCAGGTGGCCGGGGCGTACCGAGGCGACCAGATCCGGCCGCCGGAGGTCGACCGGGGTCCGCTCCAGCCGGTCGACGATCTCCTTGCCGTCGAGCCCGGCCAGGCCGTACTCGGCGAGGATCGGCGGCTCGTCTGCCGGCGAACCGGCCGGGTCCGCGACCGTGGACGGGGATCCGCAGCCGGCGAGCGCCAGGACGGCGGTGGCCGCGAGCGCACAGAGCCTGGGTGTCCTCATGGGGCTCATGGTCGGCCGCGGCTCGGCGGCCGGGCAGGGTCGTCGGTCCCGCTCCGGTCCGCCGACCGTCCCGACATACAGCATGCATGCCGTACAGCACGTGGCGCGATCACGAACGACGCGCCCCGCGGGTCATCAGGACATCTGCTCGTACGCCGGCAGGGTGAGGAACTCCACGTAGTCGTCGGCGAGCGCGACCTGCCGGAACAGCTCCGTCGCCCGGTCGTACGCCGCCGGGTCGTACGCCTCCCCCGCGGCCTCGCGGATCGCCGCCAGCTCTTCGGCGATCACGCGGTCGACCAGCTCCCGGGTGACGGTCGGCCCCTCGGCCAGGGCGACCTGGTTGTGCACCCACTGCCAGACCTGCGAGCGGGCGATCTCGGCGGTCGCGGCGTCCTCCATCAGGTTGAAGATCGCCACCGCGCCGCTGCCCTTCAGCCACGACGCCAGGTACTGCAGCCCGACGCTGACGTTGTTGCGCAACCCCGCCTCGGTGATCGACCCGGGTGTGGAGGCGACGTCGAGCAGCTGGGCGGCGGTCACGCTGACCTCCTCCCGCAGCCGGTCCCGCTGGTCGGGCCGGTCACCCAGCACCGAGTCGAACACCTCCCGGCACACCGGCACCAGGTCCGGGTGGGCCACCCAGGAGCCGTCGAAGCCGTCGCCGGCCTCCCGCTGCTTGTCGGCGCGCACCCGCTCCAGGGCGCGGGCGTTGACCTCCGGGTCGCGGCGGCTGGGGATGAACGCGGCCATCCCGCCGATCGCGTGCGCCCCCCGCTTGTGGCAGGTGCGCACGAGCAGCTCGGTGTAGGCGCGCATGAACGGCGCGGTCATGGTCACCGAGTTCCGCTCCGGCAGCACGAAGTCGCGGCCGCGGGTACGGAAGGTCTTGATGATGCTGAACAGGTAGTCCCACCGGCCGGCGTTCAGCCCCGCGGAGTGCTCGCGCAGCTCGTAGAGGATCTCCTCCATCTGGAAGGCCGCGTGGATGGTCTCGATGAGCACCGTGGCGCGGATGGTGCCGCGCGGGATGCCCAGCCGCTCCTGGGCGAACACGAACACGTCGTTCCACAGCCGCGCCTCCCGGTGGTCCTGCAGCTTGGGCAGGTAGAAGTACGGGCCGGAGCCCTTGTCGAGCTGGCGGCGGGCGCAGTGGAAGAAGTACAGGCCGAAGTCGAACAGCCCTCCGGCGATCCGCTCACCGTCGACCAGCAGGTGCTTCTCGTCCAGGTGCCAGCCGCGCGGCCGCACCACGATGGTGGCCAGCTCCGGGTCGGGCCGCAGCGCGTACCGCTTGCCCGAGGGGTCGGTGAAGTCGATCCGCCGGTCGATCGCGTCGATGAGGTTGAGCTGGCCACCGACCAGGTTCTCCCACAGCGGGGTGTTGGCGTCCTCGAAGTCGGCCAGCCACACCTTCGCGCCGCTGTTGAGGGCGTTGACGGTCATCTTCCGGTCCGTCGGACCGGTGATCTCGACCCTGCGGTCACGCAGGCCGGGTGCCGGGTCGGCCACCCGCCAGGTCGGGTCCTCGCGCACGGCGGCGGTCTCGGGCAGGAAGTCCAGCGTGCCGCCGGCGTCGAGGTGCGACTGCCGCTCCCGCCGGGCGGCGAGCAGTTCGCTGCGCCGCGCGCCGAACTCCCGGTGCAGCGCGGCGAGGAACTCCAGCGCCGCCGGGGTCAGGACCTCCTCGTACCGTTCGTGGACCGGTCCCCGTAGTTCGACGCCCTTCGGCAGCTGCACGGCACACTCCCCTCGTCGTCCGACTCGCAGGCAGTGAGCCTAGCCGCCGTGCTCGGGGGCACGCGAGTGGCGTTCCAGGAACGCGTACACCTCGGTCTCGTCGACCCCGGGGAAGCTGCCCGGCGGGAGGGTGGCCAGCACGTGCGAGGGCGCGCGGGCCGACGGCCAGGCGACGTGCTGCCAGGTCCGGGCCAGGTCGGCCGGCGGCAGCTGGCAGCAGGTGGGGTCCGGGCAGCGGGACGAGGCCCGGTTGGTGGTCTCCTGCCCGCGGAACCACTGGGAGTGCACGTACGGGACGCCGAGCGTGATGGCCACGTCGCGCTCCCGTCCGGGGTCGACGTGGGCGACGCAGAAGTGCGTGCCCGACGGGGTGTCGGTGTACTGGTAGTAGACCGAGTACGGGTCGGGGGTGGCGAACACCCGCCGGCCGGCCCAGTTGCGGCACATCCGCTGCCCCTCGATGGCGCCCAGCGGGTCGGACGGGAACCGCAGCCCGTCGTTCTCGTACGCCTTGTAGATGGTGCCCCGCTCGTCGTTGCGCACGAAGTGGCAGGTGATCCCCAGGTGCTCGGTCACCAGGTTGGTGAACCGGTGGCAGGCCATCTCGTAGGAGACCGAGAACAGGTCGCGCAGGTCCTCCACGGCGATGTCCCGGTTGCGCTTGGCCTCCTGCAGCGTCTCCACCGCCGCCCGCTCGGGAATCAGGACGGCCGCGGCGAAGTAGTTGGCCTCCACCCGCTGGCGCAGGAAGTCGTAGTAGTTGCGGGGGCGGGCGTGGCCGAGGACGACGTGGCCGAGCGTCTGCAGCACGATGGTGGCGGCGGTGTGCATGCCCATGGCCTGCCGCCGCACGTAGATGCGCCGCGAGCGCAGGTCGGCGATGGAGCGCACCGACCAGGGCAGGTCCTCGGCGTAGTGCACCTCGAAGCCGTGGGTGGCCAGGACGCTGCGCAGCATCGCCTGGGACAGCGCTCCCCCGGTGTGGCCGACCGCGTCGGCGGTCTCCGCGGCGGCCTTCTCGATCTCGGGGAAGTAGTTGCCGCGCTCCCGCATCATCCGGCGCAGCTCGGTGTTGGCCTGGCGTGCCTCCTCCGGGGTGGCGACGCGCATCGCGTCGCGCCGTCGCAGCTCGGCGTACAGCGCGACGATGTGCTCCAGCACGTCGGTGCCGACCCGGCGGGAGATCCGCAACGGGGGCAGGCCGAGGCGCGCCACGGCCGGGTCGCGCGCCGCCTTCGCGATCGCGATCTCCAGCCGGGCGCGGCGGTTGGGGGGCTCCCGGTCGAGCAGGTCCTCAGTGGTGACGCCGAGCGCGTCGGCTAGCGCCCGCAGCAGTGACAGCTTGGGCTCCCGCCGGCCGTTCTCCAACGCGGACAGTGCCGACGGCGCCCGGCCCACCCTCCGGCCCAGCTCCGCCAGGGTGAGCCCGCGGGCCTGACGGTAGTGGCGCAGCCGCTGGCCGAACGTCGCCAGGGCGATCTCGTCCATGGGGGGCATGCGTTCACTCTAACGGAAATTTCGCGAGAGTTCTCGCAACAGAGGTCCGGAATGCGAAGTAGTCGCGGTGGAAGCTTCTGGCAACGCGAACATGCGGGAGCGTTTCTCACCGCGGGAGGTGTCCACCATGACGACGCACACGAGGGTCGCGGACGAGATCGCGGCCCTGGAGGAGGAGTGGCGTACCGACCCTCGCTGGGCCGGGGTCACCCGCGACTACTCCGCCGCCGACGTGGTGCGGCTGCGCGGCAGCGTGCGGGAGGACCACACGCTGGCGCGCCTCGGCGCGCAGCGGCTGTGGCGGCTGCTGCACGAGGAGGACTACGTGCCGGCGCTCGGCGCCCTGACCGGCGGCCAGGCGGTGCAGCAGGTCCGCGCCGGTCTCAAGGCGATCTACGTGTCCGGCTGGCAGGTGGCCGCGGACGCCAACACCGCCGGCCACACCTACCCCGACCAGAGCCTCTACCCCGTCAACTCGGTGCCGCAGCTGGTGCGCCGCATCAACAACGCCCTGCTGCGGGCCGACCGGATCACCTGGGCGGAGCGGTTCGACGCCGCCGCATCCGGCGACGGTCGGGAGGAGACCCACTGGCTCGCCCCGATCGTCGCCGACGCCGAGGCCGGCTTCGGTGGGCCGCTCAACGCGTTCGAGCTCATGACCGCGATGATCGCCGCCGGCGCCGCCGGGGTGCACTTCGAGGACCAGCTCGCCTCGGAGAAGAAGTGCGGCCACCTGGGCGGCAAGGTGCTCGTGCCGACCGGCGCCCACATCCGCACCCTGACCGCCGCGCGGCTGGCCGCCGACGTCGCCGGGGTGCCCACCGTGCTCATCGCCCGCACCGACGCCGAGTCGGCCACGCTCATCACCAGTGACGTGGACGAGCGGGACCGCCCGTTCCTGACCGGCGAGCGGACCGCCGAGGGGTTCTACCGGGTGCGCAACGGCCTTCAGGCGTGCATCGCCCGCGGCCTGGCGTACGCCCCGTACGC
>DATGOE010000068.1:0-2564 GCA_035306365.1 Natronosporangium sp. | reverse complement strand
CGTCGCCCTGGATGACCTCAAACGTCACGTCCAGCGGGGGCAGCTCCGATTCGGCCCAGCTCCCGCGTGGCTCCGGGTCGACCCGGATGAGGACCACCTGGATCCAGTCGCCACCGGGTTCGATCACCACCAGGTCCTCACCGAGCACGAGGCCGTGCCGGCGGCAGGTCAGCGTCGGAGTCCGGACGTAGAGGTCGACCATCCCACCCACGCTCCGGCCCGGTTCGGCGTCCGGGTCGGGGCGGACCGCGACGCCGCCACCGCCCGGACCGACGCCCCCTCCACCCGCCCAGACGCTGCCGTCCGGGCCGGTGAAGTTGCCGACGACCGAGGTGACGCCGATCGTGACGGTGCCATCGCGGGTCCGGCCGGGCTCCTCGAAGTTCACCACCACGGTCTCGACCCGTCTCCGTTTCTCGGGTGAGGCACCGGCCGACGGGGTGGGGGTGGGCGTCGCGGCCGGCGGGGTGGGTGAGGTGGTGGCGGGCGGCGAGCCGGTTGGCTGGGAGGCCGGGGTGTCGCTCAGCGGCGGGAATCCGGCGAGGACCCGCGCGCCGAGCGGGACCAGCCCGACCGTGAGCAGCCCGACCGTGACCAGCCCGGCCACGACCAGCCGGCGGGTGGCCGGCCCGCGCATGGCCGGTACGCCGGCGATCGGGCGCGCAGGCTGCGACGGGAGGCACGGTAGCGGCTGGCCGGGGTCAACCCCCAGCCGCCGCCACCACGCGTCGGCGTCCGGCCGCGCTTCGAGCACGGTCAGGGGGGTGACCGTCAGCGTGGCCGGTCCTTCCCGCGGCGGGTACCTGGTGACCACGCCGAGGAGGTGAGGGCCGGAGAACACCGGCGCGCCGGACATGCCCGACCATGGGTTGTCCCCGGGATGGGGAGGTGCAGACCAGTTGCTCGGCCCCGTCACACAGTGCAGCGAGAGCGCGCCGGTGATCAGGTTCGAGGATGCGCTGATGGTGCCGTCCAGGCCCGCGGTCTCCCGCATCGGGCCGTCCGGGGTGGACACCTCTTTGTACTTCGGGTACCCGACCGTGTGCCCGTCGGTGATCGTCTCCGCGATGGGGCTATCCCGGCGAATCTGCGCCACCGGAAGGCGGGGGTACGCCACGCCCAGGTCGACCCTCAGCAGGGCGAGGTCTGCTCCGTCCGGGTCGCCGATGAGCTCGATCACCGCGGGGCGCTGGGCCTTCCGCGTGTCCCGGACCAGGATCTCGTCGGCGTCGTGGACCACGTGGGCGGCGGTGAGCACGACGCCGCCGCCGACCACGTACCCCGACCCGTAGCGGAACTCCACCCGCCCCCCGACCGCGTTGGTGGCGATCACCTCGACCACCCGGCTCGCCAGCGGTACGTCGACCACCGTCAGCCCTTCACCTGCTCGGTGGTGGATACGACCGACACCGGCTCACCCGAGGGGTCGACCGGCTGGCCGAACACGACCGTGATGGTCTGTAGCTCCTCCCGCCGCCAGCCCCCCGAGCCGCCCAGGTCGAGGTCGACCACCGGCACCCGGAAACCTGCCCGGCCGTCGGCGCTGCGGACCGCGCCGACCTGGAGTTTGATCGTGATTTCCCGGATCGGAAACCGGATGTCCGGGTGGGCCGGGTCCTGTTGGGCGGCGAGTAGGTCGGCGCGTAGCGCCTGGACCGCCTCGGCCAGGCCGAGCCCGTGCAGATTAGTGTGAGTCTTGCTCATGAATTTCCCCCTCCCGTCCCTTATGGGCGGTTCTGGTACGAGGCTACGTTCCCTCGACAAATGTCGCCCGACCCGGTCGGAGGGGTGAGGCTACCGCGCGGGCGACCGGAGCCGGGTTTTCGGAGCCTGGCGCTCTGCTCAGTATCTCGAGCGCCGGTGCAGGCGCTCGAGATACTGAGCAGAGCGCTAGGGGCGGGACTCTTCCCGGCCCTCGAGCGCGAGAAATCCGCCCAATTCGGACGACCAGGATGGCGGCGTTCACCGGCTGAGCCGGCGGCGTCCAGCACCAGCTCGGGCTTCAAGCGAACTACCTGGCCCCTTTGAACATCCTCACCGTCCGATAGTTCAAGCAGCTCTCGACCAGCCGGGACCGGCGGTGAGGCTTGGCCATGCCACGATGGGTGCATGACACGTCGATGGATCGCCGTGCCGGTCGGCCTAGCTCTGCTTGTCTCCATGAGCTGCGGCGGGGATGGTGCCGGAGGCACCGAGGGCTCCAAGCCGCGGGTGCTCGCCCAAGGGCTGGCGAACCCGTGGGAGTTGATCTGGGGGCCGGACGACCAGCTGTGGGTCACCGAGAAGAGCGACGGCGAGGTTACGCTGGTATCGCCCGAGGACGGTAGTACCACGACGATCCTGGCCATCCCCGATGTCGTCGCGACCATGGGCGCGCAGGACGGCTTGCTAGGAATGGCGCTGCACCCGGAGCTGCTCACCGGTGAGCCGTACGTCTACCTCGCCTACACCTACCGGGACGACGACGAGCAACTGCGCACGAAACTGGTCCGCTACACCTACGACCCGGACGCCCGTACCCTCGACGAGCCGGTCGAGCTGCTGGCAGGGTTGCCGGCCAGCAA
>DATGOE010000067.1:0-12101 GCA_035306365.1 Natronosporangium sp. | reverse complement strand
ACCAGATAGGTG
This sequence comes from Natronosporangium sp., assembly GCA_035306365.1. Classification (GTDB taxonomy): domain Bacteria; phylum Actinomycetota; class Actinomycetes; order Mycobacteriales; family Micromonosporaceae; genus Natronosporangium. The sequence continues at coordinate 12,089 of DATGOE010000067.1, read as the reverse complement.
CGCTTGCCCTCCCGCAGGTCGTCCCCGGCCGGCTTGCCGGTCGTCTCCGGGTCGCCGAAGACCCCCAGCACGTCGTCGCGCAGCTGGAACGCCTCGCCCAGCGGCAGGCCGTAGGAGCTGTAGGCGGCGGTGAGCTCCGCACCGGCACCGGCGAGCGCGGCGCCCATGAGCAGGGGCTCCTCCACGGTGTACTTCGCGGACTTGAACCGGGCCACCTTGCTGGCCCGCGCGACGGTGGTGTCCCGGGTGGCCTGGCTGTGCATGTCCAGGTACTGCCCGACGGTGACCTCGGTGCGCATCCGGTGGAACACCGGCCGGGCACGGTCCAGCGCCGCCGCGGGCAGCCCGGCGCCGTCGAGCATCTCGTCGGACCAGACCAGGCACAGGTCGCCGAGCAGGATCGCGGCCGCGGTCCCGAACCGCTCCCCGTCGCCGTGCCAGCCGGAGGCGCCGTGGACCGCGGCGAACCGGCGGTGGACCGCCGGTTCGCCGCGGCGCAGGTCCGACCCGTCCATCACGTCGTCGTGGATGAGGGCGCTGGCCTGCACGAGCTCCAGCGCCGCCACGGCGGTGACGACCGGGTCGCTGTCGGGGCCGCCGGCGCCGCGGTAGCCCCAGTACGCGAACGCCGGTCGCAGCCGCTTGCCGCCGCCGAGCACGAACGCCTCCACCGCGTCGGCGACCGGCACCAGGGCGGGGTCGACCGCGGTGACGTGGGCGCGCTGGCGGGCGAGGAACCCGGCCAGGGCCGCCTCCACCCGCTGGCGCAGCCCGGCCCGGTCGACTGGCGACGTCACAGGTGGGACGCTACCTTCCGCGCCGCCGCGGCACCGTGCCCGGTGCCACGGCGGCGCCTGCGCGCGACCTGTGCCCGCGTCGCTACAGTGAGCGGATGGCGCGACCGCTGACCGCCTCGAGCAGGCACCCGTCGATCGGGGACCTCATCCGGCATCAGGGGCCGACGTTCTCCTTCGAGTTCTTCCCGCCCAAGGACCCGGAGGGCGAGGCGGTGCTGTGGCGCTCGATCCGGGACCTGGAGCGGTTGAGACCGTCGTTCGTGTCGGTCACCTACGGCGCGGGCGGGTCCACGCGCGACCGCACGGTGGAGGTGACCGAGCGCCTGGCCACGGACACGACGCTGCTGCCGATGGCTCACCTCACCGCGGTGAACCACTCCGTGGCCGAGCTGCGCCACATGATCGGCAGGTTCGCGGCGATCGGCATCCGCAACCTCATGCTCATCCGGGGTGACCCGCCCGGCGACCCCATGGGGGAGTGGCGGCCCCATCCCCAGGGTCTGCGGTACGCCGAGGAGCTGGTCCGGCTGGCGCGCGGCATCGGCGACTTCAGCATCGGCGTGGCCGCCTTCCCGTTCAAGCACCCGCGCTCGCCGGACATCGAGTCCGACACGGCCAACTTCGTCCGCAAGTGCCGGGCCGGCGCCGACTTCGCGATCACGCAGATGTTCTTCGACGTCGACGACTACCTGCGGCTGCGCGACCGGGTGGCGGCTGCCGGGTGCGACACCCCGATTCTGGCGGGGATCATGCCGGTGACCACGATGCGTACCATCGAGCGGGCCGAGCAGCTGTCCGGCGCCCCGTTCCCGCCGGCGCTGGCCGCCCGGTTCGAGCGGGTCGCCGACGACCCGGCGGCCGTGCGCGCGCTGGGCATCGAGCACGCCAGCCGGATGTGCCGGCGGCTGCTGGACGAGGGCGTGCCGGGCCTGCACTTCATCACCTTCAACCGCTCCACCGCCACCCGGGAGGTGTGGCAGAACCTCCGCGGCGCGGTCCCGACCGGACGCTCCGCCGGATAAGGGCGGGGCCCGGCCTGGCACCCGCCGGCGGGCGTCTCCACCCGTACCGGTGGGTCGTTGAGGCGGTGATGAGCACGGTGCGCGGGGGCTGGGACCGGTACGCCGTCGCCTGGGCCCGCCGTAACGGGGGGTACGACCTGCGGCGGGCGCCGGTGCCGGTGCGCCGCTGGCAACGGGCGGCGTACCGGACCGCCCGGGTGCTGTCGGTGCTGCGGCTGCCGCCGGTCGCCGTCGCGGCGCTCGGGTTCGGGTTCGCCGTGGCCGTACCCGTGCTGGCCACCCGGACGGGCGCCTGGCCGCTGCTGGCGGGGGCGGGCCTGGTGGTGCTGGCCACGTTCACCGGCGCGGTGGAGGCGGCGATGTCCGTGCTGGGGTCGCGGTCGCCGCGGACCGCGGCGCTGCGGGGTTCGGTGACCGCTCTGGTGCAGGAGCTGACCTGGCTGGTCACGTTCTGGCTGGTCGGGGTCACCGGACCGCTGGTGGTGGCCTGCGGCGTGGTGTCCGGCCTGCACGAGCACGTCCGCGGCCTGGCGGTGGGCGCGGGGATGCCGCCGATGGTCGCCCAGACCGCCGGTGACCGGCCGGTGCGCGTGCTGCTGGTGGTCGTAGGGCTGGCGTTGGCCGGCCTGGCCGGGCCGGGGCTCGCCGCGGGACTGCTGACGGTGGTCGCCTCCGGCTGGCTGGTGTTGGCCGCGTTGGGGCTGGCGCAGCTAGTCGGGGCGGTCCGCAGGTCCCTGGCCTGACGGGCCCGGCGGGTCCGGCGGATCCGGCGGCCGCGCCGGCACCGGGTCGTCCTCCAGCGGCAGGGTCCGGCCCAGCACCGCGAACGCCCGCGAGTCCCCGGGAAAGTGCAGGTGGCGCAGCACGTCGACGAAGCCGAACCGGCGGTACAGGCGCCACGCCCGGGACCGCTCCTCCTCGCCCTCCGGTGTGGACAGCAGGGTGGTCGTCCCCTCCGCCATCCGCAGCAGCGCCCGCAGCTGCCGCGAGCCGAGCCCGTGGCCGTGCGCCGCGGTGCGGACGTGGAGCTCGACGACCTCGAAGCAGTCCGACAGCCACGTCTTGCGCGCCGCCGGGTCCAGCGCGGCGCTGACCTGGTCGTGCCACCACTGGCCGGGCTCGGAGTGGTACCCGTACCCGAACCCGATCAAGGCACCGTCGGACGCGAGCGTGGCCACCGCGCGGAACCCCGGCCGGCGCAGGTGAGTGGCGATGTACCCGCGTCTGGTGGCCAGCACCTCCGGCCGGTATCCCATGGCGTCGCCGTACACGGCGATCACGTCGTCCAGCCGGCGGCCCAGATCCTCCGGGGTCCACGGCACCAGCCTCATCGTCCGCCCTCCTCCGTTGCCGGGCCACGTTAGCGCGCCGCCGCGGGCGCCGTCACGCGACGGCGACGGGCCTCGCGCCGGTGACGCGCACCAGCTCCTCGTAGGTGGTGGCGAACACCGCCCGGGGCACGCCGCCGGCGGCCCAGATCTCGCGGTGGCCGGCCAGGGCCGTGTCCACCAGGGTCGGCAGCGGCTTCGGGTGGCCGAGCGGGGCCACTCCGCCGATCGGCTGTCCGGTGTGCTCGCGGACGAACCCGGGGTCGGCCTTGCGGACCCGCCTGGCCCCGGTCGCGGCGGCCAGGCGGGTGGGGTCCGCCCGGTGGGCCCCGGAGGTGAGCACCAGCAGGGGCTCCCCGTCGACGTCGAAGACCAGCGAGTTGGCGATCTGGCCGACCTGGACGCCGAGAGCGGCCGCCGCGGCCGCGGCGGTGTGCACCGCGTCGGGGAGCAGGCGGATGCGGCACGGCCTCCCCTCCGCATCGCGGGCGCCGGCCGCGTCCAGCGCCTCCTGGACGGCCCGTACGTTGGGGTGGAGCTGCATGCTCCTATCCTGCCCGGCACGGGTCTGATCCTGTCCGGCACGGGTTCGATCCCCGCCCGGCACGGGTTCGTTTCCGGCAGCGGCTGGGTGCCCACGTGCCCACCGGCGGTACGGCGGCGGCGCGTACCGCGGCCTACCATGCCGGGATGAGTGCTGACAGCGCCGTCGCGTTCACCGACGCGGTGATCGTCTCCGGGACCGGTGACGAGCCGTTCGTCGGCAGCGTGGTGGTCGAGGACGGCCGCATCGCCGACGTGGTCGAGGGTGGTGCCCGCCCGCCGGCGGGCACGGTGGTCGGCTGCGGGGGCCGCACCCTGCTGCCCGGCCTGATCGACGCGCACGTGCACATCGGGGCGGTCGACGTCAACATCACCGACCAGCAGCGGCACTACTTCGACAGCGAGCTGGCGCTGCGGATGGGCCGGGCCCTGACCGACCTGCTCGACCAGGGCTTCACCACCGTCCGCGACGCGGGTGGCGCGGACGCGGGCTTCCGCCGCGCGGTGGCGGCCGGCGTGGTGGCCGGGCCGCGCCTGCTGGTGTCGGGACGGCCGCTGTCGCAGACCGGCGGCCACGGCGACCGCCGACTGCCCACCGAGGACGCCACCGCCCGGGCGTCCCGGGTGGGGCTGCGGTCGCGGGTGGTCGACGGCGTCGACGAGGTCCGCCGGGCCGTCCGGGAGGAGCTGCGGCGGGGAGCCGACCAGATCAAGGTGATGGCCAGCGGCGGCGTGATGTCCCCGGCCGACCGGCTGGAGGACGACCAGTTCTCGGACGAGGAGCTGGCCGCGGCGGTGGCGACGGCCCGGGCGGCCGGCAGCTACGTGCTGGCCCACGCCTACACGCCGGCGGCGATCCAGCGGTGCGTACGGGCCGGGGTGCGCTCGATCGAGCACGGCAACCTGCTCGACGAGCCCACCGCCGCGCTCATGGCCGAGCACGGGGTCTACCTGGTGTCGACGTTGGTGACCTACGAGAAGCTGTACGAGGAAGGGGAGCGCCACGGCCTGTCCCGGGAGAACCTGGACAAGCTGGCCCGGGTCATCGACGCCGGGCTGGACGGCCTGCGGATCGCCCGGGCGGCGGGGGTGAAGATCGCCTCCGGTTCGGACCTGCTCGGTCCGCTGTCGCGCCACCGTGGCCGCGAGCTGGCGATCAAGGCGCAGGTGCTGGGTGCCATGGGGGCGGTCGTGGCGGCGACCCGTACCAACGCCGAGCTGCTGCGGATCCAGGACGAGACCGGCACGGTGGAGCCGGGGAAGCGGGCGGACCTGATCGTGGTGGACGGCGACCCGTTGGCGGACCCGGGGCTGCTCGGGCGCCCTGAGACTCTGTGGGCGGTGGTCGCCGGGGGTCGTCTCCACAAGCCCCCGCCGGTCTGATCCCGGCTCGCGCAGCCGTGGCCGGCTCGCGCAGGCGGGGCCGGCTCGCGCGGCCGTGGCTGGCGGGCCCGGTCGTGGCCGCCGGCCAGCCGCGCCCATAGGTGTCCGTACGGCCGTTACATACTGGGCGTTGTTGGCTACTACTCCCGGTATGTAGGTCCGGAAGACACACCTGTTTCCCCGCCGGGCCGCAGCCGCGGCCCCGCCCGGCGGAGGTGGCGGTGCGGCAGGCGCGTGCACGTGGGGCGGCGGACAGGTGCGGGCATGCCGGCGCGGGCGGGGCGGTCGGCCCCGGGACCCGGGCCGTCGTCCCTGGCGGGGATCGCGGTGCCACCCGGTGCCGACCCGTTCGGCGGCCACTGCCGGTGCGTTCCGGAGGGGTCCGGAGCTTTGTCGGTGGGTGGGTGTACCCTCAGGGCATGGTTGGTACGGGTGTTCGATTGAGTCGCACACGCGTGCGATGGAGCGCCGGTGCCGACCACGCGGCCCAGGCATTCGCGGGCCTGGACCTCCGGCCGGACCTCTGCCCGTCGCCCACGACCCCCGGGCCGGCGGGCAATGGTCCGGCCCGGCCGGTCGGGGCGGCGGGGGGAAGCGTCGCTCCGACCGGCCACCCGCTGCGTCTTCCCCCGCAGCTCCCACACGTGCCGTCGGCTGTGTCGAGATGAGGGAGAAGATCATGGCAGCCAGTTCCGCACTCACCGTTCCGGCCCACGTGCTGCCCCACCGCACTCCGGCAGAGCTGCTCCGGCTCGCCCGGGAGGGGGTGGCCGAGGCGGAGCGGACCCGGACCGACGGGCTGCGGTACGCCACCGCCCACCTGGCCGCGCTGCGGGCGGCCGCGGCGGTGCTCGCCGTGCGCGCCCGGCCGGTTCCCGACCGGCGCAACCGGATGACCAGTGTCTGGGCGCTGCTGACCCGGGTGGCCCCGGAGCTGGGGGAGTGGGCGGCCTTCTTCGCCGCCGGTGCCGCCAAGCGGGCCGCCGCCGAGGCGGGCATTCCGCGGGTGGTCAGCTCCCGCGAAGCCGACGACCTGCTGCGCGCCGCGGAGCAGTTCATCGCGGTGGTGGAGGTGGCGCTCGGCTTCTCCCGCCAGCCCACGCCGGTTCCCGCCGCGGCCTGAGCCCGGCCGCGCTGCTCTCGGGACGGGTAGGGGGGACCATGCCCGCGACGGCACTTCTCGAGACGGCCGCGGCCGCGGGGATGCGCCGGGCCAGCGACCTCGCTGCGGCGACCGCCGGGGCGAGGGCCGACCTGCTGCTGCCGGTGGCGCCGCAGCTGCGGCCGTTGCTGCCCGGGCTGCGCCGGGGCAGCAGCGTGGCGGTACGCGGGGGCACCAGCGTGCTGCTGGCACTGCTGGCCGAGGCGTCCGCCGGCGGGGCCTGGAGCGCGGTGGTGGGCATGCCCGACCTGGGGCTGCGCGCCGCGGCCGAGGCCGGCGTCGCGCTGGAGCGGCTGGCCCTGGTGCCGTGGCCGGGCCCGGAGTGGACCACCGTGGTGGCCGCGTTGCTGGACGGGATCGAGGTGGTGGTCGTCGCCCCGCCCGGTCCGGTCAGCGACCGGACCGCCGGTCGGCTGGCCGCCCGGGCGCGGCAGCGCGGCAGTGTCCTGGTGGCCTGCGGCCAGTGGCCCGGCGCCGAGCTCACGTTGACCGCCGGGCCGGGGGAGTGGAGCGGACTGGGGCGCGGCCACGGCCGGCTGCGGTACCGCGAGCTGGAGATCACCGCCCAGGGCCGCGGGGCCGCCGCCCGTCCCCGCCGGGTACGCGTCCGGCTGCCCGACCCCGCCGGGCGGCTGGCCGCCGCGGTGCCGGAGGCCGCCGGGCGGCACCGCCCGGTCGCCTTCCTGCCGGGGCGGGCGCCGATCGCCGCCCACCTGGCGCCGGCGCCGGCCATCGGCCGTCGCCCGCGTCTGACGGTGGTCAGGGGCGGGTGAGGACCGTGCCGCCGCTGACCACCACCTCGCGCCGCGGGCGGCCCACCCACCGGCGTCCCGTCCGGACGATGCTGGTCTGGTGTCCGGACTGGCCGGTCATCGCCGCCGGGATCGTCGACGGGGTACCGGTGCACGCGCCCGTGGCGGTGCTGCACGCCAACCGGGTGACCGCCTGCTCCCCGGCGGCCCGGGCGGAGGGGGTGGTGCCGGGGCTGCGCCGGCGGGAGGCGCAGAGCCGCTGCCCGGACCTGCTGGTCGTGGCCGCCGACCCGGGACGGGACGCCCGGGCGTTCGAGCCCGTGGTGGCGGCCGTCGAACAGGTGGCCGCCGGGGTGGAGGTGCTGCGTCCCGGTGCCTGCGCGCTGGCGGCGCGGGGGCCGGCGCGGTACTTCGGCGGGGAGGAACGCGCGGCCGAGCGGATCGTGGAGCACCTCGCCCAGGAGTGCGAGGTGGAGGCACTGGTCGGGATCGCCGACGGGGTGTTCGCCGCCGAGCAGGCCGCCCGCACCGGCCGGGTGGTGCCACCCGGGGGCAGCCCGAAGTTCTTGTCCGACCTGGACATCGGGGTGCTGGGCCGGCCCGCACTGACCAGCCTGCTGCGCCGGCTCGGCGTCACCACCCTCGGCCGGTTCGCCGCCCTGCCCGCCGGGGACGTGCTGGCCCGGTTCGGCGTCGACGCCGCCCTCGCCCAGCGGCTGGCCGCCGGCGCCGACGACCGGCCGCTGGCGGTGCGGCGACCCCCGCCGGACCTGGCCGTGGCCGGGGAGTACGACGAGCCGCTGGAGCGCATCGACGCGGCCGCGTTCGCCGCCCGGGCATTGGCCGAACGGTTGCACGACCGGCTGGCCCGGCACGGGCTCGGCTGCACCCGGCTGGGCATCGACGCGCTCACCGCGCACGGAGAGCGGCTCCACCGCACCTGGCGCCACGACGGCCTGCTCACCGCCGCGGCGATCACGGACCGGGTGCGGTGGCAACTGGAGGGCTGGCTGTCCCGGGCCGGCCGGCCCGGGACAGCCAGCCCCACCGCCGGGATCCGGCGGCTCCGGCTGATCCCCGACGGAGTGGTACCCAGCCTCGCCCAACAGCCGGGGCTGTGGGGCGGGAGTGGGCACCACCGGGCACACCGCGCCCTGGCCCGGGTACAGGGCCTGCTCGGTCCCGACTCGGTGGTCACCGCGGTGGTGCGGGGCGGCCGGTCGCCCCGCGACCAGGTCGACCTGATCCCCTGGGGTGACGAGCGGCCGGCCGGGGACCGGGCACCGTGGCCGGGCCGGCTGCCGGCCCCCGCCCCGGCCACGGTGCTGTCACAGCCGGTGCCGGTGACCGTCCACGACGCGCACGGCCGGCCGGTGACGGTCGACGGGCGGTCGATGGTCAGCGCCGCCCCGGCCCGGCTCGCCCTTCAGGGGCAGGCGGTCGAGATCACCGGATGGGCGGGACCGTGGCCGGTGGACGAGCGGTGGTGGGCGCCGGCGGAGGCGCACCGGGCGGCCCGGTTCCAGGTGTGCCTCGCCGACGGCCGGGCGCTGCTGCTGGCGCTGTCGGCCGGGCGGTGGACCGTGGAGGCGGTCTATGACTGACACCGTGGGCGGCCGGGCCCGCTCGTCGCCCCCCTACGGAGGTCCTGACCATGGGCTGGAACAACCCCCCGGTGCCGTGGCCGCAGCTGGAGGCCGTCCTGTCCGGCCGGCCGCCGGTGGTCGACCCGCTGGCGGTCGACGGCGGGGACGCGCCGGCGTGGAGCCGCCGGCGCCCGCCGTACCGGCCGCCGGCGCTGCCCTGCGCACCGGCCACCGTGGACTACGCCGAGCTGCACTGCCACTCCAACTTCAGCTTCCTGGACGGCGCCAGCCACCCCGAGGAGCTGGTCGAGGAGGCCGCCCGGCTGGGGCTGTCGGCGCTCGCGCTCACCGACCACGACGGGTTCTACGGCGTGGTCCGGTTCGCCGAGGCCGCCCGCGCGGTCGGCCTGCCCACGATCATCGGCGCCGAGCTGTCGCTGGGCCTGCCCGCACCGCAGAACGGCGAGCCCGACCCCGCCGGCGCGCACCTGCTCGTCCTGGCCCGCGGCCCGCAGGGGTACGCCCGGCTGTCGCGCACCATCTCGCAGGCGCACCTGCGCGGCGGTGAGAAGGGCAAGCCCGACTACCAGGACCTGGAACATGTCGCCGAGCAGCTGCGCGACCACGTCCTGGTGCTCACCGGCTGCCGCAAGGGGCACGTGCCGGCCGCCCTGGCCCGCCACGGCGAGGCGGCGGCCGGCCGGGAGCTGGACCGGCTGGTGGCCCTGTTCGGCGCCGACCACGTGGCGGTGGAGCTGACCTGCCACGGTGACCCGCTCGACGACGAACGCAACGACGCGCTCGCCGCCCTGGCCGCCGCCCGCCGGCTGCCGACCGTGGCCACCACCAACGCCCACTACCACACCCCGGCCCGCCGCCGGCTGGCCACCGCGCTGGCCGCGGTCCGGGCCCGGTGCAGCCTGGACGAGATGGACGGGTGGCTGCCGGCCGCGGCCACCTCCCACCTGCGCAGCGGCGCGGAGATGGCCGCCCGGTTCGCCGCCTGGCCCGGCGCGGTGGCCCGGGCCGCCGCGTTCGGCGCGGAGCTCGCCTTCGACCTGCACCTGGTCGCGCCGAAGCTGCCCGACTACCCGGTGCCACCCGGCCACACCGAGATGAGCTGGCTGCGGGAGCTGACCGCCCGGGGCGCCAGGGAGCGCTACGGCGACCACCACCCGCGGGCGTACCGGCAGATCGCGTACGAGCTGGACATGATCGAGCAGCTCGGCTTCCCCGGCTACTTCCTGGTCGTCTACGACATCGTCCGGTTCTGCCGGGAGCACCGCATCTACTGCCAGGGCCGCGGGTCGGCGGCCAACTCGGCGGTCTGCTACGCGCTGGGCATCACCAATGTGGACGCGGTCGCCCACGGGCTGCTGTTCGAACGGTTCCTCGCGCCGGAGCGGGACGGCCCGCCGGACATCGACGTCGACATCGAGTCCGACCGGCGGGAGGAGGTCATCCAGTACGTGTACGCCAGGTACGGGCGTGAGCACGCCGCCCAGGTGGCCAACGTCGTCTCCTACCGCCCCCGCTCGGCGGTGCGCGACATCGCCAAGGCGTTCGGGTTCTCACCCGGCCAGCAGGACGCGTGGAGCAAGCAGATCGACCACTGGTACGGCTCGCCGGTCGCGGACGTCGACGGCATCCCCGAGCACGTCGTCGCGTACGCCAACCAGCTGCAGACCTTCCCCCGCCACCTGGGCATCCACTCCGGCGGGATGGTGATCTGCGACCGGCCGGTGGTGGAGGTGTGCCCGGTGGAGCACGCCCGGATGCCCGGCCGCACCGTGCTGCAGTGGGACAAGGACGACTGCGCCCAGGTCAACCTGGTCAAGTTCGACCTGCTCGGGCTCGGGATGCTCTCGGCGCTGCGGTACGCGTTCGACCTGGTCGCCGAGCACGAGGGGCAGCGGTGGGAGCTGCACACCATCCCCGCGGAGGACCCGGAGGTGTACGCCATGCTGCGCCGGGCTGACTCGGTGGGGGTGTTCCAGGTGGAGAGCCGGGCGCAGATGGCGACCCTGCCCCGGCTGAAGCCGGAGAAGTTCTACGACCTGGTGGTGGAGGTGGCGCTGATCCGGCCCGGGCCGATCCAGGGCGGGTCGGTCCACCCGTACATCCGCCGTCGCAACGGCCGGGAGGAGCCGCGGGTGCCGCACCCGCTGATGGCCCGGGCTCTGGCGCGCACCCTGGGGGTGCCGCTGTTCCAGGAGCAGCTCATGCAGCTGGCCATCGACGTGGCCGGGTTCACCCCCGCCGAGGCCGACCAGCTGCGCCGGGCGATGGGGTCCAAGCGGTCGATGGAGCGCATGGCGCGGCTGCGGGACCGGCTGTACGAGGGGATGGCCGCCAACGGGATCACCGGTGAGCTGGCCGACGACGTCTACCGCAAGCTGTCCGCGTTCGCCAACTACGGGTTCCCGGAGAGCCACGCGATCAGCTTCGCGTACCTGGTCTACGCCAGCGCCTGGCTCAAGCGCTACCACCCGGCGGCGTTCTGCGCGGCACTGCTCAACGCCCAGCCGATGGGCTTCTACTCCCCGCAGTCGTTGGTGGACGACGCTCGCCGGCACGGGGTGACGGTGCGCCGGCCGGACGTCAACGCCAGCCGGGCGGTGGCCACGCTGGAACCGCCGGTCGAGCCCGGCGGCCCCCGCAACGGCCCGGGTGCCGACCCGGCGGGCTGGGGGACCGGCGGGCCGGTGGTCCGGCTGGGGCTGTCCAGTGTGCGCACCCTCGGCCGGACGCTCGCCGAGGCGATCGAGGCCGAGCGCGAGCGGGGCGGGCCGTACGCGGACATGGCCGACCTGGCCCGCCGGATGGCGGCCGCCGGCCACCCGCTGACCACCGCGCAGATGGAGGCGCTGGCCACCGCGGATGCGTTCGCCTGTTTCGGGCTGAGCCGGCGGGAGGCGCTGTGGGCGGCCGGGGCGGCCGCGGCCGAGCGTCCCGACCGGCTGCCCGGCCACCTCACCCCGGCCCCGACGCTGCCCGGCATGGACGAGGTGGACCGGCTGGTCGCCGACGTGTGGGCCACCGGGCTGTCACCCGACAGCCACCCGGCGCAGCTGGTCCGGGACCAGCTCGACCGGCTCGGTGCGGTGCCGATCGGCCGGCTGGGGGAGGTGGAGCCCGGGCGGCGGATCCGGGTCGGCGGCGTCGTCACCCACCGGCAGCGACCGGCGACCGCCGGCGGGATCACGTTCATGAACCTGGAGGACGAGACCGGCATGCTCAACGTGGTCTGCTCGCCCGGGCTGTGGCGGCGCTACCGCAAGGTCGCCCGCACCAGCCCGGCCCTGGTGGTGCGCGGCGTGCTGGAGCGGGCCGAGGGGGTCACCAACCTGCGCGCCGACCGGATCGACCCGCTGTCGGTCCCGGCCCGCACCACCTCCCGCGATTTCCGATGACGGTGGCACCTCAACGTTCTTACGCCCTACGTTCCGTTGTGTCTGAGTTTGCAGCGACTACATCGTCAGGTAAAGTGCGGACGGGTCGCTGGGAGGACATGAG
>DATGOE010000066.1:0-11023 GCA_035306365.1 Natronosporangium sp. | reverse complement strand
GGCGATCGCCTCGGCGATGCGCCGTCGCGTCTGGTCCGGCCGGATCACCTCGTCGACCACTCCGATCTCCAGCGCCCGGTTCACCCCGCCGGCGACCCGGATCTGCTCCTCGATGAGGGCGGCCCGTACGGCTTCCCGCTGCTCCGGCGGGGTGGCGGCGAGCTTCTTGCGGTGCAGCACGTTCACCGCGGCGCTGGCACCCATGACGGCGACCTCCGCGTCCGGCCACGCGAAGACCGCGGTGGCGCCCAGCGCACGGGAGTTCATCGCGATGTACGCCCCGCCGTACGCCTTCCGGGTGACCAGGGTGACCCGCGGCACCACCGCCTCGGCGAAGGCGTGCAGCAGCTTCGCCCCGCGGCGCACCACGCCGTCCCACTCCTGGCCGAGGCCCGGCAGGTAGCCGGGCACGTCCACCAGCACCACCAGCGGCACGCCGAACGCGTCGCACGTGCGGACGAACCGGGCCGCCTTCTCGGCGCTGGCCGCGTCCAGGCAGCCACCCAGGCGGAGCGGGTTGTTGGCGATCACGCCGACGGTTCGACCGCCCAGCCGGCCCAGGGTGGTGACGATGTTCGGCGCCCACTTGGGTTGCAGCTCCAGCCCCGGCCCGTCCAGCAGTGCCCGGACCAGCGGCTTGACGTCGTAGGCACGGTTTGACTCGGCGGGCAGGAACGCCCCCAGGTCGGTACCGTCGGTGACGTCGGCCGGGGACAGCCGGCCCTGCCTGCCCAGCAGGGCGGCCACGTCGCGGGCGGTGGCGATCGCCGACGCGTCGTCGCGGGTGGTCAGGTGCACGACTCCGGAGCGCCGTCCGTGGGGCTCGGGACCCCCGAGCCGCTCCATGTCGACCTGCTCGCCGGTGACGGAGCGGACCACCTCCGGGCCGGTCACGAAGATCCGGCCACCGGCGCTCATGATCACGATGTCGGTGAGCGCCGGCCCGTACGCGGCGCCGCCGGCGGCCGGACCGAGCACCACCGAGATCTGCGGCACCCGGCCGGAGGCGCGGACCATCGCCGCGAAGATCTGCCCGATCCCGTCGAGCGCGACCACACCCTCGGGGATGCGCGCGCCGCCGGAGTGCCACAGGCCCAGCACCGGTACCCGTTCCCGGACCGCGGTGTCGATGGCGTCGACGATGTGCCGGCACGCCTCGTAGCCCAGCGCGCCACCCATCCGGCTGGGGTCGGTGGCGTACGCCACCGACGGCGTGCCGTCGATCTCGCCCCGGGCGGCCAGCACCCCGGAGGTGTCCCTGGGCGCCAGCAGGCGCAGCGTGCCCTCGTCGAACAGGCGGCGCAGGCGCACCTGCGGGTCGCGCTCGTCGGCCGCCGCCTCCGCCGCGGTGGCCACGGCGCTGGCGTCCGCGGTGGCGGGAGAGGCCGTGGTGGCGGGAGAGGCCGTGGTGGCGGCGGTGGCGCCGGACTGGCCGGTCTGGCCGGTTCCGTCGGCTGTCGTGGTCATGGCGTCCTCGTCGATGCGTCGGTGTGGATGGTCAGTGCTTGGTGAACAGCAACGCCACGTTGTGGCCGCCGAAGCCGAACGCGTTGTTCAGCGCGGCGGACACCTCCATGTGGCGCGGCTTGCCGGCGGCCACGTCCAGGTCCAGGTCGTCCTCCGGATCGTCCAGGTTGATCGTGGGCGGTACGACGTCGTGGTGGACGGCGAGGATGGTGGCGACCGCCTCCAGGGCCCCGGCCGCGCCCAGCAGGTGCCCGGTCATGGACTTGGTCGACGTCAACACCGGGTGGCTCCCCAGCGCCGCGCGGATGGCGGCGACCTCCGCCATGTCACCGATCGGTGTGGACGTGGCGTGCGCGTTGACGTGTACCACGTCCGCTTCGCTGAGGCCACCGTCGCGTACCGCCGCGGTCATCGCCCGGGCCGCGCCGGTGCCCTGCGGGTCGGGCTGGACGATGTCGAACCCGTCGGAGGTGAGCCCGGCCCCGGCCAGCCGCGCGTACACGCGGGCGCCGCGGGCCGCGGCGTGGTCGGCGCGTTCGAGCACCACGGCGGCCGCGCCCTCCCCGAGCACGAACCCGTCCCGGGCCTTGTCCCACGGCCGGGACGCCCGCTGCGGCTCGTCGTTGCGGGTGGACATGGCCCGCATCGATGCGAAGCCGGCGATCGGCAGCTGGTGGATGACCGCCTCGGTCCCACCGGCGACGACCACGTCGGCCCGCCCCGAGCGGATGAGGTCCAGGCCGAGCGCGAGCGCCTCCGCTCCGGTGGCGCAGGCGCTGGCCATCGAGTGGACCCCGGCCCGGGCACCCAGGTCGAGGCCGACCCACGCGGCCGGGCCGTTGGGCATGAGCATGGGCACGGTGTGCGGCGAGACCCGGCGCGGCCCCGAGGCCTCCAGGATGTCGTCCTGGGCCAGCAGCGTGGTGACGCCGCCGATCCCGGAGCCGATGCTGACCGCCAGCCGCTCCGGCTCCGGCGCCGCGTCCGCGTCGGCCAGCCCGGCGTCGGCCCACGCCTGTCGCGCGGCGATCAGCGCGATCGCCTCGGCGCGGTCCAGCCGGCGCAGGCGGACCCGGTCGAGGATCTGGTCGGGCCCGACGGCGAGCTGGGCGGCGATCCGCACCGGCAGCTGGGCCGCCCACTCCTGGGTGAGCGGGCCGACCCCCGACCGCCCGGCCAGCATCGCCTCCCAGGTCGACGCGGCGTCCCCGCCCAGCGGGGTGGTCGCGCCGATCCCGGTGACGACGACCTCCGGTCGATTCATGCCCGGACCTCCGGTCGACTCATGCGCTGCCCTCAGGAGTGCGTCTCGATGTAGGTGACGGCGTCACCGACGGTCTTGAGGTTCTGCACCTCGCTGTCGGGGATCTTGACGCCGAACTGCTCCTCGGCGGCCACCACCACCTCGACCATGGACAGTGAGTCGACGTCGAGGTCGTCGGTGAAGGACTTCTCCGGCGTCACGTCCTCCGGGCTCACACCAGCGACCTGTTCCAGGATGCTGGCCAGACCGGCAGTGATCTCTTCACGGGTCATGTCGCGTTCCTCTCTGTGGTGAGTCGGTAGGTTCGTACCGCCCGGGGCGGGACGTCTAGGGGCACCGGACCACCTGTCCGGCGTAGGTGAGGCCGCCGCCGAACCCGAACAGCAGCACCGGGGCCCCGGAGGGGATCTCGCGGCGCTCCACCAGCTTCGACCAGGCCATCGGGACGCTGGCGGCCGACGTGTTGCCGGACTCGACGATGTCCCGGGCGACCACCGCGTCGGCCGCGCCGATCTTCTTGGCCAGCGGCTCAATGATGCGCAGGTTGGCCTGGTGGGGTACGAACGCGGCGAGCTCGGAGGGGTCCACACCGGCCAGCTCGCACACCCGGCGAGCCAGCGGCGGCAGCGCCGTGGTCGCCCATCTGAACACGGTCTGGCCCTCCTGCTGGATGTACGGCCGCCAGCCCTCGATGACGACCACGTCACCCTTCTCCGGCGCGGAACCCCACAGCACCGGCCCGATCCCGGGCGGCTCGTCGCCGACGGTGGCGCTGACCACCGCGGCGCCGGCGCCGTCCCCGAACAGGATGCACGTGGCCCGGTCGGTCCAGTCGGTGAAGTCGGTGAGCTTCTCGGCCCCGATGACCAGCGCGTGGCGGGCGGCGCCGGCGCGGATCGCGTGGTCGACGGTGGCCAGCGCGTAGGAGAAGCCGGAGCAGGCGGTGTTGATGTCGTAGCTGGCCGGCGCCTCGATGCCCAGCTTCCGGGCGACCCGGGTGGAGACGTTCGGGACCCGGTCCACCGAGGAGCAGGTCGCCACCACCACCAGGTCGATGTCGGCGGGGGTCAGCCCGGAGCCGGCGAGCGCCTTCTCGGCCGCGGCCGCGGCCATGTCCGCCACGGTCTCCTCGTCGGCGATGCGGCGCTCGCTGATGCCGACCCGGGTACGGATCCACTCGTCGCTGGTGTCGACCATCCTCGCCAGGTCGTCGTTGGTGATGACCCGCGAGGGCTGGTAGTGACCCAGCGCGACCACGCGGCTGCCGGTGACGGGGGGACGTTGGTGGGGGGCGGGGCCGGTGACCGTCACAGGTGTCCTCCGATTCGTGCCAGGGGCTGACCCGGGGCGACCGGGTCGTCGTGGTGGGCGAGCCACTCGGTGAGCACACCCGCCTCGTGCGCGGTCACCTCGACCGGTCCCTGCCGGGTGGCCACGTGCCCGATGACCTGCCCGGCGGCGACCTCGTCACCCTCCGCGAGCCCGGCCAGCGGCTCGAAGGTGCCGGCGCCGGTCGCGACCACCACCCGGAAGGTGGGAGCCGGCTCGGGGCTGGGCGCCTCGCCGTGCCGGGCCACCAGGTCCCGGGCGGCCGGGAGGTCGTCCGGCGTGTTGAGGGTGACGATCTCCGGGCAGCTCGGGCCCTTCAGCTCGCGCTTGATGAGGTTGGCCAGGGTGCCGGCGGGTGGCAGCTCGATGACGCCGGTGACCCCCAGGTCGGCCAGGGTCCGCATGCAGGCGTCCCACCGCACCGGGGCGGTGACCTGCCGCACCAGCCGGGTCAGCAGCTCCCGCCCGTGGGTCACGGCCGCGCCGTCGAGGTTGGACAGGAGGATCCGGGACGGGTCGGACGGGATGATGCCGGGGGCGACGGCGGCGAGCGCCTGCTCGGCGGGGGCCATGTACGGGGTGTGGAAGGCGCCCGCGACCTGGAGCGGGATGATCCGCGCGCGGGCCGGCGGCTGGCTGGCGAACTTCTCCAACCGGTCCACCGCCCCGGCGGCGACGATCTGGCCGGCGCCGTTGCGGTTGGCCGGGTGCAGGTCGTGTGCCGCGATCGCGGCGAGCACCTCGGTCTGGTCGCCGCCGAGGACGGCGGCCATCCCGGTGCGCTCGCGCGCGCACGCGGCGGCCATCTCACGGCCCCGCAGGCCGGCGAGGGCGATCGCGGTGTCGAAGGTCAACGCGCCGGCCAGCGCGGCAGCGCCCAGCTCCCCGACGCTGTGGCCGGCCACCACCGTCACGTCGTGCAGGGCCTCGGAGCCGCCGCCGAGCGTGCGGGCCAGGGCCTCGGCGGCGAGCAGGCCACCGGCGACCAGCAACGGTTGGGTGCGGGCGGTGTCGCGGATCTCGTCGGCGTCGGCGGCGGTGCCCAGGTGCAGCAGGTCCACACCGGCCAGCACCGACCACCAGCGCAACCGCGACTCGGCGCCGGGTGCGGCGGCCAGCCACGGCTGCAGGAACCCGGGTTTCTGGGATCCCTGCCCGGGGAACAGAACGGCGAGCACGAGTACGACTGTGCCGGCTACCGGCACGTCGGCAACGTGGCGCCGCCGACCAATCTCTACTACAGAGATTGGAGGAATCCTCCAAGTGTCGTGTCGCGTCCGGCGGCGGCCACCCGCCCAGCGACGCCTGCACGCTACGCCCAATCGGGTCAGGCCGTCCGACTGGTGCGGGAACCCGACACCTCGGGTGGGTCGAGGCGGCCCAGCGTGAGCGCGAGCCGCAGCGCGAACGCCTGGCGCGGGTCGGTGGGGGTGAGGCCGGTGACGTCGGCGATGCGGCGCAGCCGGTAGCGGACCGTGTTCGGGTGCACGTACAGGCTGCGGGCGACGCCCTCCAGCACCCCGCCGCAGGCGAAGTAGGTGTCCAGGGTCTCCAGCAGGTGGCCGCCGGCGCGCAGCAGCGCGCCGTAGACGTCGGTGCGCAGCGTCCGGCGCGCCTGCGGGTCGCCCGCCAGCGCCCGCTCCGGCAGCAGGTCGGCGGCGGCCACCGGCCGGGGCGCCTCCGGCCACGCCGCGCACGCGCGGTAGCCGGCCAGCGCCGCCCGCGCCGACTCCGCCGCGTCGTCCAGCCGCGGGACGGCCGGCCCGACCACGACCGGCCCGTCGCCGAAGCGGGACAGCAGCCGGGCGGCCGCGGCCAGGGGCGGGTCGGCCCCGCCGAGGACCACCACCAGCCGGTCGCCGTGGACGCCGCCGATGGCCTCGACGCCGATCCGCCGGGCCGCCCGGTGCAGGCCGTGCAGGACCGCGGCCACCTCGCCGCCGGGGGAGCGGCCGACCGCCACCGCCACCGGCGGGGCGTCGGCCCAGCCCAGGGCGGCGGCCCGGCTGGCCAGCACGTCGGAGGAGTCGCCCCGCAGCAGCGCGTCGACCAGCAGCGCCTGCAGGCGGGCGTCCCAGGACCCGCGGGACTCCGCCGCCCGGGCGTACACGCGGGCGGCCGCGAACGCCACCTCGCGGGAGAACTTCAGCACCGCGGCGTGCAGCGCCTCCTCCTCCCCGGGTGCGGCCAGGTGCGGCACGTACTCTTCGGTGACGTCGACCGTGACCTTGATCAGGGCGACCGTCTGCTGGAGGCTGATCGAGCGGGCCAGCGCCGGCGGGGCCACGTCGAAGATCTCGTCGGAGATCTCCTGGTCGCCGCCGCGCCGCAGCCACTCCACCAGCGACCGCACCCCGGCCTGGGCCACCAGCATGACCCAGGACCGCTGGTCGGCGGGCAGTTCGCGGAACCACGGCAGGGTCTCGTCCATGCGCGCGACGCTGGCGGTGGCCAGCGCGCCGGCCGCGCGCTCGATCCGTGGCAGGGTCGCTGCCAGGGCGGATGCCGTCGCGGCGGGGTCGGTCACGACGGTCAGCGTAGCCGGCACGCCCTCCGGCGGCGGATCGTCCGGGGCGGGCGGGGCCGGACGGCCGGACACCCTGGCCCGCACGTCGTGGCACCGGTCGGACGGCCGCCGGGCCGGATCGGGCGGTCGGGGCCGCGGGCCGGCCGGGCGGCGCGGGCCGGCCGGCCGCGCGTCGTGGACCGGACGGCGGGGCGGAACGTGGCCGAGCATGGCGGGAAAGGCGCGATACGGGCGTAACGGAGGGGGTGTGACGGGGCCTAGACCCGCCGGCGGAGCAGGTACGCGACCGCGCCGAGCCCGACGGTGATCGTCAGGGCCACGCCGGTGGCCAGCAGCACCCCTTCCAGCCAGGTGTCCACCGGAAGCCAGATCCCGCGGTCGTCCCGCGGGGGCGTCTCCTCTCCGCCTCCGGCGCCGCCCACCGCCGCCCGTACGCCCGGCAGCTTGACCCCGGCCGCCATCAGTGTCTCGGGCATGCTGAGGCGGCCGATGAACCACGCCTCCTTGGCCCTGCGATCGCCGGGCTGCTCGGCGGGCCGGTGGACGCGTGGCCCGCCCTCGGCCAGCGGGTAGAGGACGTACCGGTACCGGGGCTCGCCCTCGACGACCACCTCGAGCGTGTACGCCGGTCCGAGCTCGGTCTCGGGCGCCTCGGCGTCACCGGCGGTCCCGATCAGCCAGGAGATCTCGTGGTAGAGCGCCAGGCACAGCTGCGGGTCGTCCACCGCCTGCACCACCAGCGGGTCGGGCAGTTCCTCACCGGTGATGGTGACCCGGTCCACGTCACTGTCCTGGGCGGCGGCGGGCACGCCGGCCAGCAGGCCGAGGGTGACCACACCGGGAAGCAGGATCAGGCCGGCGACGGCGACTCTGCCAGTAGGGCCCATGTGTCCACCTCCCCGGGGGCCGTAACCCTATCCGATCACTAAGACACCGCAGGCGGGGCCGAGGTTGCCGAGCAAGCGGACACGATTTGGCCACAATTTGAGAGTGCGGCGGTCCGGACCGGACCACGGCGCGCCGGCCCCGTGGTCCGGGGTGCCCGGGCGGGGTGCCGGCGGGGCGCCGGCCCGGGCGCCCGGCCCGGGCGCCCGGCCACCGCGGCGTGCCCGTCTCAGCCGCCCAGGCGCTGGCGGGCGGCAGCGATCCGGGCCAGGGTGCGTTCGCGGCCGAGCACCGTCAGGGACTCGAACAGCGGCAGGCCCACGGTCCGGCCGGTGACGGCGACCCGTACCGGCGCCTGCGCCTTGCCGAGCTTGAGCCCGTGCGCGGCGCCCACCCGCTCCAGCGCCTCCCGCAGCGGTCCGGGCCGCCACTCCGGCAGGGCGGCGAACGCCTCGGCCGCCCCGGCGAGGATCTCGGCCGCGGGCGGCGTCATCGCCTTCGACCAGGACGCCTCGTCCTCCACCGGGCGGTCCAGGAACAGGAAGTCCACGTACGGCACGATCTCGGACAGGACCGCGACCCGGGTCTGCAGCAGGGGCGCCACCGCCGCGAACGCCTCCGGGTCGAAGTCCTCCGGCCGCCACGGCGGCGCCGGGATGGTGGCGGTGCCGGTCAGCCACGGCTGGCACGCGGCGATGAACTCCTCCGCCGACAGGGCGCGGATGTACTCGCCGTTGAACGCGCGCAGCTTCTTCTCGTCGAAGAACGCGGGGGAGGGGTTGACGTCCTCCAGCCGGAACTCCTGCTCGATCACCGACCAGGGCACGATCTCCCGGTCACCGGGGGGCGCCCAGCCCAGCAGCATCAGGTAGTTGCGCATGGTGTCGGCGAGGTACCCCTCGTCCCGGTACGCCTCCAGCGCCACCTTGTCGCGCCGCTTGGACAGCTTCTGCCGCTTCTCGTTGACGACCACCGGCAGGTGCGCCCACACCGGCGGGGCGTGG
Source organism: Natronosporangium sp. (assembly GCA_035306365.1). Taxonomy (GTDB): domain Bacteria; phylum Actinomycetota; class Actinomycetes; order Mycobacteriales; family Micromonosporaceae; genus Natronosporangium. The sequence continues at coordinate 2,547 of DATGOE010000066.1, read as the reverse complement.
CCCAGCGCCTCCCACAGCAGCTGCTGCTTGGGCGTGTTCGGCAGGTGCTCCTCGGCCCGGATGACGTGGGTGATCCGCATCGTGATGTCGTCGACGACGTTGGCGAGCAGGAACACCGCCGACCTGTCGGCGCGGGCGATGACGAAGTCCTCCAGCTGGGCGTTGTCGAACGTCGGCTCGCCGCGGATGACGTCGACCACCTTGGTCTCGCCCTCGTCCGGGGTGCGGAACCGCAGCGCCCGGCCGGGTCCGGGGCCCAGCCCGCGGTCCCGGCAGTAGCCGTCGTAGCCCCGGTAGGCGCTGCCGGTGCGCGCCTGCACCTGCTCGCGGGTGCAGTCGCAGTAGTACGCCCGGCCGGCGGCGAGCAGCCGCTGCGCGGCGGCGCGGTGCTCGGCGTCGTACGCCGACTGGAAGTACGGCCCCTCGTACGTGCCCCGCCGGATGCCGAGCCAGTCCAGCGCCGACAGGATGCCCTCGGTCCACTCCGGACGGCTGCGGGAGACGTCGGTGTCCTCGATCCGCAGCACGAACGTGCCGCCGTGCTGCTTGGCGAAGACCCAGTTGATCAGCGCGGAGCGGGCGCCGCCGACGTGGAACATGCCGGTCGGGGAGGGGGCGAACCGTACGCGTACCGTCACGATCACCAGCCTACTGGCCCGGTCGGCCGTCCGGTCCGGTCCGGGCCGCCCCCGGCGCGATGGCCGCCGGCGGGGGCATGACGCGGTTGCGGCCGCTCTGCTTGGCCAGGTAGAGCTGGCGGTCGGCCGACTCGGTGAGGGCCTCCGCGCCGGTGCCCGGGGTGGGGGCGCCCGCGGCCACGCCGACGCTGACGGTCACGGGCAGCCGGCCGTCGCGCGCCAGGCCGTCCGCCTCCTCGCCGACGGCCGCCGCCACCGCCTCGCGCAACCGTTCGGCGACCTTGACCGCCGTGCCGAGTCCGACGCCGGGCATCACCACGGCGAACTCGTCGCCGCCGAACCGGGCGACGAGATCCGCGTCGCGCACGCACCGCGTCAGCACCGCGGCCACGCGCCGCAGGCACCGGTCGCCGGCCATGTGACCGTACCGGTCGTTGTACAGCTTGAAGCGGTCGATGTCGAGCATGAGCAGCGCGACCGGCGTCCCGGACTGCGACCCGCGGTCCCACTCGCGGGCCAGCATCTCCTCGAACCGGCGCCGGTTGGCCAGGCCGGTGAGGGCGTCGGTGACGCTCAGGCGCGCCAGTTGCCGGTTGGCCTCCGCCAGCTCCTCGGTGCGGTCGGCGACCTTGCGTTCCAGCGAGGCGTACACCATCGCGTTGTGCAGCGACACGCCGAGCTGCCCGGCGACGAGGATGATCGCGTCGAGGCGGTCGGGCGGGAAGGCGTCGTGGATGAGGCGGTTCTCCAGGATGAGCAGCGCGGTCATCGCCCCGCGGTGGCGCACCGGAACGGCCAGCAGCGAACAGGTGTCGACCCCGGACAGGTACGGGTCGCGCCGGAACCGGTCGTCGCGGGTGGCGTCCCCGACCGACAACGGCTCGCGGGTGCGCTCCACGTACCGCACCACCGACATCGGCACCAGGTCGCGGCCGCCCGCCTCCTCCAGCCGGAGGGTGCCCTCGCCGTCGCCCTCCTGCGGGACGCACAGCGCCCAGGTGTCGTCGGCCTCGTTGCGCAGCAGCAGGTGGACGGCGGTGGCGCCGGTCATCGTGCGGAGCACGTCGACGACGTGTTCCCGCAGGCCGTCGATGCTCGTCTGGGAGCTCAACGCCTGGGAGGCGGCCACGACGCCGGCCAGGTCGACCGTGCCGGGCATGACCGCGGGCAGCTCGCGCGCCGCGCCGGCCGGCCACAGCGCCTCCTCCGCGGTCGCCGGCCGGGTGGGGTGGGACCAGTCGAGCTGGTCGACCTTCGCGGTGGCCCCCCAGGCCTGGTAGGCGGCGCGCGCCTCGGATAGCAACCGCTGCCCCAGGTGCTCCAGACCGTGGGTGCGGTGGAACCGGGCCGCCCGCTCCAGGATAAGGGCCTGGTGCCACGGGCGCGTCCGGTGGGCGACCGCTCCGGTGGCGGCGTCGAACCCGTAGCTGGCGGCGCGGAAGTCCCCGACCGCCCATGCCCGCTCGGCCTCCAGCCACCTCGCCAGGTGCAGGAAGTTCTCCGGCGCGTCGGCGGCCAGCGTGGCGGTGGAGTCGACGATGCGGTCCAGCTCCGCCAGCAGCGGGCCGTGCTCGGGCGGCCGCGTGGTGCGGACCTGCTCGGCCAGCGCCAGTCCCCGCAGCACCGGCGCCGCCGCCGAGAGGTACGTGCCGGACAGCGCCGGGAGCGCCGCCATCGCCGCCTCGGTCTGCTCCCGCAGCTCGGTGGAGTCGCCCATCACCGCGGCGGCCAGCGCCCGGGCGGCGTGCAGGGTCGGCACCGCGGCCGGGTTGGCGCGGTACCGGTCCGGGCTCCCGATGCTCCTGATCCCCGCCGGGCCCCCCGTCCCGCGCAGCACCGCGGCCAGCCGCCCGAACAGCCCCAGCGTCTGCTCCACCTGGTCGCTGCCGGTGCGCCTGGCCATGGCGGT
>DATGOE010000065.1:0-13645 GCA_035306365.1 Natronosporangium sp. | reverse complement strand
GGTCACCTGGTCCGGTCACCACGCGAGGACGAGCGGCGAGCGGCCGCCCGCGGTACCACCTCGCTTGGCCGGGGCCGCGGGACCCCGACCCGCTCATTGGCCGGCTGTGACGGGCCGGACCCGTCCGGTTCTACTCAGGCGCGGTGCCCTTTCTTCCGGAGGCTCGCCGGTGATCGCCGGGTCATCGCCTGTGCCTCGAGGCTACCGCACCCGTCCCGACGCCATCGACCGGGTTTCGGGGCGACGCGCCGGCCGGTCCATGGATCGGGGCGGGAGCCGGGCACGATCATGGCCCGCGTGGATCATGCTTGGACCCGCGCGTGCGCGCACCACGGGCGAGGACCCGCGCGCACCCGGGGCGGGATCCGGTGGATGACGCGCGGATCCGGCCGGCGCGCCCGCCCGGGATGCTCGGGCCGGCCACGGGAGCCGGAGTCAGGCCAGCTGCGGGAACCAGAGCGCGATCTCGCGGGCGGCGCTGTCCGGCGAGTCGGAGGCGTGGACGAGGTTCTCCCGGTTGGACAGGGACAGGTCGCCGCGGATAGTGCCGGGCGCGGCCTGTCGCCCGTCGGTGGCGCCGGTGAGCGTCCGCACGACCTCGATCGCCCGGTCGCCGGACACCACCATCGCCACCAGCGGGGAGCCGGCCATGAACTCCCTCAGCGGCGGGTAGAAGGGCTTGTCGACGTGGTCGGCGTAGTGGCGGTCGGCGAACTCGCCGTCGATGGTCCGCAGCTCCATGGCGTCGATGGTCAGGCCCTTGCGCTCGAACCGGCTGATGATCTCCCCGATCAGCCCCCGACGCACCGCGTCCGGCTTGATCAGGACCAGGGTGCGCTCGCTGTCACCGGTGGTGGCCACCGCGCCTCCTCCGCCTTCCCGCGCCCCGGCCGGGGCCGGGCGCGGGTCAGCCTACCGGACCGGGCCGGGTGCGGCGGGCACGCCCGCCGACGCGGCCGCCTGGCCGGCGGTCGCTACCGGTCGGATGCGGCCGGCGCCGCTACGCTGAGTCCGGTACGGGAGTCCGGTACGGCCACGCCCGTACCCGGAGGTGGCAGTGAGCGGCAAGCACTCCCGCGCGACCACGCTCAAGCGGGTCGCGTCCGGGACGTTCGTGTTCGTCGGCCTGTTCGTGATCTTCTTCGGGATCGGGTCCCAGCGGATGGGCGTGACCGTGGCGGGCGTGGCGGTGCTGCTGCTGTCCGTCTCCGGCCGGCTGGTGACCAGCCTGCGGGGCACCGTCCGCCAGTGGGTGAGGGGCACCGGCGAGGTGCTGTCCGTGGCCAGCCCGCCACCGCAGGCCTCCTACGGCAGGTGCGAGCTGGAGCTGCTGGTCAACGCCCCCGGGCTGCCGCAGGAGGCGGTGACCATCCGCGAGCCGCGGGTGGCGGTGTCCCAGTGGCCGTACCCGGGCCTGGTCCTGCCGATCGAGGTGGCCGCCGACGACGTGCGCAACGTGCGCATCCTGTGGCGGGAGTACGTGCCGGAGGAGTCGGGGCCGCAGGAGTCCGACCGCGGCTGGCAGCGGGACCCGGCCGCGACACCGGAGGCGGACGACCTCGACTTCGACCTTGACGGGCCACCCACCGTGCGCATCCCCGCGGCCGCGGCGGCGGAGACGGGTGGGCCTCCGGCCGGCGGCCACGACCCGACCGTACGCGTGCCACGGCCGCGCCCGAGCCCGCGACCGCGACCGGCGCCGGCTCCCACGGCCGCGGGGGCGGGCCCGCACGCGTCCACCGCCGCCGGGGACACCGAGGTGCTCCCCCACCGGGTCCCGGCGACGATGCCGGCGATCCGCTCCGTCCAGGGCGTGGGCGCCACTCTCATGGTGACCGACGTGGACACCTCCGTCCGGTTCTACCGGGACCTGCTCGGGTTCGAGGTGCTCGACCGGGACGAGGGCAGCGTGGTGCTCGCCTCCGGCGGCACCCGGCTGGTGCTGCGCCGGGCCGACGAGATGGACCGGATCAGGCGCCGGGTGATCCACCTCCACCTGGAGGTGGACGACCTGCCAGCGGCGCATGCGGCGCTGCGCGACGCGGGCGTGCGCTTCACTTCGCCGCCGCGGGTGGTCACCCGCGGGTCCCGGATGGAGCAGTGGGCGGCGGCGTTCCGCGACCCGGACGGGCACGGCATCGCGCTGACCGAGTGGCGCCACCTGTAACGTCGCCGGCGCCACCCGCTGAGCCGGCGCCTCGGCCCGGTCAGCCGGTGGGCGCCGGTCAGCGTACGAGCAGGCGACGCGCGTCGGCGACGGTGAACACCGACCCGGTGATCACCACGCCCACGCCGCCGAGCGTGGCGTCCGGCTCCTCCTCCGCCAGCGCCACCGCGGCGTCCACCGCCTCCGGCAGCTCCGGTTCCACGCGTACCCGGTCCTGCCCGAACACCTCGGCGGCCAGCTCGCCCAGCCGATGCGCCGGCAGGGCGCGCGCGGAGCTGTTGCGGGTGGCGACCACCGCGTCGCACACCGGTTCCAGGCATTCGAGCATGCCGGTGACGTCCTTGTCCGCGAGGACCCCCACGACCGCGACCAGCCGCCGGAAGCTGAACTCCTCCGCCAGCGCGGTGGCGGTGGCCGCCATGCCGTGCGGGTTGTGGGCGGCGTCGAGCAGGATGGTGGGCGCGCTGCGGACCCGCTCCAGCCGGCCGGGCACCCGCACCTCGGCGAACCCCTCCCGCACCCGGTCGGGGTCCAGCTCGCGGCCGCCGAGGAAGACCTGGGTGGCGGCGAGGGCGACGGCCGCGTTCTGCGCCTGGTGCGCGCCGTGCAGCGGCACGAACACCTCCTCGTACACGCCCTCCAGGCCCTGCAGCGTGAGCATCTGCCCGCCGACGGCCAGCGACCGGCGCAGCACCCCGAACTCCGCTCCCTCCCGGGCGATGGTGGCGTCGACCTCGGCGCACCGCTGCAGGATCGCCCGGGCGGCCTCCTCGGTCTGGCCGGCCGAGACCACGGTGGCGCCCTTGTGGATGATGCCGGCCTTGGCGTGGGCGATGTCGGCGACGGTGTCGCCGAGCCACTCGGTGTGGTCCAGGCCGATCGGGGTGAGCACACAGACCCCGGCGCGCAGCACATTGGTGGAGTCCTCGGCGCCGCCCAGGCCGACCTCGACCACCGCCACGTCCACCGGTGCGTCGGCGAACGCGGCGAACGCCATCGCGGTGGTGACGTCGAAGAAGGTCAGCGGCTCGTCCCGGCGGGCGTCCAGCAGGTCGGCGACCGGGCCGACCTCCCGGTAGGCGGCGACGAACCGCTCCTCGTCCACCGGCTCACCGTCGATGCTGATCCGTTCCCGGACGCTCTCCAGGTGCGGGCTGGTGTAGCGCCCGGTCCGCAGCCCGTGCGCCCGCAGCAGCGAGTCGATCATGCGGGCGGTGGAGGTCTTGCCGTTGGTCCCGGTGATGTGGATGGACGGGTAGGCGTGCTGCGGGTTGCCGAGCGTGTCGAGCAGCTCCTCGATGCGGCCGAGATCGAACACCATCCGGATGAAGCCGCGCTCCAGCAGCTCGGCCTCGACCTGTGCGAACTCGACCGACGTCACCCGTCCCCCCACGACCGTTCCCCCACCACCGTCAGTCCGCTGCGGCCCGGTCGTCGACGCGGCCGTTCCCGGGCACCGGTCAGGCGGACTCACGCCCACCGGACAGCGTATCCAGCGCCGCGGCGATCCGGGCGAGGTCCTCCTCGGCGGCGGCCAGGCGCTGCCGGGTCTGCTCGACGACGTGCGCCGGCGCGCGGGTGAGGAACGCCTCGTTGGCCAGCTTCGCCCGGGCCTGGGCGGCCTCCTTCTCCGCGGCGGCGCGGTCGCGCTCCAGGCGTGCCCGTTCCGCGGCGACGTCGATCGCGCCGCGGGTGTCGAGCTCCACCACCACGCCGCCGGTGACGGTCAGCGTGGCGGTGGCGGCGAACCCCTCCCCCGGGTCGTCCAGCCGGGCCGTCGAGCGGACCAGCGGCTCGTGGTCGGCGATGCCGGCGCCGGCCAGTCCGGACAGGCGGGCGGCGACCCGCTGCGACGGTCGCAGCCCCTGGTCGGCCCGGAACCGCCGGATCTCGGTCACGACCTTCTGCAGCGCGGCGACCTCGGCCTCGGCCGCCTCGTCCCGCCGCGACCGGTCCGGAACCGGCCACGGCGCGATCACCACCGACTCCCCGCCCGTCAGCGCGGTCCACAGCTCGTCGGTGACGAACGGGATGATCGGGTGCAGCAGCCGCAGCAGCTGGTCCAGGACCTCTCCGAGCACCCGGCGCACCCGCTCGGCCGCGGGCCCGCCGGCGGCGAGCACGGGCTTGGCCAGCTCGAGGTACCAGTCGCAGACGTCGTCCCAGGCGAAGTGGTACAGCACGTCACAGACGCGGGCCAGCTCGTACGCCTCGAAGCGCTCGTCCACCTCGGCGATGACCTGCGACAGGCGGGAGAGGATCCAGCGGTCCACGGCCGACAGTCCGTCCGGCAGCGGGCCGCGGGTGTGGGCCCCGTTGGTCAGGGCGAACCGGGTGGCGTTCCACAGCTTGTTGCAGAAGTTACGGGACCCGGCGCACCACTCCTCGCTGACCGGCACGTCGGCACCCGGGTTGGCGCCGCGGGCCATGGTCCACCGGGTGGCGTCCGCGCCGTACCGCTCGATCCAGTCCATCGGGTCGACCACGTTGCCGAAGGACTTGGACATCTTCTTGCCGTGCTTGTCGCGCACCATCCCGTGCAGCGCCACCACGTGGAACGGCGGCACGCCGTCCATCGCGTACAGCCCGAACATCATCATCCGGGCGACCCAGAAGAACAGGATGTCGTACCCGGTCACCAGCACGCTGGTCGGGTAGAACTTGCGCAGGTCCGGTGTGTCCTCCGGCCAGCCGAGGGTGGAGAACGGCCACAACGCCGAGGAGAACCAGGTGTCCAGGACGTCCTCGTCCTGTCGCCACCCGGGACCCGCGGGCGGCTCCTCGTCGGGGCCGACGCACACCATCTCGCCGTCCGGCCCGTACCACACCGGGATGCGGTGGCCCCACCACAGCTGCCGGGAGATGCACCAGTCGTGCATGTTGTCGACCCAGTCGAAGTACCGCTTGGTCATCTCCTCCGGGACGATCCGCACCCGGCCGTCGCGCACCGCGTCGCCGGCGGCCTTGGCCAGCGGGGCGGTGCGGACGAACCACTGCAGGCTCAGCCGCGGCTCCACCGTGGTGTGGCACCGCGAGCAGTGCCCGACCGCGTGCACGTACGGCCGGACCTCCTTCACGATCCGGCCCTGCTCGCGCAGCGCGGCGACGATCGCCGGGCGGGCCTCGAACCGGTCCAGCCCCTGGAACGGTCCGTGGGCGGTGACCACGCCCCGCTCGTCGAGCACGGTCAGGCTCGGCAGCCCGTGGCGCTGTCCGATCTCGAAGTCGTTGGGGTCGTGCGCCGGGGTCACCTTGACCGCGCCGGTGCCGAACTCCGGGTCGACGTGCGCGTCGGCCACCACGGGGATCCGCCGCCCGGTCAGCGGCAGCTCCACCTCCACGCCGACCAGGTGCCGGTACCGGTCGTCGTCCGGGTGCACCGCCACGGCCGTGTCGCCGAGCATGGTCTCGGCCCGGGTGGTGGCCACGACCACCGACCGCTCGCCCTCGCCGTAACGGATGTAGACCAGCTCGCCCTCGTCGTCGGAGTGGTCGACCTCGATGTCGGACAGGGCGGTCAGGCAGCGCGGGCACCAGTTGATGATCCGCTCGGCCCGGTAGATGAGCCCGTCGTCGTACAGCCGCTTGAAGATGGTGCGGACCGCACGGGTACGCGGCTCGTCCATGGTGAACGCCTCGCGGCTCCAGTCCACCGAGTCACCGAGGCGCCGCATCTGGTGGGTGATCATGCCGCCGGACTCGGCCTTCCACTGCCACACCCGGGCGACGAACTTCTCCCGGCCGAGGTCGTGGCGGGACAGTCCCTCGGCGGCGAGCTGCCGCTCGACCACGTTCTGGGTGGCGATCCCGGCATGGTCCAGACCGGGCATCCAGAGCGCCTCGTAGCCCTGCATCCGCTTGCGGCGGATGAGCGCGTCCTGGATGGTGTGGTCCAGGGCGTGGCCGGTGTGCAGGGAGCCGGTGACGTTGGGCAGCGGGATGACGATGGTGTACGGGGGCTTGTCGCTGGCCGCGTCGGCGGTGAAGTAGCCCGCCTCGATCCACCCCGCGTAGCGGCGCTGCTCCACCTCCGCCGGCTGGTAGACCGGTGGTAGCGATGGCGTCTGGCTCACCCGGCCAGTGTACGGATCACCCGTGGCGTCGGCGACGTGTCCCGGCCGGCCGGAGCGGCGCCCGGGCTCGGGCATGCCCCGCCGGCGCCGGCGTGCGAAGGTGTGGGGGTGACCGATCCCGTCCGGGCCCAGAACGCCCTGCTCGACCTGCTGCTGCCGTTCTGGCAGATGGTGATCGGGGTGTGCGTGGCGGCGGCGGTGGTCGCCGGCACGGTCCGGCTGGCCCGGCGCGGCCGGTCGCGGGTCACCGCTGCGCTGGCGCTGGTCGGCGGCGCGCTGCTGGCGGTGTGCGGGCTGTCGTGGCTGCTCGGGCGCTTCTGACGACGCCGGTCACAACCGTCGGTGGGCCAGCGCGGGCAGCTCCTGCCGGATCCGCTCCAGGCGCGACAGGTCGAGGTCGGCGACGGTCACCCCCGGCTCGTCGGGCGCCTGGGCGAGCACCGTGCCCCACGGGTCGACCACCATGCTGCGGCCGTAGCAGGTGCGGCCGGGCTCGTGGTCGCCGATCTGGGCGGCGGCCGCGACGTAGCACAGGTTCTCGATGGCCCTGGCCCGCAGCAGTACCTCCCAGTGGTCGCGGCCGGTGTGCAGCATGAATGCGGCCGGGACCAGTAGCAGGCGCGCGCCCTGGGCGGCCAGGCGCCGGTACAGCTCGGGGAACCGCAGGTCGTAGCAGATCGACAGCCCCACCCGTACCCCGTCGACGTCGACGGTCACGGGCGCGTCGCCGGGGGCGATGGAGCGGGACTCGTGGAAGGAGACCCGTCCGGGGATCTCGACGTCGTACAGGTGGATCTTCCGGTAGGCGGCGACCAGCGTACCGGTGCGGTCGAAGACCGGGGCGGTGTTGTAGGTGCGCCCGTCGTCGGGACCGCGCTCATGGAAGGAGCCGGCCACCACCCACATGCGGTGGTCGGCCGCGGCGGCGGCCAGGGCGGTGGCGTACGGCCCGTCCAGCGGCTCCGGCGGTGGGGCGGTCCGCGCCGGCCCGAGGTAGTCGGTGTACTCGGGCAGCACCGCCAGGTCGGCGCCGGCGTCCGCGGCCCGCTTGAGCAGGTCGAGCGCGCATGACAGGTTGGCCGCCCGGTCCGCTCGGGAGTTGAGCTGGCACACGGCGACGCGCACGCCCCCACCCTACCGACGCGCCCTCCCCCCTTCCTGCGCGATCTTGGACTTGCGGTGGGCAATAAGTCGGACGTGTCGTACTAGTCCCCCACCGCAACTCCAAGATCGGCGCGGAGGGGGTGGAGTGGGGCGGGAACGGGCGAGCGGGACGGTCAGGGGACGAGCAGCACCTCGGCGCCGACCGGACGGTACCCGGCGGCGAGGAACGCCCGGACGCTGGCCGCGTTCCCGGGGTTGGCCTGCGCCCACACCGGCCGGCCCGCGGGGACCAGGTGCCGGGCCGCGGACGCGAGCGCCCGGCCGAGCCCGCGGCCACGGTGGGCCGGATCGACCTCGATCGCGGCCTCCCAGCGGCCGGCGAGGCCCTGCCCGACCACGAGGACGCCGCCCTCGGTGGTGAAGACCCGCACGTGCGGCCGGTACCGGCGGGCGCGCCGCACCCGCGGATGGTCGAGGTCGGCCACCTCGCGCAGCGCCACCCCGGGCGGGCCGGCCGCCGCCGGGCCGAGCAGGAGCACGTCGACGCTGTTCACCCGCCGGCCGAGCTTGCGCTCGCAGGCGTGCAGGAACGGCGGGTTCATCGGGGCCGACAGGTCGCCGTCGGGCACGTGGGCGGCCACCCACGCCGGGTCGAGCTCGGCGGCGATGACGATCCGGCCGGGGAACGACAGGACCGCCGGGTTGCCGTCCGGCGCCGGCACGATCGACAGCCAGGGGTCGGTGGGCAGGGCCTCGCCGCGCTCGACCTGCGCGAGCAGGCCGGCGAGGGTGGTCACGCGGCACGCCGCGGCTGGTACTCGCGCGGCACGATCGTCGGGTTGACGTTCTTCTCCACCACGTCGCGGGTGATGAGGACCTTCGCGGCGTCCGGGTCGCTGGGCACCTCGTACATGACCGGCAGCAGGACCTCCTCCATGATCGCCCGCAGCCCCCGGGCGCCGGTGCCCCGCTTCATGGCCTGGTCGGCGATCGCCTCCAGGGCCTCCCGCTCGAACTCCAGCGCGACCCCGTCCAGCTCGAACAGCTTCTGGTACTGCTTGACGAACGCGTTGCGCGGCTCGGTGAGGATGCGCACCATCGCCTCGCGGTCCAGGCTGCGGACCGTGGTGATGACCGGCAAGCGGCCGATGAACTCCGGGATCAGCCCGTACTTGAGCATGTCCTCGGGCATGACCTGGGCGAGCGTGTCGTCGATGCTGCGCTCGGACAGCGGCCGCAGGTTGGAGCCGAAGCCCACCCCGCCGCGACCCAGCCGGGCGGCGATGATCTCCTCCAGGCCGGAGAACGCGCCGCCCAGGATGAACAGGATGTTCGTGGTGTCGACCTGGATGAACTCCTGGTGCGGGTGCTTGCGGCCGCCCTGCGGCGGCACGCTCGCCACCGTGCCCTCGAGGATCTTCAGCAGTGCCTGCTGCACGCCCTCGCCGGAGACGTCCCGGGTGATGGAGGGGTTCTCCGCCTTGCGCGCCACCTTGTCGATCTCATCGATGTAGACGATGCCGGTCTCGGCGCGCTTGACGTCGTAGTCGGCGGCCTGCACGAGCTTGAGCAGGATGTTCTCCACGTCCTCGCCCACGTACCCGGCCTCGGTCAGCGCGGTGGCGTCGGCGATCGCGAACGGGACGTTGAGCATCCGGGCGAGGGTCTGCGCGAGGTGGGTCTTGCCGCAGCCGGTGGGTCCGATGAGCAGGATGTTGGACTTGGCGATCTCCACCGGCTCGCCGTCGCCGGAGTGGCGTGCGGGACCGGCCTGGATGCGCTTGTAGTGGTTGTAGACCGCCACGGACAGCGCCTTCTTGGCCTGTTCCTGGCCGACGACGTACTGGTCGAGGAAGGCGCTGATCTCCTTGGGCTTGGGCAGGTCACCACCCCACGGCTGCTCGTGGGACTCGGCGAGCTCCTCCTCGATGATCTCGTTGCACAGCTCGATGCACTCGTCGCAGATGTACACGCCGGGTCCGGCGATGAGCTTCTTGACCTGCTTCTGTGACTTGCCGCAGAACGAGCACTTCAACAGGTCGCCGCCGTCACCGATCCGTGCCACCCACGTCTCCCCACTACTCGACGGCTCGCGCCCCGTGCCAGCGGCCGCGTCCGCCGCACCGGACGGGCGCCCGCGCCGGCCTCCGTACGGTCTGGCATCGACGTTACCCCGTCGCAGCGCGATTGCGTGCCCCGCCCACAGGTGTGTCGGAGACGGTCCGGGTCGGGCGTCCGTGGCGGGACGCCCGACCCGGACCGTCGAGGCGTACCGGGCCGCGGGGCCGGCGCGGTCAGGCCGCCGCCGCGGCGGTCAGCGGGGCCTTCTTCCGGCTGCCGAGCACGACGTCGACCAGCCCGTACTCCTTCGCCTCCTCGGCCGTCATGATCTTGTCTCGATCGATGTCCTTGCTGACCCGTTCCACGGGCTGACCGCTGTGCTTGGCGATGATGTGCTCAAGCTGGGTCCGCATCCGCATGATCTCCCGGGCCTGGATCTCGATGTCCGAGCTCTGGCCGTAGCCGCCCTCCATCGACGGCTGGTGGATGATGATGCGGGAGTTGGGCAACGCCATCCGCTTGCCCGGCGTCCCCGCGGCCAGCAGCACCGCGGCCGCGCTGGCGGCCTGGCCCAGGCAGACCGTCTGGATCTCCGGCCGCACGTACTGCATGGTGTCGTAGATCGCGGTCATCGCCGTGAACGAGCCGCCCGGCGAGTTGATGTACATGATGATCTCGCGATCCGGGTCGTTGCCCTCCAGCGTCAGCAGCTGGGCCATGACGTCGTTGGCGGACGTGTCGTCGATCTGGACGCCGAGGAAGACGATCCGGTCCTCGAAGAGCTTGTTGTACGGGTTCGACTCCTTGATCCCGTACGAGGTGCGCTCGACGAACGACGGCAGGACGTACCGGTTGTGCAACTCCCGCAAACCAGGGGGGATCCGCAGATCGGTCATGACTCGCCTCCGGTGTTCCGGGTGCCGGCACCGGCCGGAACCTGCGCCGCACCGCTGATCACACGATCGATGAAGCCGTACTCGAGCGCCTCCTGAGCGGTGAACCAGCGGTCACGGTCGGAGTCGGCCTCGATCTGCTCCACGGTCTGGCCGGTGTGGAACGCCACCCGCTCCTGGAACATCTTCTTGGTGTAGATCATCTGCTCGGCCTGGATCGCGATGTCTGCCGCCGTGCCGCCGACACCCCCGGACGGCTGGTGCATCATGATCCGGGCGTGGGGCAGCGCGTACCGCTTGCCCTTGGTCCCGGCGCACAGCAGCAGCTGGCCCATGGAGGCCGCCATGCCCATCGCCGTGGTCACCACGTCGTTCTCCACGAACTGCATGGTGTCGTAGATGGCCATGCCGGCGTGGACCGACCCGCCGGGCGAGTTGATCCACAGGTTGATGTCCCGGGTGGGGTCCTCGGCAGCGAGCAGGAGCAGCTGGGCACACACCCGGTTGGCCACCTCGTCGGTCACCTCGCTGCCGAGGAAGATGATCCGCTCCCTCAGCAGCCGCTGGTAGATCATGTCGTCAAGGTTGCCGCCGAAGGTGTCGCGGCTCCGGGCGTGGACATCCTGCATCCACCGCAGCGCCGGATGGTTGAAGGCTGAACTCTCAGGCTGGTACGTCACGTCCTCGACAGTAGTCGGGGCCCGGGGTGCCCGACACGGGCCGGTGGGCACGTTTCGCGCAGCGCGGACAAAGCGCCGTCGGGCTCCGCGCTGCCGGTCGGGGGTGTACGCCGCGCTGCTGCACGGCGTGGGGTGCGGCCGTCGTGTGCATCGGGTGCGGCCGTCGTGGTGCCCCGCCGCCTGCCGTGGCCGCCGTCGCCTGGGGTGGTCCTGGCGACCGGCCGGGAAGAGGTGGCGTTTCGGCGCCTACATACTGGGAGTAGTGACCTACTCCTCCCAGTATGTAGGCGGGAAACACCAACCCCAGGTTGGCCCGGCACAGCAACCCTGCGGCACGGCGGACAGCACGAGCGCGCGGCGGCAGCAGCCACGGCGGCGGCGGCCGGCCAGAGCAGCGGCACCCACAGCAGCGGCACCGGCCACAGCGCGGGACCGGCCACGGCGGCGCCATCACTTCACAGCCAGCCCGAGCCCACGCCGGACGGGTGGGTGCCGGTCGGGCCCGGCGGGTCAGCCTTCGGCCTGTCCGCCTCCGGACGGCGCACCCGCACCGGCCGGTCCGGCGTCCCCGCCGGCGGGCGCGGCGACCTCCTCGTCGGTCAGCTGCGGGCTGACCCGGGCGCCCGCGGTGTCGGTGATGGTGATCCGGTCCATCACCAGGCTGAGCGCCCGGCTCCGGCGGACCTCCGCGTACACCGAGCCCGCGGCACCTGACCGGACCAGCTCGTCGTAGTAGCGCTGCGGCTCCATGCCGGCACGCCGCGCCCGCAGGGCCACCTCCCGGCCGAACTCCTCGTCGGAGACCTCCACCCGCTCGGCGTCGGCGATCGCGTCGAGGAGGATCTGGATCCGCACGGTACGGCTGACCGACGCGGTCAGCTCGTCGTCGAGCTCCTGCTCGGTGCGGCCCTCGCGGGCCAGGAAGTCGGCCAGGGACTGGCCCACCTGCTGCAGGTCCTCGACCAGGTGGGCCTTGCGGTGGGCCACCTCGTCACGGACCACGCCCTCGGGGGCGGGCACGCCGGTGCGCTCCAGCAGCGCGTCGAGGGCCCGGTCCCGTGCGGCGTACAGCTGGGTCAGGCGCTTGCCCCGCTCCAGCCGCTGCCGGATGTCGTCGCGCAGCTGGTCGAGGGTGTCGAACTCGCTCGCGAGCTGGGCGAAGTCGTCGTCCAGCGGCGGCAGCTCCTTCTCCTTGACGGTCCGGACCGTCACCGCCACGTCCGCCTCCCGCCCGGCGTACTCGCCTCCCACGAGCGTGCTGCGGAACGTGGTCCGGTCGTCGGCGGACATCCCGACCAGGACCTCGTCCAGGCCGTCCAGCAGCCGGCCGCTGCCCACCTCGTGCGAGACGTTGGTGGCGGTACCGCCCTCGACGACCTGCCCATCCACGCTCGCCTCGAGGTCGATCTGCACATAGTCACCGGTCTGTGCCGGGCGGGACACGGTGCGCAGCGTGGCGAAGCGGTCCCGCAGCGCGTTGAGCTGCTGCTCCACCTCGTCGTCGGTGACGGTGATCTCGTCGACGGTGACGGTGATCTCGCCGAGGTCGGGCAGATCGATCTCGGGGCGCACGTCCACCTCGGCGGTGAACCGCAGCGGCTGCCCGTCGTCGAACTCGACGTTGCCGACCTCCGGTCGTCCGATCGACTTGACCTGGTGCTCCCGCAGCGCGGCGTACAGCTGCTGGGGCACCACCTCCTGCACCGCCTCGTTGAGCACCACCCCGCGGCCGATCCGCCGGTCGATCACCGCCGCCGGCGCGCGCCCGCGCCGGAAGCCGGGGATGTTGACCTGCTGGGCGATCGCCCGGTACGCCTTCCTGAGGCTGGGCTCCAGCTCCGCGAACGGGACCTCGATCGCCAGACGCACGCGGGTCGGGCTGAGCGTCTCGACGGTGCTCTTCACAGACGTTCTCCTCGCAGATGTGGACGACCCGACCGGTCGAGTGTAGGCGAGGCGTCCCGGCCTCAGCCGCGGCGTCCCGGCCTCAGCACGGAGTCCCGGCCTCAGCCGCGGCCCTTGCCCAGCAGGCGGGAGGCGAGCACCGCCGCCTGGGTCCGGCGTTCCACCCCCAGCTTCGCCAGCATGCTGGAGACGTAGTTCTTCACCGTCTTCTCGGCGAGGAACATCTTCGCGGCGATCTCCCGGTTGGTCAGGCCGGCCGCGACGTGCTCCAGGATGCGGCGCTCCTGCGCGGTCAGGGCACGCAGCTCGGGGGGCTCCTCGGCGGGGTGACGGATCCGGTCGAGCACACGCTGCGTCACCGCCGGGTCCAGCAGCGACTGCCCGGCCGCCACCCGGCGGACGGTGTCCACCAGGTCGCTGCCCTTGATCTGCTTCAGGACGTACCCCGCGGCACCTGCCATGATCGCCGCGAAGAGCGCCTCGTCGTCCTCGTACGAGGTGAGGATGAGGCCCTTGATCGTCGGGTCGACGCTGCGGATCTCCCGGCACACGTCGATGCCACTGCCGTCGGGCAGGCGAGCGTCCAGGATCGCCACGTGCGGTCGCAGCGCCGGGATCCGGCGGGTGGCCTCGGCGGCGGAGCCGGACTCCCCCACCACCTCGATGTCGCCCTCGGCCGTCAGCAGCTCGGCCACGCCGCGGCGGACCACCTCGTGGTCGTCGAGCAGGAACACGCGGATCACGTCTTCTTCTTACCTCACC
>DATGOE010000064.1:0-3517 GCA_035306365.1 Natronosporangium sp. | reverse complement strand
GGCCGCCGTGCTGGTCGCCTCGCTCGGCCTGGTCGCGCCCGCGGGTGCCGGCCCGGCGAGCGGTGAGGCCGCAGCCGCCATGCCCCGGTTCGCCGCGTCCACGGCGAGCACCGTCACCCTGATCACCGGCGACCGGGTGTCCCTGGTCGACCAGGATCGCGCGGTGGTCCACCGCGGGCCGGGCCGGGAGCACATCACCTACCTCAGCCAGCGGTCAGGCGACGACCTGTACATCATCCCCGCCGACGCGCTGCCGCTGCTGCGGTCCGGGCAGCTGGACCGGCGCCTGTTCAACGTGTCGTTGCTGGTGGAGTTCGGCTACCACGACCGGCCGGACCTGCCCTTGATCGTGATGGATGGTGGCGCGCACGCCGCCGCGGCTGCCCCGTTGGCGGCCAACGGTGGCGTCGAGGTGGTGCGGGACCTGCCGGCGGTCGGAGGTGCGGCCGTACGGGTGGACAGGTCGGCGATTGGCGGGTTCTGGGACGACCTGGTGGGCCGGTCTGCCGGGATCGCTGCGGCCGGCGCGTCGAAGGTGTGGTTGGACGGGCTGCGGCAGCCGTTGCTGGACCAGAGCGTGCCGCAGGTGGGTGCGCCGCAGGCGTGGGCGGTCGGGCTGGACGGTTCCGGGACCACGGTGGCGGTGCTGGACACCGGCATCGACGCCACCCACCCGGACCTGGCCGACCGCATCGTGGCGTCGGAGAACTTCACCGAGGGGTTCGAGGAGGACGGTGACTTCGTCGGCCACGGCACGCATGTGGCGTCGATCGTGGCCGGCAGCGGTGCGGCCTCCGGTGGCCAGTTCCGCGGGGTGGCGCCCGGTGCGGACCTGCTGGACGGCAAGGTGTGCGTGGAGTTCGGCTGTGCGGAATCGTGGATCCTGGCCGGGATGCAGTGGGCGGTCGACCAGGGCGCGGACGTGGTGAACCTGAGCCTCGGCGGGTTCGACACCGAGGAGTTGGACCCGCTGGAGCAGGCGGTGGAGAACCTGACCGCGCAGTTCGGCGTCCTGTTCGTCATCGCCGCGGGCAACGACGGGTCGGACCGGTCGATCAACTCTCCGGGCAGCGCGGATTCGGCCCTGACGGTGGGGGCGGTGGACAAGTCCGACGAGCTGGCGGGCTTCTCGAGCCGCGGGCCGCGCATCGACGGTGCGCTCAAGCCGGACCTGACCGCTCCCGGTGTGCAGATCGTGGCGGCGAACAGTTCCACCGGCTTCCTGGGCCAGCCCGGTGAGCCGTACCTGACGCTGGATGGCACGTCGATGGCCACGCCGCACGTGGCCGGTGCCGCGGCGATCCTGCGGCAGCAGCACCCGGACTGGTCGCCGGCGCGGGTGAAGGCTGCGCTGATGGGCTCGGCCGCGCCGCACCCGGCGCTGAGCCCGTACGCGCAGGGCGCCGGCCGGCTGGACGTGGCCCGGGCGATCGATCAGACGGTGGCCGCCGACCCGCCCAGCGTCAGCTTCGACCTGGCCGTGTGGCCGCACGAGGACGACGACCCGCAGACCGCGACCGTCACCTACCGCAACGACGGTCCGGCGGACGTCACACTGAGTCTGGAGCTGTCCACGATCGGACCGGACGGCGGCCCGGCACCCGACGGGTTCTTCGCTGTCAGCGACACCAGCGTCACGGTCCCGGCCGGCGGCACCGCCCAGGTGAGCATCACGGCCGACACGTCCGTGGGCGACGCCGACGGGTTCTTCGGCGGCCACCTGATCGCCACCGGGGCGGACGTGCAGGTGACCACCCCGTTCGCGGTCGAGCGGGAGGTCGAGAGCCACCACTTGACGCTGGTGCACACCGACCGCGAGGGTCAGCCTGCCGGCTACTTCACCACGCTGTTCCGGACCGACGAGTTCGGCATCGTGGACGTGTTCGGACCGTCCACCGTGACCGTACGGGTCCCGGCCGGCGAGTACGCGCTGATGAGCTTCGTGGACGGTGCCGGCGAGGAGTTCGAGGTCAGCCTGCTGGCGCAGCCGAGGCTGATCGTGGACGCCGACCTGACCGTGGAGGTCGACGCCCGGCACGCCAGGCCCATCTCGGTCACCGTGCCGGCCGCCGACGCCACCCAGGCGCTGGGTGCGGTCGACGCCGCGCTGATGACCGACTTCCTGTTCGCGAGCTTCACCGTCCTCTCCGACAGCTTCGACGGGGTCTTCAGCGGGCAGATCGGACCGGACGAGACGGTGCCCGGGTTCGCCTCGGCGGTGGCCGGAGGTTGGGCCCAGTTCGACCCGGAGCGGTTCTTCTCCGCCTCGCCGTACAGCTACGACGTGGCCTACTTCGAGCCCGGTCGGATGATCACCGGCTTCCACCGGGACGTGAAAAAGCGGGACCTGGCCACGATCGTGGCTCAGCACGCCGCCCACGTGCCGGGTGCGTTCGGGTCCAAGTCGAGCTTCGGCCTTCACCCGGAGGGCTCCGGCGGGGTGGCGGTGTCGTTCCCGACCGAGCTGCCCTACACCCGCACCGAGTACCACAACACCGACGGCGGGGTGCTGTGGCAGAAGATGCTGTTCGAGGAGCTGCCGCCCGGCGACGACGCCGAGTTCCCGTTCCCGGAGACCCTCAGCATCACCAACGGGCCGCCCACGGCGTACCAGGCTCCCCGGACCTACCATGAGACCTGGAACCAGGGCGTGTTCGCACCGGCGCTGCCCGCACCCGGGCCGTTCGCCCCGCCGACCGCGGTCCGGATCGGTGACCAGCTGGTGTTCATCCCGCGGCTGTTCAACGACGCCACCGGTCGGGACCTCGCCTCGCTGATCCCGGAGGCGCACATCGCGGTGTACCGCGACGGTGAGCTGGTCTTCGAGGCACCCGACCTGTTCGCCCAGGTGGACGTGCCTGCGCAGGAGGCGGAGTACCGGATGGAGGTCGAGGCGGTACGCGACGAGCGGTTCCCGCTGTCGACCCGCGCCGGCCTGGCGTGGACGTTCCGGTCCGGGCACGTGGACGACACGACCGAGGTGCCGCTGCCGGCGTCGGTGGTGCGGTTCACCCCGAACCTGGACGACCACAACACGGCACCGGCCGGCCGGGCGTTCCCGGTGCCGGTGCAGGTGGTGAGCCAGGGTGGGGCCGGGCCGCTGGTCGACCTCACGGTCGAGGTGTCCTATGACGACGGCCAGACCTGGCAGGCCGTGCCGGTGCGCGGCGGCAAGCTGCTGGTGCTGCACCACCCGGCCGGGGACGGGTTCGTGTCGCTGCGGGCAACGGGCGCCGACGCCGACGGCAACACCGTCGAGCAGACCATCATCCGCGCCTACCGGTTCACCTCCGGAGCCTGACCCACCGCTGGGGTGGGAGCCGGACGGCTCCCACCCCAGCCTCAGCGCGGGGACCGCACCGTCACCCTCGAGCCGGCGGCCACGGCCAGGCCGCCGGGTCGGCGTAGCCGCCGGCGACCGCGAACGCGGCCGCGAGCGTGTCCCGGTCGGTGGTGGTCTGCAGCACGGTACGCAGCAGGAGGCGGGCCTTCAGCGGGTCGAGGAACCCGGCCCGCA
>DATGOE010000063.1:0-5597 GCA_035306365.1 Natronosporangium sp. | reverse complement strand
ATCGCCCCGGTGGAGCTGCCGGACAAGACGTTCGTCGCCACGCTGGTGCTCGCCACCCGGTACCGGCCGTGGCCGGTGTGGCTCGGCGTGGTCAGCGCGTTCGGCGTCCAGGTGATCGTGGCGGTGGCCGCCGGCGGCCTGGTGGGGCTGCTGCCCGAGCTTCCGGTACGCCTGGTGGCGGCCGGGCTGTTCGCTGCCGGTGCGGTGATCATGCTGCGGTCGGCCCGGCGGGCGGAGGTGACCGGGCGGGCGCAGGAGCGGGAGTACGGGCGGCGGGTCCGCCAGCCGCGCCACGGCTGGCGGGCGTTCGGGGCCAGCTTCCTCCTGATCGCCACCGCGGAGTGGGGGGACCTGTCCCAGCTCCTCGTCGCCGGGCTGGTGGCCAGCGGGCAACCGGCCACCGCCGTGGCCGCCGGCGCCTGGGTGGCGCTGGCCGGCGTCTCCGGTGCCGCGGTCCTGCTCGGTCGGGCGGTGCTGCACCGGATCCGGCTGTCGGTGATCCGCTACCTCGCCGCCGGCGTCTGCGCGGTGCTCGCGACCGCGACGCTGGTGTCCGCGGTCACCTGACCGCCAGCGGTCCAACGGTGCACACCGATCCACCGGACGTTAATCTTGGCGGTGGCCGCACCGCCGACCGCCGACCCACGGGGAGGAGCCATGGCGCGGGTCGTCGTGGACGTCATGTTGAAGCCGGAGATTCTGGACCCACAGGGTCAGGCGGTCGCTGACGCGCTGCCCCGGCTCGGCGTCGACGACGTCATCTCCGTCCGGATCGGGCGCCGGATCGAGCTGACGTTCGACGGCGAGCCGGACACCGAGAAGGCGCGCCGGATCGCCGAGCGGCTGCTGGCCAACCCGGTGATCGAGGACTACACGGTGAGGGTTGAGGAAGACTGGTGAGGGTAGGCGTCGTCACCTTTCCCGGCTCGCTGGACGACCGGGACGCCGCCCGCGCGGTGCGGCTGGCCGGCGCGGAGCCGGTGTCGCTGTGGCATGCCGACCGCGCGCCCCTGATGGTGGACGCGGTGATCCTGCCCGGCGGCTTCTCGTACGGTGACTACCTGCGCGCGGGCGCGATCGCCCGGTTCTCCCCGGTCATGGAGCAGGTGGCGGCCGCCGCCCGGGCCGGCGTCCCGGTGCTGGGCATCTGCAACGGCTTCCAGGTCCTGTGCGAGGCGCACCTGTTGCCCGGCGCGCTGATCCGCAACCGCCACCTGCACTTCCGCAACCGCGACCAGTGGATCCGGATCGAGTCCACCCGCACCGCCTGGACCGGGGAGTTCCAGGCCGGGCAGGAGGTCCTCATCCCGATCAAGAGCGGGGAGGGCTGCTACGTCGCGGACGAGGCGACCCTGGACGAGCTGGAGGCCACCGGCCGGGTGGTCGCGCGGTACGTCGGCGGCAACCCGAACGGATCGGCCCGGGACATCGCCGCGATCAGCAACGAGACGGGCAACGTGGTCGGCATCATGCCCCACCCGGAGCACGCGGTCGAGGCGCTGACCGGCCCCTCCACCGACGGGCTGGCGTTCTTCACCTCGCTCGTCAAGCACCTGGCCGGAGCGCCGGCATGACCACCTCGACCCAGGGTGACGTCGTCGACACCGTCGAGCACGCCGAGGCCACCCCCGAGGTCACCCAGCCGTACGCGGAGCTGGGCCTGCTGGAGGACGAGTACGTCCGGATCCGGGAGATCCTGGGCCGGCGGCCCACCCGGTCCGAGCTGGCGATGTACGCGATCATGTGGAGCGAGCACTGCTCGTACAAGTCCAGCCGGATGCACCTGCGGCAGTTCGCGCAGAAGGCGCCGCCCTCCGACCGCCTGCTGGCCGGCATGGGGGAGAACGCCGGCGTGGTGCGGGTCTCCGACGACCTCGCCGTCACCTTCAAGATCGAGTCGCACAACCACCCGTCGTTCATCGAGCCGTACCAGGGCGCCGCCACCGGCGTGGGCGGCATCGTCCGCGACATCCTGGCGATGGGCGCGCGGCCGGTCGCGGTCATGGACTCCCTGCGGTTCGGCGCGCCCGAGGATCCGGACACCGCCCGGGTGGTCACCGGAGTGGTGGCCGGCATCGGCGGCTACGGCAACTGCCTGGGCCTGCCCAACATCGGCGGGGAGGTCGCCTTCGACCCGTCCTACCAGGGCAACCCGCTGGTCAACGCGCTGTGCCTGGGCGTGATGCCGATCCGCCAGATGCAGCGCAAGGCCGTCACCGGCCCCGGCAACATCATCCTGCTGCTGGGCGCCCGCACCGGCCGCGACGGCATCGGCGGCGTGTCGGTCCTGGCCAGCGCCACCTTCACCGAGGAGGCCGAGGAGCGCCGTCCCAGCGTCCAGGTGGGCGACCCGTTCACCGGCAAGCTGCTCATCGAGGCGTGCCAGGAGATGTACGCCGCCGACCTGGTCGTGGCGGTGCAGGACCTCGGCGGTGCCGGGCTCACCTGCGCGCTGTCGGAGACCGCCGCCGCCGGCGGCACCGGCATGGACGTACGCCTGGAGAAGGTGCCGCTGCGCGAGCCGTCGATGGCACCCCACGAGATCCTCGCCAGCGAGTCCCAGGAGCGGATGCTCCTGGTCGTGGCGCCGCAGCACCTGGAGCGGGTGAAGAAGATCGCCGACAAGTGGGGCGTGCCCGCCACCTCGATCGGCGTGGTGACCGACACCGGCCGGCTCGTCGTCACCTGGCACGGGCAGCGGGTCGCGGACGTGCCGCCGGCGAGCCTGGCCGACGAGGGGCCGGTGTACGCCCGGCCGATGCGCGAGCCGGCGGACCTGGTGCTGCTGCGCGCCGACCGGGCCGAGACGCTGCCCCGGCCGCGCGACGGTGCGGCGCTGCGGGCGCAGGTGCTGCGGGTGGTCAGCTCCCCCGACCTGTGCGACCGGACCTGGGTCACCGAGCAGTACGACCGCTACGTCATGGGCAACACGGTGCTCGCCCAGCCCGAGAACGCCGGCGTGGTCCGCCTGGACGAGACCACCGGGCTGTCGGTGGCGCTGTCCGTGGACGGCAACGGCCGGTACTGCCGGCTCGACCCGTACACCGGTGCGCAGCTCGCCCTCGCCGAGGCGTACCGCAACGTGGCGGTGACCGGCGCGACGCCGGTGGCGGTGACCAACTGCCTCAACTTCGGCTCGCCGGAGGACCCCGGGGTGATGTGGCAGTTCGCCGAGGCGGTCCGCGGGCTCGCCGACGGCTGCGAGGCCCTGGGCGTCCCGGTGACCGGCGGCAACGTCAGCTTCTACAACTCCACCGGCACCGCGGCGATCAACCCCACGCCGGTGGTGGGGGTGCTGGGGATCCTCCAGGACGCCGCCCGGCGGGTCCCGATGGGCCTGCGGGAGAACGGGGACGTGCTGATCCTGCTCGGCGAGACCCGCGAGGAGCTCTCCGGGTCGCAGTGGGCGTGGGTCGTCCACGGTCACCTGGGCGGCACGCCGCCCGAAGTGGACCTGGCCGCGGAGCGGCGGCTGGCGGACCTCATCGCGCGGGCCAACCAGGTGGGGCACCTGCGCAGCACCCACGACCTGTCCGAGGGCGGCCTGGCGCAGGCGCTGGCGGAGGCCTGCCTGCGGTACGGGTCGGGGGCGGTGATCGCGGTCCCGGACGAGTTCCGCGACGACCCGGCGGTACTGCTGTTCAGCGAGTCCAGCGCGCGGGTGCTGGTCAGCGTGCCCCGCGGGCGCGAGGTCGCGTTCGTCGGCCTGTGCAACGAGATGGGCGTGCCGTGGACGCCGCTGGGCGTGGTCACCGGACCGGACACGCCGCTGGAGGTGGCCGACCTGTTCCAGATCCCGCTGGACGAGCTGCGACGGTCGTGGTCGGCCACGCTGCCGCGCCTGTTCGGCAGCGGTCCCGCGCCGGAGGGGCCCGCCGACGGGGACGGCGGCGACGGGGGCGACGGCGAGCACGGGACCGACAGCGGCGACCGGGACGGTGCGGACACGGCCGGCGCGGCAGGTACCGGGCGGGACAGCGCCGACAGCGGCGCCGGTGCCGCGGACGCCGCCGCCTCGGCCAGCTCACCGGCGACCGGCGGGTCGGCCAGCAGGTCCGGCGCCTCGGGCGCCAAACGGCGCAAGCGCCGCCGGCCCCGCGGCCGGAAGGGTTAGTCGTCGAGCCAGTCGAGCCGACGCCGCTCCGACGATGGGCGGTCCCGCGACGCGGAGGGGTCCTCGTACCCGGTCGGGCTCTGGTAGCCACCGTCCGGCTGGCCACCGGGCGGGGCGGTCGCGTCCCGGCCGTACCCCGGCTGGCCGTACCCGGGCTGGCCGTACGGCTCTCCGTACCCCGGTGCGGCGTACCCGGGCTGGCCCGCCGGCGGCGGCTGCGGGGCCGGCTGACCGTACCCGGCCTGCGGGTAGTCGGACTGCCCGTAGCCGGTGGAGCCGTACCCCGGGGAGCCGTAGTCCCCGCCGCCGTACCCGGACCCGCCGTACGCGGGCTGGCCGTACCCGCTGCCGGAGGCGGGAGGCGTGGGCGGGGCACTGTGCCGCCCCTCGTAACCGGCGTGGCCGTACCCGGGTGTGCTCCCCTGCGGGGTGTACGGGTCCGGGCCGTAGCCGCCGTAGGTCGGTTGGTCTGTCGCCGGCGACTCGGAGGCGGGCTGGTAGTGGCGGGGTCCGGCCGGGCTGCCGTAGCCCTCGGAGGCGCCGTACCCGCCGGGGCTGCCGTACCCGGCGCCTCCCGGCGCCGTGCCGGCGTACGGCCCGCTGGTCGGCGCGGGCGCGGCGGGCGCGCTGTGCCGGCCACCGTACTCCGGGGCGGCTGGGCGGGGTGCGTGCGGACCCGGGGGCGACCCGCCCTGTCGGGGCAGGAGCGTGGTGGCGTCCTCGCTCCCCGCAGGGCGCTGGATCATGGTCGGGGCGTCGTCCGGGGAACGCTGGATCATGGTGGGGGCATCGGCCAACGCGGGCCGCGGGCCCACCGCGGGCAGCCCGGAGGTGCCGGCGCCGATCACCTGGGTGGGCTGCGAACCGCCCAGGACCCGGGTGGGGCTGGGGCGGTAGACGCCGTGGCTGCCAGGGGTCGGCCGGGGGCCGCGGGGGCCGGAGGTGGGGTCCGGTGCCTCGTCGAAGTCCTCGTCGTCCCCGCTGAACCGGCGCCAGATCAGGAAGGCGATCACCCCGACGCCCGACAGCAGCAGGATGATCCCGAGGATGATCATGAGGGTGGTGAAGAAGGTCCGGCCGCCCGTGTCCTCCCCCTCCTGCACCGGGGGTGGGGTCGCCGCCGCGCTGGCGGAGGCCGACGGGTCGGCGGAGGCGGACGGCGTGGGCGTGGCGGACGGGCTGGCGCCGATCTTGACGACGGTGAGGTTGACGGTTATCGACTCACCGGCGTCGGCTTCGTCCACGAACTGGTTGCCCTCGTACCCGTCCTTCATCGCCTTCAGGCCGAACGTGCCGGGAGCGATGTCCCCGGTGAACTTGTACCGGCCCTCGCCGTCGGTGCCGACCTGGTGGGTCTTGTCGGCACCGTCGATGAGGACCACCGTGGCGTTCGGGATCGGCTCACCGGTGTCCTGGTCGGTGACGATGCCCGAGATCTCCTTCACCGACGGCGGCTTGTCCGGCCCCTGCACACGGATGGTGA
>DATGOE010000062.1:0-3366 GCA_035306365.1 Natronosporangium sp. | reverse complement strand
GAGCGACCAGGAGATGGTCAGCCCGTTCACGACCACCGAGGCTCTGGACCCCACCTGGGGCAGGCCGCGGACCATCGACGAGATGGCGGAGGTCGTCCGGGCGTGCCGACAGGGTGACTGCCCATGACGCCCCGGCCTGGGACCTGGAGCACGCACCGGACGGGAACGGGGCCCGTCAGTCCTCCGGTACGCCGTAGCCGCCGCCGCCCGGGGTCTCCACCACCAGCACGTCGCCGACGCCGACCTCGGTCGAGTCGGCGCCGGCCAGCTCGGTGACCGAGCCGTCGGCACGCTCCACGTAGTTGCGGCCCGGCGTGCCCGGCGCGCCGCCGGCCATCCCGTACGGCGGCACCCGGCGGTGGCCGGACAGGGTGCTGACCGCCATCGGCTCGCGGAACCGCAGCCGGCGCACGGCACCGTCCCCGCCCCGCCACCGGCCCGCGCCGCCGCTGCCGCGCCGCACCGCGAAGCTGTCCACGAGCACCGGGAAGCGCCACTCCAGCACCTCCGGGTCGGTGAGGCGGGAGTTGGTCATGTGCGTCTGCACCACCGACGCGCCGTCGAAGCCCTCGCCCGCGCCGGAGCCCGACCCCACGGTCTCGTAGTACTGGTACCGGTCGTTGCCGAAGGTCACGTTGTTCATCGTCCCGGACCCCTCCGCCTGCACCCGCAGCACCGCGTACAGCGCACCGGTCACCGCCTGCGAGGTCTCCACGTTGCCGGCGACCACCGCCGCCGGGTAGGTCGGGGAGAGCATCGTGCCGGGCGGCACCACGATCCGCAGCGGCCGCAGGCAGCCGTCGTTGAGCGGGATGTCGTCGGCGACCAGGGTGCGGAACACGTACAGCACTGCCGCGGTGGCCACCGACGTGGGGGCGTTGAAGTTCGTCGCCAGCTGCGGCGAGGTGCCGGTGAAGTCGATCGTGGCCGACCGGCCGACCCGGTCGACGGTGACCTTCACCCGGATCGTCGCGCCACTGTCCATCTCGTACGCGTACTCGCCGTCGGACAGCGCGTCGATGACCCGGCGCACCGCCTCCTCGGCGTTGTCCTGCACGTGCCGCATGTACGCCTGCACCACGTCCAGGCCGAAGTGGTCGATCATCCGGCGGACCTCCTCGATGCCCTTGGCGCAGGCGGCGATCTGGGCGCGCAGGTCGGCCAGGTTGGTCTCCGGGTTGCGGGACGGGTACGGGGCGGAGGTGAGCAGCTGCCGGGTCTCCTCCTCCCGGAAGCGGCCGTCGCGCACCAGCAACCAGTTGTCGAACAGCACCCCCTCCTCGTGCACGTTGCGGCTGTGCGCCGGCATCGAGCCGGGGGTGATGCCACCGATCTCCGCGTGGTGGCCGCGGGACGCGACGTAGAACAGGACCTCGCGGCCGGCGTCGTCGTACACCGGGGTGATGACCGTGACGTCGGGCAGGTGCGTCCCGCCGTGGTACGGGTCGTTGACCGCGTACACGTCGCCGGGCCGCATGTCGCCCGCCCGGCGGCGGATCACCTCCCGCACGCTCGCGCCCATCGACCCCAGGTGCACCGGCATGTGGGGCGCGTTGGCGATGAGGTTGCCGTCCGGGTCGAACAGCGCGCAGGAGAAGTCCAGCCGCTCCTTTATGTTCACCGACTGGGCGGTGGACTCCAACCGGGCGCCCATCTGCTCGGCGATCGACATGAACAGGTTGTTGAAGATCTCCAGCATGACCGGGTCGACGGTGGTCCGCACGCCGGTGACCGCGGCCGGGTCCCGGACCCGCTCCAGCAGCAGGTGGCCGTAGCGGGTGACGGTGGCGCGCCACCCGTCCTCCACCACCGTGGTCGAGTTGGCCTCGGCGACGATCGCCGGACCGGTGAGCGTCGCCCCGGCCGCCAGGCGCTCCCGCAGGTACAGCGGTACCTCCACCCAGGCGTCGCCGCTGAACAGCCGGACCCGGTCGACCACCGGCGGGCCCGGGTCGCGGCGCTCGCCCAGCCGGGTCAGGTCGGGCGGGTCGGTGACGCCCACCGCCTCCACCGACAGCGCCTCCACGATCAGCGGCCGGTCCAGCAGGAACGAGTACGTGCGCCGGTACGCCGCCTCGAACTCGGCGACCATCGCGGCCGGATCGCCCAGCGCCACGGTCAGCGCCGTGTCCGTACCGTCGTAGCGCAGGTGGGCCCGGTGGATGAGACGGACCTCGCCGTCGGGGTGCTGGGCGCGCAGCTCGGCCTCGGCGGTGGCGGCGAGCGCCT
Organism: Natronosporangium sp.; assembly: GCA_035306365.1. Taxonomy (GTDB): domain Bacteria; phylum Actinomycetota; class Actinomycetes; order Mycobacteriales; family Micromonosporaceae; genus Natronosporangium. The sequence goes on along the minus strand of DATGOE010000062.1, from coordinate 1,137 downwards.
CGGCGACCGTCCGCAGGTGCGGCACCACCTCGTTCGACAGTGGCCGCTCCACCGACTGCTCCCGCATCACGGTCACGTCCGCCAGGCCGATGCCCAGCGCCGACAGCACCCCGGCCAGCGGCGGCACCAGGACCGTCCGGATGCCCAGCGCGTCGGCGACCTCGCAGGCGTGCTGGCCGCCCGCGCCGCCGAAGGTGGTCAGCACGTACCGGGTCACGTCGTGTCCCTGCTGGACGGAGATCCTCTTGATGGCGTTGGCCATGTTGGACACGGCGACCCGGCGGAAGCCGACCGCCACCTGTTCGGGAGTGTGCGGCTGTCCGGTCACGGCCGTGACCTCGTCGGCCAGCTCGGCGAACCGGCGGCGCACGACCGCGTCGTCCAGCGGCTGGTCGCCACTGGGGCCGAACACCGCCGGGAAGTGACCCGGCTGGATGCGCCCGAGCAGGACGTTCGCGTCGGTGAGGGTGAGCGGGCCGCCGCGGCGGTAGCAGGCCGGTCCCGGGTCGGCCCCGGCGGAGCCGGGGCCGACCCGGAACCGGCTGCCGTCGAACTGGAGCACCGACCCGCCACCGGCGGCCACGGTGTGGATGTCCAGCATCGGGGCGCGCAACCGCACCCCGGCCACCTGGGTGCCGAACACCCGCTGGTACTCGCCGGCGAAGTGGGACACGTCCGTGGAGGTGCCGCCCATGTCGAAGCCGATCACCTTGTCGAACCCGGCCAGCTGCGACATGCGGACCATCCCGACCAGCCCGCCGGCCGGGCCGGACAGGATCGCGTCCTTGCCGCGGAAGTGGTCCGCGGCGGCCAGCCCGCCGCTGGACTGCATGAACATCAGCCGGACCCCGGGCAGGGCGGCCGCCACCCGGTCCACGTACCGGCGCAGGATCGGCGACAGGTACGCGTCCACGACCGTGGTGTCGCCGCGGGGCACCACCTTCATCAGCGGGCTCACCTCGCTGGACAGCGACACCTGCGGGAACCCGATCCGGGTGGCGAGCTCACCGATCGCCCGCTCGTGCTGCGGGTACAGGTGGCTGTGCAGGCACACCACGGCGACCGCGCGGACGCCCTCGTCGTACGCCTGTCGCAGCTCCTTCTCCAGCGCGTCGAGGTCCACCGGCCGCAGCACGG
>DATGOE010000061.1:0-6518 GCA_035306365.1 Natronosporangium sp. | reverse complement strand
CCGGTCCGTACCGGCGACCACCCCGTCCCGCACCCACGGCGTCGAGCAGGCACGCGGGACGGCGGCCGGCACCCGGCCGCAGGTGCCAGGTTACCAGGAGTCACGCCGGCCGCCCGTCCGGGCACGGCGTCAGCCGTCGGGCACGGTGAGGCGCGCTCCCGCCGGGCGCGGGGTCGCCGGCTGGCGCGGCGCGCCCGGCGGCACCGCCGGGACCACGGGGACCGACGGACCTCAGCCCTCCGACAGCAACCGCCGGGTGGCGGCGACGTCGTCACGGATCTGCGCTACCAGCGGCTCCACCGAGTCGTACCTGCGCATCTCCCGCAGCCGGCGCACGAAGTCCAGCGCCACCCGCTCGCCGTACAGGTCGTCGGTGAAGTCGAGCAGGTACGCCTCCACCCGCCGCGCCTGACCCGAGAAGGTGGGGTTGGTGCCGATCGACACGGCCGCCATGTGGCGCCGTCCGCGGTGGTGGCACCAGCAGGCGTACACACCGTCGGCGGGCACCGCGGCGTAGCGGGGGGTCAGCAGGTTCGCGGTGGGGAAGCCGAGCTCGCGCCCCCGCCCGTCGCCGCGCACCACCACGCCCTCCACCCGGTGCGGCCGACCCAGGGCCGCCGCCGCCGCGGTCACGTCGCCGGCGGCCACGCACGCCCGGATGTAGGTGGACGAGAGCACCACGGTGTCGTCGCCGACCAGGTCCGGCACGGTCACGGTGAACCCGAACCTGCGGCCGAGCTGCTCCAGCAGCGCCACGTCGCCGGCGGCCCGGTGCCCGAACCGGAAGTTGCCCCCGACCACGACCACCGCCGCGTGCAGGTGCTCGACCAGCACGTCGTGCACGAACGCCTCGGGCGTCAGCCGGGAGAACTCCAGGGTGAACGGCACCACGCACAGGGCGTCGGCACCGAGCGCCTCGATGAGCTCGGCCTTGCGGTCCGGGCCGGTGAGCACCGCCGGATGGGAACCGGGCCGTACGACCTCGGCCGGGTGCGGGTCGAAGGTCACGACCACCGAGCGCAGGCCGAGGTCCCGTGCCCGCTTGACGGCGGTGCCGATCACCTCCTGGTGGCCCCGGTGGACCCCGTCGAACACGCCGATCGTCACCACGGTCCGACCGAAGTCGCCCGGCACCGCCTCGTACCCACGCCATCGCTGCATGACCGCAAGTATGGCCGGACGGCGGACGCGCCGGCACCCGCGCCCACCGCGGTCGCGCCAACGCGGCCGTCGGCGACAGGCAGGAGACCCGGCCGGTGCCGTCTTGCGCGCGCGTGACGCCGATGCCGTCGACCGCAGGACCAGCCGGCCCGGCGGCGGCCCGACGGTCGGTGGGTGCGCCTCCGGTGTCGGCCGCCGGTGCCGCGCGTCGCTGACCGGCGTCAGCCGGCGGGGGCCAGGACCACCTCCGGCCGCGCGGCGCCGCCACGCTCGCTGACGATCGCGACCACCTCGCCGTCGGGCGCGAAGACCGCGTACGGGCCGGCGATGCCGGCCGGAGCCAGCCGGCCGCCGTGGGACAGGACCCGGACCTCCCGCGCGTCGGCCTCCCGCTGCGGGAAGCGCCGTCGCGCCGCCTCGGCCAGCGGCAGCGTCACCACGTGGGGGGCGCGCCGCTCCAGCTCCGGCAGGGTGACCGCCTCGGCGAGGGTGAACCCGTCCACGAACGTGCGCCGCAGCGCGGTCAGGTGGCCGCCCACCCCGAGCGCCGCGCCCAGGTCGCGGGCGATGGCCCGCACGTACGTGCCGGCGGAGCAGGCCAGCTCGACGTCGACGTCGACCAGGCCGGGCCGGTCGCGCCGCACCGCCCGGACGTCCAGCCGGTGCACGGTGACGGTGCGGGCGGGCAGGTCGACCGCCTCGCCGGCCCGCACCCGGCGGTAGGCGCGCCGCCCGTCGACCTTGATCGCGCTCACCGCGCTCGGCACCTGCGCGATCCGGCCGGTCAGCGCCGCCAGCCCGGCCCGGATCTCATCGTCGCTGACGCCGTCGGCGGGGACGGCGGCGGTGATCTCCCCCTCGGCGTCGTCGGTGACGGTGGACTGGCCGAGCCGGATGGTGGCGGTGTAGCCCTTGTCCGACCCGCTGAGGTAGGTGAGCAGCCGCGTGCCCCGGCCGACCCCTAGCACGAGGACGCCGGTGGCCATCGGGTCGAGCGTGCCGGCGTGGCCGACCCTGCGGACCCGGCCCAGCCGGCGCACCGCGGCCACCACGTCGTGCGAGGTCACGCCGGACGGCTTGTCCACCACCACCAGACCGTCCACCACTGTCCCACCCTTGACGCCCACGTCCTGCCTAGATTGGCACACGACGGCCGTGCGGGAGGGGCCGGACGGCGTGGCGCGGGACGGGAAAGCCGGGACGGCGAGGACACGGGACGGGAAGGCCGTAGGACGTGGGCAGGGGACGGCAGAGGCTGGTCGGCGTGGGCGCGGGCCGGGCGTGGCGGAGCTGGCGCCGGCGGCTGGACGCGGCCGTGGCGGCGACGCCGGACACGCGCGACCGGTACGTGGACTTCCTGCGGGCCCTCGCCATCGCCGTGGTGGTGCTGTGGCACTGGGCGCTGTCGCTGCTGCGGTGGACCGGCGAGCGGTGGGTGATGCCCAACCCGATCCACGCCGTCCCGGGCAGCTGGCTGGCCACCTGGCTGCTCCAGGTGGTCACCGTCTTCTTCATCGTCGGCGGGTATGCCAACGCGGCCGCCTGGTGGTCGGCCCACCGAGGTGGGCGCGGCTGGCGCGGCTATCTCGCCGCGCGCCTGCGACGGCTGCTCCTCCCGGTCGTGGTCTTCCTCGCCGTGTGGGCCGCGGTGGAGCTGGTCGCGCACCTGGCCGTCCCCGGGTACGCGGGGGTGCTGCGGTACGCGCCGATGGTGTTCACGCCACTGTGGTTCGTCGTCGCGTACCTGTGGGTGGTCGTACTCACCCCGGTCACCGCCACCCTGCACGCGCGGGCGCGGTGGCCGACGGTGACGGCGATGGCGGTCGCGGTGGCCGGGTGCGACCTGCTCCGGTTCGCCGCCGGGCTGCCGGTGGCCGGGTGGGTCAACACCGCGCTGGTGTGGGTGGTGGTCCACCAGCTCGGCTACTTCTACCGTGACGCCGCCCGCACCACCGGGCCCGGCCGGGCCGCGGCGGTGGCCGGTGCCGGGGTGCTGCTGCTGGCCGGGCTCACGTCGCTGGCGGCGTACCCACCGTCGATGGTCGCCACGGTCGGGCAGGAGCGCAGCAACATCTTCCCCACCACCGCCACGATCGCCGCGCTGGCGCTGCTGCAGCTCGGGGTGATCCTGGTGCTGCGCCGGCCGGTCAGCCGCTGGCTGCGCCGGCCGGCGGTGTGGCGGCCGGTGGTGGCGGCCAACACCGTGATCCTGACGGTGTTCTTGTGGCACATGACCGCGCTGCTGGTCGTCCTGGGCGTGCTGCGGGCACTGGACGTCAACCCGCCGGCCGAGCCGACCGCGGCGTGGTGGGCTCAGCGCCCGTTCTGGGTGGTGGCGCCGGCGCTGGTGCTGGTGGTGCTGGTGGCGGTGTTCGCACGGTTCGAGCACCTCGGGCGGGCACGTCCGGCCGGGCGGCACCGAGACCGGTGAGCCGGCGGCGGCGTACCCGGAGCTGGTGCGGTCAGCGGAACCGGTGCCGGTCGCGCGGGCGCAACCCCCCGCCGGCCCGGCACTGGCTGTCGGTCACCACGCGGGGCAGCACCAGGGGCAGCACGCGCGCGTCCAGCGGCGGGTCGGGCGGGGCGGGGCAGTCCCCCGGCTCCGGACCCTGGCCCAGGAAGACCCGGTAGATCTGCCACCAGGCATCGGAGTACCGGATGAAGACCTCACTGTGGGAGGACACGCCGCCGATCAGCGCGCCGGCCCGCTCCCCCAGCCGCTGCCCCAGCTCGTCCCGGACGGACGGATCGCCCGGCAGGTAACCGGTGGGCAGCCGCACGACGCACCGGAACGTGTCCGGGTCGGGCCCGTGCCCGACCCCGGGCGGGCCGGGCAGTCCCTGGACGAACCCGATGAGGTCGCCGGGGGCGGTGAGGGAGTAGCGCGGGCGCTCCGGCTCCGGATAGTCGTACGGGTCCCGCACGTCGCCCATGCCGGCGGAGGCGATGTGCAGGATGGCGTCGGCCTCCAGCCCGTACCGCTCGGCAGCGGCCACCACCGCGCCGCCGAAGGAGTGCCCCGCGACCACGATCCTGACCTGGGCGTCCGGTCCCAGCCGCCGGTGGATCTCGGCGCGCACCTCGTGGGAGAACAGCGCCAGGGCGCGGCCGAGCGCGCGGCGGTAGTGGCTCAACGACCCCTGGATCCAGCCCTTGGGGAACGACCCGCCGGCCCACACCACCACCGCCAGCCTCCCGGCGGCCTGGTCCACCAGGTCCCGGGCGCGGCGGTGGTACTTCATGAAGTTCTCATCGTCGATGAAGGCGCCACTGCCCGGCACCAGGATGCCGACCGCCTCGGTGCGCTCGCCGATGTCCCCGACCAGCTCGATCCAGGAGCCGTGGCCGTGGTTCGCCGACAGGTCGACCTGGAGCAGCTTGCGGCCCTGCGCCAGGATCAGCCGGAACAGGCGGGCATGGGGTCCGTCCTCCAGGACGACCCGGCGCAGGCGTTGCATCGTGGCGTCGATCCGCACGTCGAACGGCAACGACGGCAACGCTGCGGCCACCGGGGTCACCACGGTGGCCTGTGGCACGGGAACCCGGGGAAGGACCTGTGTGCCCGACGTCACCAACAGGATGGTGGCCAGCACCAGGATGGTACGGATCCGGTCTCGCCCCCCCGCCGGCACCTGCCCACCGCGCCGACGCACGCGTGCACCTCCAACCCTGCCGGTCAGGGCCATTGTCCACCATCGTGGGCCGCAGCCGGCCCGACGCAACCCCGATTTGACCCTGAGAACGAGCCGCCCGGGGCGGGACTCGGCGGTCCGTGGTCCGCTTTGACCGGTACGGTGACCCGCTCCGTCACCGTAGGTTGGTGTGGTCACAACGAAATGTAGTGGCGGGTGGGCGCCGTCACACCAGCGCCCACTCGCCGGGACGACATGTAGTGGCGGGTGGGCGCCGCCACAGCACCGCCCACCCGCGACGGCTCACTGTCGGGTGTCCATGGACGTCTGCAGCGCGCTGCGGGCCTGCTCGCGCGGGTCCTCGGTCTGCACCGGTCGGGGCGTGCTCGACATCGTTCCTCCAGCAACAGCCGGCGTACGGGGCACCGGCCGACCGGCGGGACCCGTGGGTCGGCCGCCACCGGCGCGGCCGTGCCTCGTCACTTGGTCGGTCTGACGGCCGGAGACGGGTGCGGGGTCACCGACACCCACATCCGGCGGCGGGAAGGCCCGGGTCGGTGAACCCGACTGGTGAGGTGCGCACCGGGACTCTCCCGCGTCCCATCCAGGCCAGCGTCACGACCTCCGCAGCGGGGGCTGGCCTACGAGCTCGACCCGCTGCGGCGGCGAAGGATGAGTACGGTGCGCATCGAGCCGAACCTACCGCGCCATCCCACATGGCGCACGACATTCCCACATCGCGAGACGCACCCGCCCCGCGGGTCCGCAGGGGGCTCAGGGGTGCCCGGCGAGACGCCGGCGGATCGCCTCCACCGCCTGGTCCACGTCGCCGTACCAGGTGAAGCCGGCGGCCAGCCGGTGCCCGCCACCGCCCAGCGCAACCGCCACCGCACCCACGTCCGTGGCGCCCTTGCTGCGCAGCGAGACCGCCCACTCCGTGGGCGTGACCTGCTTGAGCAGGCACGACACGTCGGCCTCCGCCACACACCGCACCGAGTCGATCAGCGGCTCCAGCACGTACGGGCGCTGGCCGTACCGGGACAGGTCATCCAGGCTCGCCCACGTCCACACCAGGCCACGCCCGTCCGCGGCGGCGCGGTCGAGCTGGGCGCGGCTGAGCACCTCGCCGTAGAGGCGCACCGCTCCGAACGGGCGGGTGTCGAAGACCCGCCGGCTGATCTCGGCCGGCGAGATGCCCGTGGCGAGCAACCGGGCGGCGAGCTGATGCACCGCCGGGGTGGTCATGTCGAACTTGAACGAGCCGGTGTCGGTCGCCAACGCCACGTAGAGGCACTCGGCGATCTGGGCGTCCAGGGGCACGCCCAGCCGGGACAGCAGCTCCTCGGCGACCACGGCGGTCGCCGCCGCCTGCGGGTCGACAAGGTGGACCTTGCCGAACCCGGTGTACGAGGCGTGGTGGTCCAGCACGACCGTGGTCGCGGCGGTCGCGACCCGGTCGGCGAGCTCGCCCAGCCGCGAGGCGCTCGCGGCGTCGAAGCACATCAGCAGGTCAGGCTCGCGCGCCGCCTGCGTCGACGGCACCAGCAGCTCCCGTCCCGGTAGGGCGGCGAAGGGCTCGGGCAGCTCCGGCCGACCGGGGAAGCTCGCCTGCACCCCGGTCAGGCCCAGCGCCCGCAGCCCCAGCCCGGTGCCGAGCATGCTGCCGATGGCGTCACCGTCGGGGTTGACGTGGCAGACCAGCAGCACCGACGCGTCGGGCGACAG
>DATGOE010000060.1:0-2689 GCA_035306365.1 Natronosporangium sp. | reverse complement strand
CTGTGGGAGGTCTGCGACACCACCAGCTCCTGCCAGGACTACGGCGGCCGCGCGTACGTGCGCCCCACCGCCGACACCGCGGCGGCCGCCGAGCGGTACCTGCGTGAGGAGCTGGGCCTGGAGGTCGAGACGGAGGACGGGTCCTCTGGTTCCGGCTGCCGGACCAGGAGCCACTGGTGTCGCCGGCGCTGCGGGTACCGGTGCGCGGGCATACGGGTCGCTGACGGGGACCACCAGCGCGTGGTCGGCGGCGGCCCGGTCGGGCGAGCCCGGCGGCGCCGCGGTCAGCCGGCCAGGTCGACGCCGGCCAGCTGCACGCCGCGGTAGGCGGCCAGCCGCTCGGCCTGGTCACCGATCGCCGCGCGGACCGGCGGCGGCGCGGGCGCCCACAGCTCCACCTGCACGCGCAGGCGGTTGCCGGACTGCCGTGGCCGCCACGCGCCGGCGATCTCCCCGTCGACCAGCACCGCACCGGGCCGGCCGAGCACCGGCCACAGCGACTTGGCGAGGTCCCGGTCGGGCACCAGCAGGGATCGGTCCCGGGCCTGCAGGAACAGGTCGAACGGGCCGAGCAGCCGCGTGACCGTCGGCGGCGGGGCGGACAGCGCGTCGGCGTCGGCGGCCAGGGCGAACCGGCGCTGGCCGTCCACCGACACTTCGACGACGTCCTGCGGCCAGCGTCGCTTGACGTCGGCGACCGGTGCGTCCAGGTAGCCGGCGACCATCTGCGGCGTGGCCGGTCCGAGCAGGTGCAGGTAGGCGCGGATCACGTCCAGCCGGGGCGGGTAGGTGTCCGCGGGTGCGAACCCGGGGATCGGCTCCAGCACCGGGGGCGAGGTCCCCTCCCGCAGTCGCAGGCCCGCCCGCAGGGCAGCGAGCCGGAACGTCTGCTCGTACAGATGGGTGGCCTGGCAGGACCGGCAGTAGCGCAGGTACGGCTCGTCCATGAGCGCCGACACCCGGGTGGAGACCTCGCCCTTGACCATGGGCCGGTCCACCACCGACCGCATCGCGGCGGCGACCGCGTCCAGGGCCGCCAGGTAGCCGATGCCGGCGGCCTTCAGCGACTTGGCGGCATCGAAGATCCGCTTGCCGGCGTCGGCGTCCGAGAACGGTGCCACCGCGGCGGCGACCTGCGGCAGGTCGGCCCGCCGGTACAGGTGCGGCGCGCCGCGGAGGGTCCACAGCAGGACCAGGTCGTCCTCGCCCACGCGGGAGACGTCCACGCCGCGGACGGCCAGCGCCCACCGGCCACCGTCCGGGCCCGTGTCCTGGACACCGAGGTCGAGCACGGCCGTGTCGCGCAGGCGCGCGCGGCCGCTGGCAGGCTCCCGGTCCAGCTGCTGCGCCCGTACCCGGAACCCCAGGACCTGCGCGCTGGTCACTGAGCTGGTCACGGGCCGAGGCTAGCGCCCCGGGCCGACATCGCCGCCCTCGCCCGGCTGATCCCGCCGCGCCGCCGCGTCGCGGCGGGCGCGGGCCCGCCGCCGCCCCTCGTGCATCGCCTGGACGCGGGCGATCGGGATGGCCCGGCCCTCCTCGACCAGGTCGGGGGGTAGCGGCCGGGGTGGTGGCGCCGGCCCGGCCCGCCCCTGCGCCAGCAGGCCGGGCACGGTGTAGATGGTGAAGTCCGCCGGGGACACGTCGGCCAGGTGGGCCCAGGCGACCGGGAAGGACACCGGCACGCCCGACCGTACCCGCGGGCTGTAGGCCGCCACCAGGGTCGCCCCGCCGGCGCGCGTGGTGTCCAGGAACACCCGGCCGGCGCGGTCCTCCCGCAGGAACGCGGTGGTCGCCAGCGCCGGGTCGAGCCGTTCGGCGCGGGCGGCCAGCGCCCGGGTGGCGGCGGCCGCGTCGTCGACCGGCACGGGCGGACCGACCGGGACGAGCACGTGCAGCCCCTTGGCACCGCTGGTCTTGACCGTGCAGGCGAGCCCTGCCTCGTCGACCGCCCGGCGGACCAGGGCGGCGGCCGCGACGGCGGCGGCGAACCCGCCCGCCTCGGGTGGGTCGATGTCCACCACCAGGTGGGTGGCACGGTCCCAGGCGTCGGCGCGGACCAGGGCGGGGTGGTACTCCACGGCCCGCTGGTTGGCGAACCACAGCAGGGTACGGCGGTCGTCGCACACCGGATAGGTGACCTCGCGCTGCGACGACTCGGCCCACACCCGCACCCGCCGGACCCAGTCCGGGGCGTACCGGGGCAGGTTCTTCTGCATGAACGGTGACTGGCCGCGCAGCACCCGCACCACCGTCAACGGCCGGCCGGACAGCTCCGGCAGCAGGTGCCCGCTGACCGCGTCCAGGTAGTCCACCAGGTCCCGCTTGGTCGCCCGGGCGCCGTCGAACAGCGGCTGGTCGAGGTTGGTCAGGGGTACGCCGTCGCGCTCCTCGCCGCCGCTCACGCCCATCACTGTCGCACGTCCGGCCGACCTCCACCGGGCGGCTGCCGATCCTCCGGCCGGTAGTGGGGCGGACAGCGGAGTCGGGAGGTGGCGCAAGGTCGCGTGGGCAGTGCGGTGGATGCCGGTCGTCGGTTGTGCCGCGGGAGGTGGCCAGTTTAGACTGCCGTGCCATCGATGGCCGTTGGTCCGGCACGTCCCGGGCCGGGACTGGGGAGGAGAGGCGGCGTCGTGGCCACCGGGTGGACAACGAGGACGGCTGTCGTGACCACGGTGCTGGTCGCGAT
>DATGOE010000059.1:0-2503 GCA_035306365.1 Natronosporangium sp. | reverse complement strand
CGGTGGGGTGCGCTGCCCGTACCGGTCGATGCGGCCGATGCGCTGCTCCAGCTTGTTGGGGTTGAACGGGATGTCGTAGTTGACCAGCCGGTGGCAGTGCCGCTGCAGGTCGATGCCCTCGCTGGCGGCGTCCGTGGCGAGGAGGATCCGTACCGGCTGCTCGGTCGGGTCGGCCTGGAACGCCAGCCGCAGCTGCTCCCGCTCGTCCTGCGGGGTCTCGCCGTGCAGCTGTGCCAGGCGCTGGCCACCCAGCCCGGCCTGGTGCAGCAGGCCGGCCAGCCACCGCTGGGTGTCCCGGTACTCGGTGAACACCACCACCCGCTCGTCGGTCCAGTGTGTGCCGTCCGGGCAGCACACCGCCCGCAGGTAGTCGATCAGTGCCGTGGCCTTCGCGTCCGGACGCCCCTCGTGGGAGACCGCCCACTGCTGCATCCGCTCCAGCAGCGCCAGCTCATCGTCGGTCGGGTCCGGCTGCATCGCGCGGGTGCGGCCCAGCGCGTCGTCCTCGGCCCGGGCGAGCTCGACGTCGTCGTAGACAGCCGTCTCCTCCAGGAACTCCTCCAGCCACTCCGGCACGTCGTCGCCGGGCGGCGGCGGGGTGGTGCCCGTACGGCTGCGCAGGGTCTCGGCGTACACGGCCACCGTGTGGGCGAACGCGGCCGGGCTGGAGAACAGCCGCTTCTTCAGCAGCAGGGTCACCAGGTCGGTCGCCTTGCGCCCGCGGCGGGTCGTCAGCTTCTGCCGGCGCAGGGCGGCGAAGCGCGACAGCAGGTCGTGGATCTCCCGCTCGCTGCCGGGATACTCCACCGGGATGGCGGTGGCCTCACGGGGCACGAACACCGGGTCGCCGTGCTCGTCGACGATGTCGCGCTTGAGCCGGCGTACCACGGTGTCGCGGACCGCCGCCGGGTCCGGCTCCACGCCCCGGGCGAACCGCTGGTCGTCGAGGATCTCCAGCAGCGCGGTGAACGACGCCTGGTAGCCGTTGTGCGGGGTCGCCGACAGGAACAGCCGGTGCGTGAAGTGGGGTGCCAGCCGGCGGACCAGCTTGGTCTGCTGGGAGTCGACGGCGTACACCTGCTTCGGCGCGGCGGGGGCGACGTGGTGCGCCTCGTCCAGGATCAGCAGGTCGAACGTGCGCTGCCGGGCCGGGCCGTCGGCCGGCAGCACCTCGTCCAGCAGCCGCTGCGCCTTCTGGCCGCGCAGCCACGGCAGGCTCACGATGCACAACGGGTGGACCAGGAACGGGTTGGCCGCCGACCCGTACCGCCGCCGCACCTGCGCGCAGGTCTCGGAGTTGATGACGGTGAACTCCAGCCCGAACTTCTCCCGCATCTCGTCGTGCCACTTGGTCACCAGCCCGGCCGGGCACACGATCATGATCCGGCGGGCGCGGTGGCGCAGCAGCAGCTCCAGGGCGACCAGGCCCGCCTCGATCGTCTTTCCCAGGCCGACGTCGTCGGCGAGCAACAGGTTGACGCGGGGCGCGTCCACCGCCCTGGCCACCGGCTCCAGCTGGTAGTCCTCGATCGCGACCCCGGAGCGGAACGGCGCCTGCAGCGTGCGCACGTCCGCCGAGGTCACCGCCGACCAGCGCACCGCGTCCAGGAACGCGGCCAACCGCTGCGGCGGGTCGAAGCCGTCCGGGGTGACGTCGGGCAGCGAACCGGCCGGCTTGACCTCCCGCCCGGGTTCCACCTCCCAGACAACGTCCAGCGACTCGCCGTACCGTCCGGTCTCCACGCTCTGCAGGCTCACCAGCGTGTCGCGACCAGCCCGGGTGACGTCGCTGACCACCCACGACCGGCCGCGTACCCGGACCTGCGCGCCGATCGTCGGCGCCTGTGTCACCGCCGTCGCCGTCTGTGTCACCGTTGAACCACCCGCGTCACCGTCGTCGCTGTCCCACCGGCACCGCTACCCCGCGTCCGGCTGCCGGTCAGTCTGGCAGGAAGTCGGCCCGGCGGGAACCGTCCGACCGGCCGAGCGCCCGATGCGGCGTCGACGGGGTGATCAAGGGCATCCGCCGCCACCCGGCACCGTCGACCGAACGCCGCCCCGCCGCCGGGCGACCGGACCCCGCCCGGCGGCCGTCACCATCCACATGCGGCAGGCGACCCACCCAGGGACGACATCAGACCGTCGCGGCCGGCGGTGTAACGTCGCTGGCCGACGCCGCCGAAGTCCACGAGACTCGGCGAACTCTTCCGATGTGCTCAGGAGGCACACAGTCGCGATGGCCGTCTCCTTCCATGTGTTGGGTGCCGTGGGAGTGAGCGTCGGCGAGGACTTCCGACCCCTCCGGTCCGCCATGGCCCGCGGGCTGCTCGCCTGCCTGGCGCTGCGCGCCAACCAGTTCGTGTCGGGACCCCAGCTCCGCGCGGCGCTGTGGCGCACGCCCCCCGCCTCGGCCTCCTCCAACCTGCGCACGTACGTCGCCTCGCTGCGCCGCTGCCTGGAGGCGGCCGACCACCGCCTGACCGCCCGCCTCAGCCACGTCCGG
>DATGOE010000058.1:0-20440 GCA_035306365.1 Natronosporangium sp. | reverse complement strand
GAAGGCGTGATGGAGGGGCTGTCCCGGTCGGACGACACACCGCCGCGCTTCGGCACCGAAGCCTTCTACGCCAGTCTCGGGCGCGCGTTCGTGGTGATGTGCGGCGTCGTGCCGGTGCTGTTCCTCGTCTGGGTGCTCGACTGGGCGACCGCGGGCGTCAGCCTGGCGGTGGCCGGTGGCATCCAGCCCCGCAACCCCGACGGGCTGGACGGCATCCTGTTCGCGCCGCTGCTCCACGCCAGCTTCACGCACCTGGTGGCCAACAGTGTCCCGCTGATTCTTCTCGGCACGTTCGTGCTCGCCGCGGGGGTGCGGCGGTTCCTGTGGTCCACGGCGCTGATCATGTTCGTGTCGGGCTTCGGCGTGTGGCTGATCGGCACTCCCGGGACCGTGCACGTCGGTGCCAGCGGCGTGATCTTCGGTTACCTCGGTCTGCTGCTGACCCGTGGCCTGGTCGAGCAGAGCTGGTGGAACGCGGCCGTGGCGCTGCTGATCGGGCTGCTCTACTGGTGGCAGCTGGCCGGGATGCTCCCCGGGCAGGAGAGCGTCTCGTGGGAGGGGCACCTGCTGGGCTTCGTCGGCGGCGTGCTGGCCGCGATCCTGTTCCGGCGACGCCGGCGGCTGCGGCCCGCCCGCCGCTCCCCGGACGACACGCTGCCCGATCTCACCCTCCCCGGCTAGATCACTGCCGGGACGGCCTGCGCGCCTCCGGCCGGCGCGCGCCCGCGCCCGTCCCGTTCGGCGCTCCCAGCTCCCGCCTCTGGCGGGCGGCGGTCTCACCTCACGGGAGAACCGCGCCTCACGGCGCGTCGCGGGCGTACCGTCAAAGGAGCCGAGCAAGCGAGGTGGTCCGTGTGCACCGGGTGGACGTGGGGATAGTGGGTGCGGGGCCCACCGGCCTGTTCGCTGCGTACTACGCCGGCTTCCGGGGGCTCTCGTCGGCCCTGATCGACGCCCTTCCGGAGGCCGGCGGCCAGGTCTCCGCCATGTACCCGGAGAAGCAGATCTTCGACGTCGCCGGCTTCCCGGCCATCCGCGGCCGGGACCTGGTCGCGAACCTGGTGCAGCAGGCCGCCCCGTTCCGGCCCACCTACCTGCTCGGGCGCGCCGCGACGGAGCTCTCCTATGAGGACGGGCGGCCGGTGCTGGGCCTGGACAACGGGGAGCGCGTCCACTGCCAAGCGGTGATCATCACTTCCGGCATCGGGAGGTTCACACCCCGCCCGCTGCCGGCGGCCGCCTCCTTCGACGGGGAGGGCGTGGTCTACTTCGTGCCCCGCCTGGAGGATCTCGCCGGGCACCACGTGGTGATCGTCGGCGGCGGCGACTCCGCCTTCGACTGGGCGCTCGCCCTGGAGCCGGTCGCGAAGTCCGTGACCCTCGTGCACCGGCGGGACCGGTTCCGGGCGCACGCCCACACCGTGGCGAAGGTCTCCGAGCTGCCGGTCCGGATCATCGTCAACGCGGAGGTGAGCCGGCTGCGCGGCGACGGGCGGGTGTCCGAGGTGGAGATCACCTCCCGGACCACCGGGGAGGTGGAGGTGGTACCGGCCGACACGGTCGTCGCCGCGCTCGGGTTCACCGCCGACCTGGGGCCACTGGCCGGGTGGGGGCTGGAGCTGGAGAAGCGGCACATCCGGGTGGACACCCGGATGGCCACCAACCTGCCACGGGTCTTCGCCGCCGGCGACATCACCGAGTACCCCGGAAAGGTCCGCCTCATCGCGACCGGGTTCGGGGAGGCCGCCACCGCGGTCAACAACGCTGCGGTGGTGATCGACCCGACGGCGAAGGTGTTTCCCGGCCACTCGTCCGACGCCGCCTGACCCGCGCCTGCCACTCGGCTGACCCGCACGGCATCGCCGACGGCGTCGGCGTCCGCCCCCTACCGGAGCCCTCGGACCGCGGGGATCGCCCCGATGTGCCCGACCGCGCCGGGCCGGCACGCTCAACCCGACACCCCGCCGTGGGGGCGGGGCCGAATCCGAGGGGGACCGAGATGTACGAGACGACGCGCGGGTATGGCACCCGTCCGGCGCGGTGGAACCGCTGGTGGCTGGCGGCCGTCGCGGCGCCGGTGACGTTGCTGGTGAGCCTGGCCGGGTGCGCGCTCACCGGCCGATCCGCTCCCGACATCGAGCCTCCCGCCGATGAGGTGCCCGCGGCGACCGCGTCGGCCCCGGCCGACGACGTGGACACCGCCGACGGGTCCCGTGCGTCCGGTGGCGGCGAGGCCGGCGACCGCGGCGGCTCCGGCAGCTCCGGGAGCTCCGGCGGTACCGACACCGGCGGCGGTACGGGTCCGGCGCCGGGCGACACCGGCGAGCCCCCGTACATCCGCGACCTGTACCACGACGCATACATCGAGCCTGACAACAGCGGCACCACCCAGGTCACGGCGATGATCGACGGGCACGCCTTCGACCCCGCCGGGCCGGACGAGCAGGAGCGTGTGGCACGGGTGGACATCGACTGGGGCGACGGGTCGGTCTCATCCGCGTCCCTGGGCGGGCACGGCGCCTTCGGCGCCCAGCACATCTACCCGATGACCTACGCCGGACAGACGGTCGCGGTCCGGGTCGTCGCGTACGGGCACGACGGCCGCACCGCGGTCCGGTCGCTGGAGCTGGCACTGCCGACCATGTAGCTGGCACGCACCACGCCCACGCCGCGGTGGGGGAGGCTCCGGCCGGAGCCTCCCCCACCGCGGCGTGGGATCAGCTCGTCGCCGGCCGGGCGCCCGCGAAGTCGATCACGGCGTACCTGGCCAGCTTCTCCAGCCGGTGGTAGGAGTCGATCACCCGGATCGTGCCGCTCTTGGACCGCATGACGATCGACTGGGTGTAGGCGCCACCGGCCCGGTAGCGGACGCCCCGCAGCAGGTCCCCGGTGGTGATGCCGGTGGCGACGAAGAAGATGTTGTCGCCCCGGACGAGGTCGTCGGTGGTGAGCACCCGGTCGGGGTCGTGTCCGGCCGCGACCGCCTTCTCCCGCTCCTGCTCGTCGCGCGGCCACAGCCGCGCCTGCATCGCCCCGCCCATGCACTTGAGTGCGCAGGCGGCGACGATGCCCTCCGGTGTGCCGCCGATCCCCATGAGCACGTCCACGTCCGACTGCTCCCGCGCGGCGCTGATGGCACCGGCGATGTCGCCGTCGGTGATGAACCGGATCCGGGCACCGGCGTCCCGTACCTGCTCCACCAGCTGCTGGTGCCGCGGGCGGTCCAGGATGCAGACGGTCAGCTCCGACACCGAGGACCGCTTCACCGAGGCGATGCGGCGCAGGTTCTCCGCCACCGGGGCGGTGATGTCGATGACGTCCGCCGCCTCCGGCCCGACGGCGAGCTTCTCCATGTAGAACACGGCGCTGGGGTCGAACATCGCTCCCCGCTCGGCGACCGCCAGCACCGCCAGGGCGTTGGGCATGCCCTTGCTCATCAGGGTCGTGCCGTCGATGGGGTCGACCGCCACGTCGACCTCCGGCCCGGTCCCGTCGCCGACCTGTTCGCCGTTGTAGAGCATCGGGGCGTTGTCCTTCTCGCCCTCACCGATCACCACCACGCCCCGCATCGGGATGGAGTTGATCAACCGGCGCATGGCGTCGACCGCCGCCTGGTCGCCACCTTCCTTGTCACCGCGCCCCACCCACCGTCCGGCGGCCATCGCGGCCGCCTCGGTGACCCGGACGAGGTCCAGCGCGAGGTTGCGGTCGAGATCCTGTGGCCGGTAGGCCGGTCCGGTCATGGCGACACCTCCTCGTGCAGCCGTCCCGCCGCGGCGCCGGGTCGGGCCGTCCCGTCGGCCGTACACCCCCGCCAGCCGCGTCGTGCCTGATGGCATCCTGACACACGTGGCGAATTCCGCGACTCCTGATCGCCCGGCGCCCGCGTCCAGCCGCGGTCCCCGCGACCTGGTGCTGTCGTTGCTGGTGCTCCTGATCCCCACCGTGCTCCTGGTCGGGGCCTACCAGATCGTCGCCGGGCGCACCGAGCCGGTGCCGGTGGACCAGAGTCAGGAGATCGACGCCGCCCGGCGGGCCGGCTTCGACGTGGCGGAGCCGACCGGTCTGGGTGCGGAGTGGGTACCGGTGAGCGCCGTGTTCCGCCAGGTGGAGGGTGGCGCCACGCTGCGGCTGGGCTACCTCACGCCGGCCGGGGCGCCGGTGCAGGTCGTGGAGAGCACCGTGGCGGCCGACCAGGTGCTCGTCCAGGAGCTGTCCGACGGGGGAACGCCTCCCGTCCCCACCGGCGTGGTCACCGTCGCCGGCTCGGCATGGGAGCGGTATCCCGGGCGCGACGGTGAGACCGCCCTGGTGCGCCGGGAGCCGGAGCGGATCCTGCTCGTCGTCGGACGCGCGGACGAGTCGGAGCTGCGGCAGCTCGCGACCGCACTGGCCGGGTGGCGCGGGGCCACGCCGGCGGCGCTTTACCGCGGCTGGCCCGGCCGACCGGGATCGTCGGGTCCGGCCGGTCGGCCCCGGGTCGACTCCAGACGTTCCCGCGCGCCGTCCAGCCAGCGCTGGCAGATCGCCGCCAGCTGCTCGCCCCGCTCCCACAGCGCCAGCGCCTCCTCCAGGGTGCAGCCGCCCGCCTCCAGCCGCTCCACCACCGACGCCAGCTCCGCCCGTGCCTGCTCGTAGCTCAGCTCCTGCCCGGGGTCGGGCGGCCGGTCCCGACCCGGCGGCTGCGTCCCGCCGTCCGGCCTCGTTCCCCCGTCCGGCCGCGGCCCGCCGCTCGGGTGCGTCCCGCCCGGCTCCTCCGCGCCCGCCGGGTGCGCCCGCCCGGGGCCGGGTTGCTGGCCGCTCACGGCTCGGTCCAGCCGTTCTGGGTGAGGTGCTCGAGCACCGCCGCGACCGCCGCCTCGACCGAAAGGTCGGTGGTGTCGAGGACCAGGTCCGCGTCGGCCGGCTCGTGGTAGCCGTCGTCGGACCGGCCGTCGACCCCCGCACCCTCCCGGGCGCCGGGCCGGTCCACCAGGCCGGCCGCGACGCGGCCGCGGCACACCTCGGCCGGGGTGGAGAGGGCGACGAGGACGAACCCGGCACCGGCCGCCTGGGCGGCGGCGCGGGCGTACCGCAGCGCGGCGGCCGACGGTGGTGCCGGCGAGCAGATCGCCACCCCGCGGTGGCGGGCGACCTCGGCGGCGACCCATCCGACCCGCCGGGCGGTACGGTCCCCGGCGCCGCCGCCGGCCGGTTCCGGTGCGTCCGCCAGCTCCCGTCGGACCAGGTCCGCGTCCAGCAGCGTCACCGTCCGCTCGCCGTTCTCCCGCAGCGCGGCTGCCACCCGGCGCGCGATGGCCGACTTGCCGGAGCCGGAGCGACCGGTGAAGAACAGGACCAGCCCTCGCCAGCGGCGAGGCGGTAGCGCCCGGGCCAGCTCCCGGGCGACGGCCGGAGGCGTGTGCCACTCCGGCAGTCCGAAGCCGCGGTCCAGGAGATCCTGAATCTCGTCGTCGCCGAGGGCGAGCCGCTGGTTGCGGGCGGGGATGTCGTCCCGGGTGCGCCACTGCCCGTCCCGGCTGTCGTAGGCCAGCTCCCGCGGCACGATCACCCTCGGCCCGCCGCCCGACATGGCTGGGCCGGTGGCCAGCAGGTGTGTGGCCCCGTACGCCTGCGCCACCCGGGCCCGGGCCAGTGCGTCGTGGATCTCGTTGGCGCGTCGCCGTAGCGGCACCGTGACGATCGTCGCCGCCGGCATCCGGTCGCGGGCGGCCAGCACGCACCGCACCAGCGCCTCCGGTGGCAGGCCGGCGGCGGTCGGCTCCGCCACCGGGATGAGCACGAGCGGGTGCGCCTGCAGGGTACGGGTGGCGAGCACGATCTGCGCCAGTTGCGGCCGGTGCAGGGGGGCGTCCGCGACCACGCCCAGCACCCGGCCGTCCGGCAGCCGCTCCCGGACGGCCGCCGGTGGCCGTCGCAGCGACGCGAACGGGCCGGGGAACGGGTCGTTGATGCGCCGCACCGGCCCGCCGACGCCGGTCATGCCGTCCCGGGTCGGCCAGGCGTCGACGACGTCCACCGCCGCCACGGGGGTGCCCTCGAAGTCGGTGACCACCAGCGCCCGGTGCAACGGGTCGCCCAGGTCCATGCCCGCGATCAGGTCGGTCGGCACCTCCAGCGTGACCGGCACCGACCACGGGGTGCCGTCGGCCAGCCGGCCACGCCGGGACATCGAGGCGAGGTCGGCGCTGGTGAGCAGCCCGGTCAGGGGAGCGAACGCACCGCTGAGGATCAGTTCGAGGTCAGCCAGCTCCCCCGGCCGGGGCGTGTGGGTCGGTGCGCCGGCCAGAACCTCCTCGGGCAGCACCCAGCCGCTGGATCCCATCACCCTCCGTCCAGGGGTGTGAAGCCGGTCGACGAGAGCCGGGCGAGCAGGTCCGCGTGGAGCTTGCCGTTGCTGGCGACCGCGGAGCCGCCGGCCGGGCCCGGCCGGCCGGACAGGTCGGTGAACGTCCCGCCCGCCTCGGTGACGATCGGCACCAGGGCGGCGACGTCCCACAGCGACAGTTCCGGCTCCACCATGATGTCCACGGCACCCTCCGCCACCAGCACGTAGCCGTAGAAGTCGCCAAAGGCCCGGTTGCGCCAGGTGCTCCGCATGAGGTCCAGCATGGCGCCGAGCCGCCCGTTCTGCTCCCAACCCTCGAGGCTGGAGTAGCAGAAGCTGGCGTCGGCGAGCCGGCTGACCCCGGAGACCGAGATCGGCGACGCCGCGGCGGTGTGCCGCCCGGCGTACGCGCCGTGGCCCTTCGCCGCCCACCAGCGCCTGCCCAGCGCCGGTGCGGACACGAGCCCCACCACGGGCTCGTCCCCCTCCATCAGCGCGATGAGCGTCGCCCAGATGGGCACTCCCCGGATGAAGTTCTTGGTGCCGTCGATCGGGTCGATCACCCACTGGCGGGTCCCCGGCCCGGCTGCCGCCTGGGTGACGCCGAACTCCTCCCCGAGCACGCCGTCGCGGGGCCGGGTACGGGCCAGGGTGGCGCGCAGCGCCTTCTCCACCGCGGTGTCGGCGTCGGACACCGGGGTCAGGTCGGGCTTGGCGTCGACGTGGAGGTCGAGCGCACGGAACCGCGGCAACGAGATGGCGTCGGCGGTGTCCGCCAGCACGTGCGCAAGCGACAGGTCATCGGAGTAGCGGACCGCCATGGCAGAGAACCTATCGGATCACGCCGAGCAGCGTATGCCTGCCATCAACCCCGCGGCACGGGTCGGCGGCGGCGGCGCGGAGCTTCGCGGTCGGGCCACCGCACGGGGTCGGGCCGGGACCGCGGTCAGGCCGCGCCGGCCTCCTCGTCACCGCCCAGTCCCCGGCTGGCGAGCAGCCGCCGGTAGGACGCCAACCGCCGCGGGTCGGCGTTGCCGGCCGCGACCCACCCGTCCAGCGCGCAGCCGACGCTGACGTGGTCGCAGTTGGGCGGGCAGCCGGTGCTGCCCTCGACCAGGTCCGGGAAGCCGTGCAGGAGGCTGTCGGCGGACACGTGTGCCAGGCCGAAGCTGCGGATCCCCGGAGTGTCGATGATCCAGCCCGGATCGCCGGTGGCTCCCGGCGCCGGAGGGAGCCGCAACGCCACCGCGCTGGACGAGGTGTGGCGGCCCTTGCCGATCGCGCTCACCGCTCCCACCGCGCGATCCGCCTCCGGCACCAACCGGTTGACCAGTGTCGACTTGCCCACCCCCGACTGGCCGATGAGCACCGACATGCGCCCGGAGAGGGCCCTTCGCAGGTCGTCCAGCGGCCGGTCCGGGCGGCACAGCACGTGCGGAAGATCCAGGTCGGCGTAGTACTCCAGCAGCGGCGCCGCGGCGTCGGCCGGAACGAGGTCCGCCTTCGTCAGGCACAGCAGGGGATCGATCTCCTCGTCGAAGGCGGCGACCAGGCACCGGTCGATGAAGCCGGTCCGGGGAGGGGGGTCGGCCAGGGATGAGACGATCACGAGCTGGTCGGCGTTGGCCACCACCACCTTCTCCTGGCGGGCCTCCGGGGTGTCCTCGT
Source organism: Natronosporangium sp. (assembly GCA_035306365.1). Classification (GTDB taxonomy): domain Bacteria; phylum Actinomycetota; class Actinomycetes; order Mycobacteriales; family Micromonosporaceae; genus Natronosporangium. The sequence goes on along the minus strand of DATGOE010000058.1, from coordinate 12,444 downwards.
CGTCGGCGCTGCGCCGCAGCGCCGAGGTGCGCTCCCGGATCCGGACGATCCGGGCGAGTGTGTCGGGGGCGCCGGAGACGTCGCCGACCAGGTCCACCCGGTCCCCGACGACCACCGAGCCACGGCCCAGCGCCCGCGCCCGCATGGCCGTCACCGTGGCGGTCGCGGTCGCGCACGTGTACCGACCGCGGTCGACGGCGGTGACGAGGGCGGGGACCGCGTCGGCGTGCCGGGGACGGATACGGGTGCGGGGGCGGGAGCCGCGGGATGGCCGGACCCGTACGTCCTCCTCGTCGTAGTCGCGGCGCCTGGCCAACCGGCGTGCTCCCTTCGCCTCATCCCTCGACCATCGACGACCATAGCGCCGGGAAGTCGGGCATCGTCTTGGCGGTACAGCCGACGTCGCTGATCTGGACACCGGGCACGACCAGGCCGATCACCGCCGCGGCGTGGGCGAGCCGGTGATCATCGTAGGTCTGGAACACCCCGCCGCGCAGCGGTCTGGGCCGGATCGTGAGGCCGTCGGCGTCGTCGATGACCTCCGCGCCCAGCGCGGTGAGCTCGTGGGCGAGCGCGGTCAGACGGTCGGTCTCGTGGCCCCGGATGTGGGCGATGCCGGTCAGCCGCGACGGCGAGTCCGCCAGGGCGCACACCGCCGCCAGGACCGGCACCAGCTCGCCGACGTCGGACAGGTCGGCGTGCAGGCCGCGGACGCGGCCGTCGCCGCGTACCGTCAGGCCGCGCGGGGACAGCGTGCAGGTCGCGCCCATCCCGGTGAGCAGATGGCGCAGCCGGTCACCCGCCTGCGTGGACACGTGTGGCCAGCCCGGCACGGTGACCTCGCCGCCGGTCACCAGCGCGGCCGCCAGGAACGGCGCGGCGCCGGACAGGTCGGGCTCGATGTCCCAGGCCCGACCGCGCACCGGACCCGGTTGCACCGTCCACGTGTCGGCGACCGAGCCGTCCACCGCCGCGCCCGCGGCCGTCAGCATCTGGACGGTCATAGAGATGTGCGGCCGGGACGGCAGCCGCGTTCCGGTGTGCCGGACCGTCACGCCCCCGGCGAACCGGGGGGCGGCCAGCAGCAGGCCGGAGACCAGCTGGCTGGAGGCGGAGGCGTCGATGGCGACCTCGCCGCCGGGCACCCGACCCGTCCCGTGGACGGTCAGCGGCAGCGTGTCGGAGTCCACCCGCACGCCCAGCCGGCGCAGCGCCTCGACGAGGGGCCGCAGCGGCCGCTCGCGCGCCCGCGGGTCGCCGTCGAACCTGACCGGTCCCTGGGCGAGGCCGGCGACCGGGGGGAGGAAGCGCATGACGGTGCCGGCCAGCCCGACGTCGACCTCGGCGGGTCCGCGCAGCGCCCGCGGGCGGACGACCCAGCGCCGCTCATCCACGGTAGAGACGTGGGTGCCGAGGGCCCGCAGTCCGCGGACCATGAGCTCGGTGTCGCGCGCGCGCAGCGGCCCGCGCAGCGTGGACGGCCCGTCCGCGAGCGCGGCGAGCACCAGGGCCCGGGCGGTCATCGACTTCGAGCCGGGCAGCCGGATCGTCGCCCGCACCGGGCGCCCGGCCTGCGGGGCCGACCACGGCTGGCGCGGAGACTGCGCCGCGACACTCATGCCTTCAAGTGTGCCGTCCGCCGGCGCCGAGGGCGTGTCCACCGGCCGGCCGAGGGCGCATCCACCGTGCCGGCCGCCGGCCGGTTACGGTGGCGGCGTGTGCGGACGGTACGCGACCACCCGCAGCGCGGCCGACCTGAGCGCGCTCTTCGAGGCGGTCGACGACACCGGTGGGACCGTGGTGCCCCGCTACAACGTCGCACCCACCGACGAGGTGCCCGTGGTCCGGCACTCACGCCGGGCCGGCGGGCGCGTGGTCTCGATGGGGCGGTGGGGTCTGCTGCCGGCCTGGGTCCGTGATCCGCGGGTCGGCGCCAAGATGATCAACGCGCGGGCGGAGACACTCGCGACCTCCCGGGCGTACGCCGCGGCGTTCGTATCCCGGCGGGCGCTCGTGCCGGCGGACGGCTGGTACGAGTGGCGGCGGGACGGTCCGTCCCGGCAGGCGTACTTCCTCACCTCCACCGACGGGTCGCCGCTGGCCTTCGCCGGCCTCTGGACCAGGTGGGGAGCCGCCGGGCTGGTGACGTTCTGCGTGGTCACCACCGCCGCCATCGGCCGGGTGGCGGACATCCACGCCCGGATGCCGCTGATCGTGCCGCCACAGTGGTGGCAGCGGTGGTTGACGGGCGAGGCGGATCCGTCGTTGCTCGCACCGCCGCCGGTGGAGGTGGTGGAGGCGTTGGAGGTCCGTCCGGTGGGGCCGGCCGTGGGTGACGTCCGCAACGACGGCCCGGCGCTCGTGAACCGCGTGGAGCCGACCCCCGTGACACCGCCGCTGTGGTGACCCGATCGCGGAAGGGGCCCCGCGCGGCGCCCCGAACGAGCGGAATTGGGGTGAATGGCACGGTTCCGAGCCATCAGTTTCCGGCGATGTTCGCCGAAACCCTTGTCCCCAGTGGGGTGAGTGCGATAGAACACACCGCCGGAGGTTCCCCACGGGGAGGTGGGTAATGACACGGGCGCGGACGCCCCGCCCGCACGAGATCGACCAGGCGAGACGCGACGAACGGTTACTGCGAGCGTTTCGGGAACGGGATCGTGACCCCGCGTGGCGTACCCGGGGCGCTTGCCAGGCGGTCGATCCGGAGACCTTCTTCCCGGCCCCGAGCGAGTCGGCCGATCCGGCCATGTCCCTGTGCCGCACGTGCCCGGTGCAGGGCCCGTGCCTGGCGTGGGCACTGGAGGCGGGTGACCTTCACGGCGTCTGGGGTGCCACGACCGTGCGCGAGCGTAGAGCCATGGCGGTGGTGTGGCGCAGCGGTGAGCTGGAGCGCCACGGGTCCTCGCCCGGCGCCGGTGAGCCCGCCGGCGGGGTAGCCGCCCGGCCCGGAGATCGGGAGCCCGCGCGGACGGCCCGCGCGGGCGGGGCGGCGGTGCCGCGGCCCCGCGCGGGCGAACCGGCGGCACCGCCGCGTCACGAGCTGCAGCCGCTGGTCCACGCCCGGTAGCGCGCGGTCGGCGGGCCGACCCGTACTGGTAGCCTGGAGACGCCCGGACGGAATGCGCTCGACGGTCGCCGGCGTTGACCACTTATAGGTGTGGAACCAGCGCGTCGGTACCTCGAAGGGCGAAAGAGTGCAGACTCGTACAAAGGCGTCCGAGCGGAAGGAACACGTATCCTGGGTGGAGCGCCCGGGTCCCGACCGTCCGGGCCGCCCGCGCCAGCGGGCTGTGACGACGCGGAAAGCTGCGTCAGCAGCGAAGATGAGGGTGGTGGCCCGCGTGCCCGCTACCGAGACGGCCGCACAGCTGCGAGAGAGATTCGAACGCGACGCGTTACCGTTCGTGGATCAGCTCTACGCGGCGGGCCTGCGGATGACCCGGAATCCGGCCGACGCCGAGGACCTGGTGCAGGAGACCTATGCCAAGGCGTTCGCCGCGTTCCACCAGTTCGAGGAGGGGACCAACCTCAAGGCGTGGCTGTACCGCATCCTCACCAACACCTACATCAACTTCTACCGGAAGCGGCAGCGGCAGCCCGTACAGGCGCCGACCGAGGACATCGCGGACTGGCAGCTGGCAGAGGCCGGCTCCCACGCCTCCACCGGCCTGAAGTCGGCGGAGACCGAGGCCCTGGAGCGCCTGCCCGACAGCGACATCAAGGACGCCCTGCAGCGGCTCCCGGAGGACTTCCGCTTGGCGGTCTACCTCGCCGACGTCGAAGGCTTCTCGTACAAGGAGATCGCCGAGATCATGGGGACGCCCATCGGTACGGTCATGTCCCGTCTCCACCGGGGTCGCAAGAGTCTGCGCCGGATGCTGGAGGACTACGCCGTGCGCCGTGGTCTGGTTCCGTCCACGTCGGGTGACCCGGCCGCGGCCGGGCGGGAGGTGTGAGTCAGGTGGACAGCGCAGCCTCTCACCAGACGCCGTGCCGCGACGTGCTCGCCGACGTGTACCTCTACCTCGACCTCGAGTGCGGCGACGAGCGGCGGGCGCAGATCCGCCGGCACCTGGACGAGTGCACACCCTGCCTGCGGGAGTACGGCATCGAGCGCGAGGTCAAGGAGCTGGTCGGCAGGTGCTGCGGGGACGAGCGCGCGCCCGACGGCCTGCGTGAGCGGTTGCGCCAGAGGCTGGCCGAGCTGGTGGCGGAACAGCCCGAACGGCTACGTGACGCCTGGCCGCCACGCTGAGGCACGCCCCCGGCCCGTCCATGGCCAGCGGTGCAAGCGGTCGGGAGGGCCGGTCGGGTCAGGAAAGCCGGGCCCGGTGTCCCGCCGACCGTGCGGGCCGGTCGTACGACCGTACCGGGTCAGGAGGCGTTGGGGCGCTTGCCGTGGTTGGCTGCCTTGCGCTTGCGCGCCTTCTTCTTCCGCGACCGCTTCGCCACCGTCGCCTCCTCAGCTGGACCGGACGATATCGTAACCGCCACCCGGGCAGGGGTGCGGCCGACCTGCCCCGCCCGTGGTTTGATGAACTCACCGCGGACGGATGTGAGGAGCAGCGCGATGGCCGAGGAGATCAGGGCCGAGATGGTGGCGAACGTGTGGAAGGTCGTGGCCTCACCCGGCGACCAGGTCAGCGACGGCGACACGCTGGTCATCCTGGAGTCCATGAAGATGGAGATTCCGGTGGTCGCGGAGTCCGACGGCATCGTCAAGCAGCTCGCCGTCAAGGAGGGCGACGTGGTGCAGGAGGGCGACCTCATCGCGGTGATCGAGTGAGCTCGATCGCCGTACGGGCGGCCCGCGAAGCGGACTTCCCGGCGGTGGAGCGGCTGACCGTGGCGGCCTACGTCGCCGACGGCCAGCTGACACCCGGGCACCCGTACGAGCGGACGCTGCGGGATGTCGCCGCCCGCGCGAAGGCCGGCGACCTGCTCGTGGCCGAGGACCAGAGCACCGGCGCGCTGGTCGGCGCCGTCCTGTTCGTGCTGCCGGGGTCGCGGTACGCGGAGCTGGCGCGGCCCGGCGACGGTGAGCTGCGGATGCTGGCGGTGGACCCGGCGGCCCAGCGCCGGGGCGTCGGCGAGGCCCTTGTCCGCGCCTGTCTCGACCTGGCGGCCGACCGCGGCTGCCGCGCGGTCGTCATCAGCACCCGCGACGTGGCGCGAGCCGCCCAGCGGCTGTACGCCCGCCTGGGGTTCACCCGGGTCCCGGAGCTGGACTGGTCTCCGGTTCCCGGCGTCAGGCTACTGGCGATGCGGCTCGACCTCGCCGGGGCGGACCCGGCCGGCGCGGACCGGAGGGCGTCGGCGTGAGCAGCCGCGCCGGGACGGCGGCCGGACGGGGGAGCCGCCGTGCCGCCGGTGCCGGGCCGGCCGTCGGCCCCGACGGTCAGCCGGAGGTGCGCGGCGGCGGCCGGACGTGCGCGGCGGTCAGCCGGAGGTCCCGGCGCCCGTTCGGCTAGCCGCTCACCACCGCCGACCGGAGCCCCGGGTTCTACGCTCGATGCGTGTCCACCCTCCGTGACCTGGTCGAGGAGCACACCCGGCTCGAGCCGGCCGACATCGACCACCTGCACCTGCTGGCGGCCGACTGGCAGCTGATCTCGGACCTGTCGTTCGCCGATCTCGTCCTGTGGGTCCCGGTCGGTGACGGTGGCCCGGCGTTCGTGTGCGTGGCCCAGGTCAGGCCGACCACCGCCCCCACCGCCCACCAGGACGACCTTGTGGGCAGCGTCGTCTCCGGTCCGGAGGCCTCGCACCTGCGGGCCGCCCTGGAGCAGGGTCGGATCTGCCGGGAGGGGGATCCGGCCTGGTACGGGGACATCCCCGCACGTCATGAGGCGATCCCGGTCCGCCGCCGCCACGACGACGGCCGGCCGGGCGAGGTGATCGCGGTGGTGAGCCGGGACACCAACCTCACCTCCGCACGCACTCCCAGCCAGCTGGAGCTCAACTACCTGAACACCGCGGACGACCTGGCGCAGATGGTCGCCGACGGCACGTTTCCGCCCGGCCGCCACCCCGGCGAGACGACAACCGGTGCGCCACGGGTGGGCGACGGCCTCATCAGGTTGGACGCCGCCGGCAGGGTGACCTACGCCAGCCCGAACGCGCAGTCCGCGTTTCGCCGGCTGGGGCTGACCGGCAACCTGGTGGGCGAGGATCTGGCGGGGCTGATCCGGCGGCTCGCCGAGGACCCGCTGGAGGGGTCCGAGGCGGCCGCGCGGGTGTCCGCCGCGCTGCGCGGCGACTCGCCTCCCCGGCAGGAGATCGGGGTTCACGGCGCGATCGTGCTGGTCCGGGCGCTGCCGCTGATGCCGGCCGGGGTACCGGTGGGTGCGATGGTCCTGGTCAGGGACGTGACCGAGGTGCGCCGCCGGGACCGGGCCCTCATGACCAAGGACGCCACGATCCGGGAGACCCATCACCGGGTGAAGAACAACCTGCAGACGGTCGCCGCGTTGCTGCGGTTGCAGGCTCGCCGGGTGGAGGCACCCGAGGCGCGCAGCGCCCTGGAGGAGTCGGTGCGGCGGGTCTCCTCCATCGCGATCGTGCACGAGACCCTCGCCATGTCCGGCGAGGAGGTCGTGGAGTTCGACGAGATCGTGGACCGGGTGGCCGCGGCCGCGGCGGAGGTGGCGGTGGCCGACGCCAAGGTGGCGATGCGGCGCGAGGGCACGTTCGGGAGGCTCCCGGCCGAGGTGGCCACGCCCCTGGCGATGGTGCTCAACGAGCTGCTGCTCAACGCGGTGGAGCACGGTTTTCCGCCCGGCGAGGCCGGGGAGGTGGTGATCTGGGCGCGCCGCCGGCCCCGCGAGCTGCTGCTGTCGGTGGCCGACACCGGTCGAGGGCTGCCCCCGGGCTCCGCCGGCCGGACCGACAGTCTGGGCCTGCAGATCGTCCGCGCGCTGGTGACCGGCGAGCTGCGGGGCCGCATCGACCTACGCGGGCGGGACGGCGGGGGTACCGAGGCGGTGCTGGCCATCCCGCTGGGCCGGCACCGCGCGCAGTCGGCCTGATCCGGGGGGCCGGCACCGCGTGCGGCCGCCCGGGGGCGCGACCAGGGTGAGGGCCCCGGGGACCCCGGGGCCCTCACCCTGGTCGCGGTCGTCTGTCGGGTCGCGGCGTCAGAAGTCGGCGCGGAAGTCGGCGCGGACGCGGATGACACCCCGGCGCTTGAGAGCGCGCCGCTCCTCCTCGCTGTACCCACCCCACACACCGGCGTCCTGCCCGGTCTCCAGCGCCCAGTGCAGGCACTGTTCGCTCACGGGACAGCGCCGACAGACCGCCTTGGCCTGCTCGATCTGCAGCAGTGCCGGGCCGGAGGTCCCGATCGGGAAGAACAACTCCGGATCCTCGTCGCGGCAGGCAGCACGATGGCGCCAGTCCATGGCGGCTACGCTCCTTGTTCCGTGCGGTGTTACGTCTCCGTCTTGCTGTGTGAGTCCGCCGGTCGCCCCCGCCCGGCGGCGGGCAACATCCCCGCTCTCGACACGCTTGTGAATGCTTTCACGATCTGTCGTAATGTCAAGGCCCGGCTCGGAAAAACTCCGGACGGGTGAGTAAGGTCACGCCCGTTATGTGAAGTTTAACGCCTGAACTCCGCCCTGGGACTCGCGTCACGGTCGTACGCCGCCCGGCTCCGGGTCGGTAGAGCGCCAGCGGAGCGGCTGGTCAGGGGAGCAGCAGTGGCACCCCACTGGCACCGCGGCCCCTGGGCCCGGGCGGGCAGGGCAAGCGCGGAGGGCCGGATCAGCGAACCCCGCGTCGTGGTGCCGGGTCGACGCCCACCCGGGTCGACGGCGCACCGGGTCAACGGCCCGGGTCAGCGGCGCACCGGGTCAGCACAGCACCCGTAGTGCGGACGGGCTCGCCGAGATCCGCACCTCCTCCCGTTCGCCGAGGTACTCGCCGTCGAGCTGGAACGGCACCGGCCCGGTCGACCGGACGGTGATCTGGTCGAGATCCTGCCAGCACATCAGCTGCCGGCTGCGGGGAACCGGCCGCCCGACCACCATCCGGGCCAGCAACCGTGCCACCGCCGGCGAGCGGGCCCGGCGCAGCGCCACCACATCCAGGCCCCGGTCGAACGAGGCCTCCGGGCTGAGGTGGACGGGGCGTCCCCACAGGTACGTCCACGGCGCGGTGTTCTGGACGATGACCGCCGCGAACGCCTCGTCCTTCGCGTCCGGCGCGTCCACGGTGAGCGTGCTGCGGTTGGCACCCACGAGGAGCTGTCCCGCGGTGGCGCGCACGTACAGCGCCGGGCTGGAGGTCCGCCCATGCGACCGGGCCCGCTCCACCCGCCGGACCACGGCCGCGTCGATGCCCAGGCCCGCGCAGAAGGTGAAGTACCGACCGTCGGCCAACCCGAGTCCCACGGTCCGGCCCCGCGAGTCGCGCAGGGCCTCCAGGATCGCGCCCACCGCCTCGCCCCAGTCGGCCGGCAGCCCGAGGGCGCGGGCGAAGACGTTGGTGGATCCGCCCGGTACGACCGCCAGCGCGGGCCGGTCGGTGACCGGGGCAGCCATCAGGCCGTTGACGACCTCGTTCACGGTCCCGTCACCGCCGTGGGCGACGACCAGCCCGAACCCCGCCGCCACCGCGTCGGTGGCCAGCGCCGTGGCGTGGCCGCGCGCGCGGGTGTAGGCGACGTCCAACGTCACCTCGCTGCGCAGCGCGCGGACGAGCACCGACCGGCTGCGTTCGCTGGTGGTGGTGGCGTTCGGGTTGACCACGAGCAGTGCCCGCATGGGCGGAGCGTACCGGCCGGCTCCGGGCGGCACGGGCGGATCACCGGTCCGGGCCCGGCGTCGGCGCGCGGTAAGGTGACGACGTGAGTGCCACGGCTGAGCTGCCCGCGCCCCTGAAGTGGGCGGCGCGGCTGGTGTTCGCCGAAGCCGTCGCGGTGGTGGTGACCGTGACGGGGCTCGCGTACCGGTGGTTGCGTGAGACACCAGCCGACCCGCTCGGCACCGTCGGTGTGCTCCTCTACGCGGCGATCATGGCCGGGGCGCTCGCCGGCCTGGGAGTGGCCCTGGCCCGCCGCAAGCCGCGTGCCCGGGCGCCGGCGATCGTCCTCCAGCTGCTCGCGGTGGTGGTCGCCTACTACCTGGTCATGGAGGGCCTGGTGGTCCTGAGCCTGGCCGTGGCCGCCCTCGCTCTGCTCGTGATCACCCTGTTGATGTTGCCGGCCACGACGGCGGCGCTCACGTCCTAGCCCGGTACCCGGCACCGGCGTCAGGCGTCGGCGGGGACGGGTCGGGCCTGCGCGCAGCGTCCGGGCGGGCCGGGCCTGACGTCGGGTCCGACCCGGACCCGACGTCAGGCCCGGCCGCAAGCGGTCAACGTGCGTCCGCTCGCTTCCGGTCGCGACCGCCCGGTGGACTCCCGGCGGGCGGTGAGGGTGATCGAGGCGGTCGGGCCGTCCAGGGCCGCGCTGACCTCGTCGGCGAGCGAGGCCAGCACCTGCCACGCGAACGTCGACGTGTCCGGGGCGACCGCCGCGCCCGTCACGGCCACCTCGACCCGCAACCGCTCCCCGTCCAGGGAGAACCGGCACCGGAGCTCCTCGGACGGGGCCGTCAGCCGGATGAGCATGGCGCAGGCCTCGTCCACGGCGATGCGCAGGTCCTCGATCTCGTCGAGCGTGAACTGCAGTCGGGCGGCGAGACCTGCCGCGGCGGTCCGTAACACGCCCAGGTACGCGCCATCGGCCGGGACGGTCAATGTGACCGTGTGATCCCGACTCACCCCTGTTTGGTCTCCCAGAAGATCTTCGCGATCTCGTCGATCTTCGCCAGCAGCTGCTCGGCCACCGCCGGGTCGGTCGACGACTTGGCTCCGCCGGGGCCGCCTCCGGCGAGCTTGGTGGCCTCGTTGAACAGCTGGTGCAGCTGCGGGTACTTCTCAAAGTGCGGAGGCTTGAAGTAGTCCGTCCACAGCACCCACAGGTGGTGCTTGACCAGCTCGGCGCGCTGCTCCTTGATGATCAGGGCACGGGTACGGAACTCCGGGTCGTCACTGGCCTGGTACTTCTCGCAGATGGCCCGAACCGACTCGGCCTCGATCCGCGCCTGTGCCGGATCGTAGACGCCACAGGGCAGGTCGCAGTGAGCGTGGACAATGGTGCGCGGCGTGAATACGCGTCGCATCGGATCCTCCGTTGACGTTTGATGATCCTCCCACCCGTCGACCCTACTCCCCGCGCAGCGGGCGTGTGGCAGGGTTGACGGGTGTTCGCGGCACTGGTCCGGGGGCCGTCGATGGCACCGACGCTACGCGATGGTGACGCCGTCCTCGTACGCAGGGGCGGGCGGGGTGTCCGGGTGGGTGACGTGGTGGTGGCACGCTTCCGGTCGCGTCCGGACCTGCTGGTCGTCAAGCGCGCCGTCCGTCCGGAGGCGGGTGGGTGGTGGGTACTGTCCGACAACGAGCTCGTCACCGACGACTCGCGGGCGTACGGTGTGGCCGACGTGGTCGGCCGGGTGGTGTTCCGCTACTGGCCGCGCCCGGCCGTCATCCGGCGGCGGTACCTGCTCGCCGACGCGTGACCACGGCTCCGCGACGTCCGCTCGCGGCTGGCTCGTCCCCTCCACCGCCCGCCACCGCTCCGGTACGCTGTGGGTGGCGCGGGCGATCCCCACGCCCTTGTTTCACCGGGGCGACCACCGTCGGCCGCCGTGTCCGTGGTGTCCAGGCCGACGAGGAGGCGCCGATGACCCCACCAGGCGGGAAGGTCTTCGACCGGCACCGCGGCGGCAAGCTCGCCGTGGCGCCGACGGTCCCGCTGGACGACAGCGACGACCTGTCGCTGGCCTACACGCCCGGCGTCGCGCGGGTGTGTGAGGCGATCGCGGCCGACCAGGACCTCGTTCGCAGGTACACCTGGGTGTCCCACGTGGTCGCCGTCGTCACGGACGGGTCAGCGGTCCTCGGCCTGGGCAACATCGGACCCCGTGCGGCCATGCCGGTCATGGAGGGCAAGGCGGCGCTGTTCAAGCGGTTCGCCGACGTGGACGCGGTCCCGATCTGCCTGGACACGCAGGATCCGGACCAGATCGTCGCGGCCGTCACGGCGATCGCGCCGTCGTTCGGCGGCATCAACCTGGAGGACATCGCGGCGCCGAGGTGCTTCGAGATCGAACGACGCCTCCAGGCCGCCCTGGACATCCCGGTCTTCCACGACGACCAGCACGGTACAGCGGTCGTCGTGCTCGCCGCGCTGCGCAACGCCGCCGCGCTCCAGGGCCGCAAGCTCGAGGATCTGCGGGTGGTGGTGTGCGGCGCCGGTGCGGCGGGGGTGGCGGTGACCACGATGCTGCTGGCGGCGGGTGTGGTCGGCGCGAACGTGCTCGTCTGCGACTCTCGCGGCATCATCCACACCGGTCGCGACGGCGTCACGGGGCAGAAGGCGGAGCTGGCGGCCATGACGAACCCCCAGGGGCTCGCGGGCGACCTGCGTGCGGCGCTACGGGACGCGGACGTGCTCATCGGTGTCTCCGGCGGCCGGATCAGCGAGGAGGCGGTCGCCGCGATGGCGCCCGACGCGATCGTGTTCGCGCTGGCCAACCCGACTCCCGAGGTGCCGGTGAAGGTCGCGCGGCGCCACGCGGCGGTGGTGGCGACCGGGCGCTCCGACTACCCCAACCAGATCAACAACGTGCTCGCGTTCCCCGGGATCTTCCGGGGCGCACTCACCGCTGGGGCGACCCGCATCACCGAAGGGATGAAGCTGGCGGCGGCCGACGCGATCGCGCGCGTCGCCGCCGACGATCTCCGCCCGGACGCCATCGTCCCGAGCCCTCTCGACCCACGGGTGGTTCCGGCCGTGGCGGAGGCGGTGGCCGGAGCGGCGCGGCGGGACGGCGTGTGCCGGTCCGTCTAGGTCCGCGGCGTCCAGGTACCGCGGCCGCCCTGTCGCGACCCGGGGCCGTCGACCTCCGCAGCCGCGATCTCCGTACCAGGCGATCTCCGCGGGTCGCGATCTCTGCAGGTCGCGATCTCTGCAGGTCATGGGCCTGGTCGTGGACCTGGACGGGTCGCTGCGATCCGGGTAGCCGGCCACTCGTGTAGCGGCCGGTGCCCCGCCGCCCGGTCCCTCGCCCGGGCGTGACCGATGGGGTCGGGCGTTGCCGCCGTACGTCGGGTTGGATAGACTGGTGGTTGGGACGGACTAGGAAGCCAGCCGCGGGTGGCGGAGAAGACCGACACCCGCGGTTGACACCGGCCTGTCCGCCCGGTAAGGTAGCTTGAGTCCCCAACGATCGAGCCCGTACGGGCCGGTCTTTGGTGCGTGTCTGTTCTTTGATATCTCGACAGGGTGCTTTGGCTAGTGCCGTTTGGTGCCTGCCTGCCTGCGTGTTTTGTGTGGGTGGGTGGGTGTTTGCCAGGTTCATGGTTTTGTTGGAGAGTTTGATCCTGGCTCAGGAC
>DATGOE010000057.1:0-19048 GCA_035306365.1 Natronosporangium sp. | reverse complement strand
GGCGCCACGGTGCTCTCGGTCATGAATCCTCCGCCCGCCTCAGCTCGCGGACTTCTTGATCTCGAACGGAACCGGCTGCTGTGCGGCGTGCGGGTGGTCCGGTCCGGCGTACACCTTGAGCTTGCGCAGCAGCTTCCGGCCCAGCTTGTTGTGGGGCAGCATGCCCTTCACGGCGAGCTGGACCGCCCGCTCCGGCCGCTTGCTCAGCAGCTCCTCGTAGCGGGTCCGCTTGAGGCCGCCCGGGTAACCGGAGTGCCGGTACAACACCTTGTCGCGCCGCTTGTTGCCGGTCAGCGCCACCTTGGCGGCGTTCACCACGATCACGTAGTCGCCGGTGTCGGCGTGCGGCGCGAAGATCGGCTTGTGCTTGCCACGCAGCAGGGTCGCCGCCTGGGTCGCCAGGCGCCCCAGGACCACGTCAGCGGCGTCGATCACGTACCACTGACGCGTGATGTCGCCCGGCTTCGGGCTGTAGGTACGCACAGGTCTACCTTGCCTCGTTGAACGGTATGACGTGGGACCGGTCCGCCGCTGCCGGGGCCCGGCCGCCAACCACGGCGGAACGCACGATCCGCAAGCATAGCGCACCGTCCCGGACCACCGGCTTCCGCCCGTGCGGATACCGGCCGGACCGGGGGTGCAGCGGTGCCCACACGTCGGCTCCACAGGCGCCACCCGGGGGTGGCGTGCGGACCGCGCTGGTCGTAACCTGCCCGGCATGGCGCAAGATGCGGCGCCCCGCCCCCGTGGCCGGCCGCGCGTCGTGGCCGCCGCGATGGTCCTCACGCGCGCGTGGGGCCGGGTGCTGGCCACCTCCGCGGGTGTGGCGGCCATGGCGGGAGCCGTCCAGTTCGGGGTGGCCTACGGGCTGCAGATCCTGCGGTTCCGGCGGGAGTTCCCGCCCGGAGGGACCTGGGCGACCCAGCTGACCTGGGTGGCGTGGGTCGCCGCGCTGGCGGTCATGGCGGGCGCGGTGGGCGGGGTGTGGACGGCGCACCGGCTCGCCGGGGGGTTCCGCCGGCTGGAGCTGGGGCACCGGATCGCGGTGTCGCTGGCGGCGGGTCTCGGCGCGGCGCCGGCCCTCGTGCTCGCCGCCCTGCCCGCCCGGCAGGCGGAGCTCGCCGGCGCCGACCCGGCGCTGGAGGCGGCGCTGGCCGCCCTGCTCGGACTGGTCGTGGGCGTCCTGGCGGCGGTGAGCGTCCTGAGCGTCCGGGTGGTGGCGGTGAGCGTGGCCGCCCTGGTCGCCGTGGTGTGGCTGGTGGCGCTCGTGTCGGTCGTGCCCACGCTGGGGCCGTCCGCGCCGCCGGCGCTGGTCCGCCTCGGGGTCCTGGACCTCGGGGTCTTCGGCGGGGGAGCCCGCCGGGGCGCGGCGGTGCTCAGCCCGCCCCTGGTCGCGCTGGTCGTCGGGGTGGCGGTGGCGGCCGCGGCCCGCAGCCTGGGACTGCCGGCGGTGCGCACGATCCTGTCCGGCGCGGCCGGTCCGGTGCTGCTGGCCCTGGCCTACCTCGTCGCCCCGCCGGGCGGCGGCAGCGACGCGGTGCAGGCCGCGGCGTTCGCCGGGGCCATGATCTCGATCGCGGCGGGACTGCTCGGCGCGGTGGTCGTGGTGGCGTTCCGGCGCCCGCACCCGGAGCCCGAGGTCGAGTGGCCGGACCCGTACGCCGCCGCACCGGGCGGGCCGTACACCGTCGAGGCGGCCGGGCCGTACGCGGCCACCACGCCGCCGCCCGGTCCCGCCACCGCGGCCGGCCTGACCACCGCACCGCAGCCTCCCGGCCTGACCACCGCACCGCGGCCGCCCGACGAGCGGGAGGGTGCCGTCCCGCCGCCACCGGGGTACGGCCGCGCCGGGGCCTACGGTCTGCCCGGGTACCCGGTCGGTCCCGGGCCGGACGACACTCCGCCCGCGTACCCTGCCCAGCCCGGGCCGGACGACGCCGGGTCGTCGGTCCTTCCGGACCCGGTCACGCCGCCACCGTGGCGCCGGCCGGTCGACGACGGTCCGGGCAGTGGGCCGGCCCGGACCGGAGGGACAGAGGTGGCCGGTGGGACGGGGGCGTCCGGGACCGGCCCGCGGTCGGTTCCGGCACCGCCGACGCCTCCGACCGCGTCACCCACGCCGACCCCGCCCCTCGGCTCCACGCCCGTGTCCGGGGCCACCGGCACCGTACCGGCCGCGGTCGCCCCGCCGGCGACCTCGGAGAAGCCCCAGCCACGGGCGGTGCGGCCGGAGACCCCGCTTGCGCCGGCGGCGACGCCCCTTCCGCCGGCGACGACACCCCCGTCTCCGGCACCAAGGCAGCGTGAGTCACCGGCGGACACCACCGGACGGCCCGCCGGGGAGCCGGAGAGGCCGGTGGAGCAGCCGCAGGCACCGGAGAGCGGCCCGGTGGGTGCCACCGGTGCCGTGCCGGAGGACACCGGGCCGGTTCCGCGGCGCCGCGGGTGGTGGCGCCGCAGGGACCGCCGTGGGGACGACGGTGACCCGCGGGCGAGCGACGGGCGAGGCGGTGACGACCAGCGACGCGGCCGCGAGGACCGCGAACGGCAGCGCCGTGGCGACGAGGCACCGCCGGAGCACGAGGCGGAGCACGTGGACTGGGTCCGGTCGCTGGCCGGGGGGCAGGACGACGCCCCGGAGCTCCGCACCGGTGGCGGCGGGCGGCGCCGGCTGCGGCGCGACCCGCAGGTCCTCGCCGGCGACCTGGACTTCAACCCCGAGCTCCGGCTGTCCGGGCCGTACGGCCGCTCCGCCGACGACGGCTGACCCTGCCGGGAAGCGCCCGGCCGCGCGGACCCGCCCGCCCTCCGGCCCGGTGACCGCCCCGGACCCGGGACGCGAGGAGGACCCCGGACCCGACACCACCGGGCCCGGACCGGCCGTGCGCCGGGGTCCGGTGAGGACCCCGGCGCACGGCCGGCGGCTCAGCTCACCGGCAGGTAGACACGACCGCCGGCGTCCACGAACTCCTGCGACTTCTCCCGCATCCCCACGCGGGCCGCCTCGGCCACCGACACGCCGTGGGCGTCGGCGTACTTCTTGAGATCCTGCGTGATCCGCATCGAGCAGAACTTCGGCCCGCACATGGAGCAGAAGTGGGCGGTCTTGGCCGGCTCCGCCGGGAGCGTCTCGTCGTGGTACGCCCGGGCGGTGTCGGGGTCCAGCGCCAAGTTGAACTGGTCCTCCCAGCGGAACTCGAACCGCGCCCGGCTCAGGGCGTCGTCCCACGCCTGCGCCTGCGGGTGGCCCTTGGCGAGGTCGGCGGCGTGTGCCGCGATCTTGTACGCGATCACGCCGGCCTTCACGTCGTCGCGGTCGGGCAGGCCGAGGTGCTCCTTGGGGGTCACGTAGCACAGCATCGCCGTGCCGTACATGGCGATCATCGCCGCGCCGATCGCCGAGGTGATGTGGTCGTAGGCCGGGGCGATGTCCGTGGCCAGCGGGCCGAGGGTGTAGAACGGCGCCTCGTGGCACCACTCCTGCTGCAGGTCCACGTTCTCCTTGATCTTGTGCATGGGGACGTGACCCGGTCCCTCGATCATGACCTGGACCCCGTGGTCCCACGCCACCTTCGTCAGCTCGCCCAGGGTCTTCAGCTCGGCCAGCTGCGCCTCGTCGTTGGCGTCGGCGATCGAGCCGGGGCGCAGCCCGTCGCCGAGTGAGAACGTCACGTCGTACCGGGCGAAGATCTCGCACAGCTCGGCGAAGTGGGTGTAGAGGAAGTTCTCCTCGTGGTGGGCCAGGCACCAGGCGGCCATGATGGACCCGCCCCGGGAGACGATGCCGGTGACCCGGTCGACCGCCATCGGTACGTACCGCAGCAGCACCCCGGCGTGCACGGTCATGTAGTCCACACCCTGCTCGGCCTGCTCGATGACGGTGTCCCGGTAGACCTCCCACGACAGCTTCGTCGGGTCCCCTTTGACCTTCTCCAACGCCTCGTAGATCGGCACCGTCCCGACCGGCACCGGAGAGTTGCGGATGATCGCCTCCCGGGTCTCGCGGATGCGCTTGCCGGTCGACAGGTCCATGACCGTGTCCGCACCCCACCTCGTCGCCCAGGTGAGCTTCTCCACCTCCTCGGCGATCGACGAGGTCACCGCGGAGGTGCCGATGTTCGCGTTGACCTTTACCAGGAACCGCTTCCCGATGATCATCGGTTCGCTCTCCGGGTGGTTGACGTTGGCCGGCAGCACCGCCCGGCCGGCCGCCACCTCCTGGCGCACCACCTCCGGGTCCATCCCCTCGCGCACCGCCACGAACTGCATCTCCGGGGTGATCACCCCGGCCCGCGCGTACGCGAGCTGGGTCACCGGCTTCCCGTCGGCGGCCGCCAGCGGCGTACCCGCGCCGCGCACCGGCGCCACATCGCCCCGTTCGGCGATCCAGCCGCCGCGCAGCGGCGGTAAGCCCTTCTCCGGGTCGCTGCCCGGACCCGAGGTGTCGTAGAGCCGTACCGGCGGGTGGTCGCCGCTGAGCTCCACCTCGGTGAACGGCACCCGGATGTCCGGACGCGGCCCGGTCACGTACACCTTGCGACGAGCGTTCATGCTGGTCTCCCCTCACTGTCGGGTCCGTCTCGTTCCACCGCGCGGCACAGGCCGGCCACCACGGCCGCCGGGTCCTCCGCGCGCATCACCGCGCCCATGACCGCCACGCCGGCCGCACCGGCGGCCACACAGGCCGCCGCCCGCTGCGGCGTCTCGACCCCGCCCAGGGCGAGCACCGGCCGGCGCGTACGCCGGCACAGGTACGCCAGGCCGTCCGGGCCCAGCGGCGGGCCGTACCCGGGCTTGGAGGCGCTGGCGAAGACCGGGGACACGGTCACGTAGTGCTCAACGGTCAGCCGGTCCAGGTCGGCCGCACCGTGGCACGACCGGCCGACGAGCAGGCCCGTGTCCGGGGCCGGGGCCGGGTCGCCGGCGGCGAGGTGGACCGCGTCCCCGCCCAGCGGGTCCGGCCCGGCGACGATCAACCGGCCGCCGTGCGGAGCCAGCACCTCCCGCAACCGGTCGGCCAGGGCCGCGCGCTCCCGCGCCGGCAGGTCCTTCTCCCGCAGCAGCACCCACCGGGCGCCGCCGGCGACCGCCGCCGCCACCTGCCGGGGCAGCGGGGCGACCGCCTGCCGCCGGTCGGTCACCACCACCACACCGGACGGCGTCCGCACCCCCGGCACCGCCGACCCGGCCGCCGGGGCGGTGGCCGGATCGCGGCCGGTCGCCGGCGTCACAGGTCCGGCCGTCCCTCGTCGGGAGTGGAGGCCAGCGCGTAGAAGCGCCGGGGGATACGCCCGGCGGTAGCGGCCAGCCGGCCGGCGACCACCGCGTGCCGCATCGCCAGTGCCATCCGCTCCGGGTCCTCGGCCCGCGTGACGGCGCTGGCCAGCAGCACCCCGTCGCATCCGAGCTCCATCGCCAGCGCCGCGTCCGAGGCGGTGCCGATGCCGGCGTCGAGGATCACCGGCACGTCCACGGCCTCGCGGATCAGGCGGATGTGGTGCGGGTTGCTGATCCCCAGACCGGAGCCGATCGGCGAGCCGGCCGGCATCACCGCCGCGCAGCCGGCGTCGGCGAGCCGGCGGGCGAGGACGGGGTCGTCGTTGGTGTACGGCAGCACGGTGAACCCGTCGTCGACGAGCCGCTGGGCGGCGGCGACCAGCTCCACCGCGTCCGGCAGCAGGGTGCGATCGTCGCCGATCACCTCCAGCTTCACCCAGTCCGTGCCGAACGCCTCCCGGGCCAGGTGCGCCACCTTCACCGCTTCGGTCGCCGTGTAGCAGCCGGCCGTGTTCGGCAGCACCCGCACCCCGCACCGCTCGATCAGCTCGACCAGCCCGCCGGGCGCTCCCGGCTCCACCCGGCGCAGCGCCACGGTCACCAGCTCGGTGCCGCTGGCGCGGATGGCCCGCTCCAGCGCCACCAGGCTGTGCGCCCCGCCGGTGCCGAGGATCAGCCGCGAGCCGAGCCGCTGCCCGGCGATGACCAGGGCGTCGTCGGCCGGTGCGGCGCCCGCCGGTACGTCCATCGTCACCCTCCCTGGGTCGCGGTGAGGATCTCGACCCGGTCGCCGGCGGCGAGTCGCGTGGCCGCCCACGACGCCCGCGGCACCACGTCACCGTTGACGGCGACCGCCACGCCCCGGCCGGAGCCGTCCCCGACGAGGTCGGCGACCAGGTCGGCCAGCGCGGTGCCGTCCGGCAGGTCACGCGGCTGTCCGTTGACGACGATCACGACTCCTCCTCCTCCTCCGTGGCGGCGGAGAACCGGGACGGCGAGAACGGCGCCATCACCGCCGGCGTCCCACCCGCGGCGACCAGCTCGGCCACCGCGTCCGCGGTGACCGGCGCCAGCAGGATCCCGTGCCGGTAGTGCCCGCCCGCGACCACCACTCCGTCCCGCCACCGCCCGACGATCGGGCCGTTGTCCGGGGTGCCGGGCCGGTGCCCCACGCACACCTCGGCCAGCTCGTACTCGCTCAGCTCCGGCACCAGGTCGGTGGCGGCGCGCAACAGCTCCAGCGCGGCACCGGCGGTGGGCAGGTCGTCGGTGCGCTCCTCCTCGGTGGCACCGACCACCACCTCGCCGTCCCGCCGCGGCACCAGGTAGACCCGGCGGCCGTCGGCGTAGCCGCGGATCACGTGCCGGAACCCGGGTACGCCGTCGGGTGCCCGCAACCGCAGCAGCTGTCCCTTGACCGGCCGCACCGGCAGGCCGGTGAGCCGCGCGGTGCCGGTACCGGCGGCGACCACCACGGTGCCCGCGTCCACATCGGAAAGCGAGGCGACCGGGTGCGGGTCGACCCGGACCCCGGCCGCCTCGGCCGCGGTCCGCAGCACCGCCACCAGCCGCCGCGGGTCGGCCTGGTGGTCCTCCACCCGCGCACCCCGCCGGATCCTGGGATGCAGCACCGGTTCGGCCTCCCGCATCGCGCCGGCCGACAGCTCGGCCACCGGCAGGCCCAGCGACGCCTGGTACCGCCACAGGCGGGACGCGGCGGCCAGGTCGTCGGCGGTCAGCGCCACCACCAGCGTGCCGTCGGTGCGGTAGCCGATGTCACCGTGCTCGGCCAGCTCGGCGGCGAACCCGGGCCACAGCCCGGCCGAGGCCACCATGAGCGCGGTGAGGTCGGGCTCGTTGAAGTACGCCTCACTGACCGGCGCGAGCATCCCGGCCGCGACCGATGA
This sequence comes from Natronosporangium sp., assembly GCA_035306365.1. Taxonomy (GTDB): domain Bacteria; phylum Actinomycetota; class Actinomycetes; order Mycobacteriales; family Micromonosporaceae; genus Natronosporangium. The sequence goes on along the minus strand of DATGOE010000057.1, from coordinate 11,864 downwards.
GGCGCCACTGCCCGGCCGGGGGTCGTGGACGGTCACGCGCATCCCCCGCTGGGCGCACCGCCACGCCACCGACAGTCCGATCACACCGCCGCCGACCACGACCACGTCGGGCCGGCCGGTGCCGGTGGCGGTCACGGCGTGCCCCCGAGCGCCGCCAGGAGCCGGCGGGTCGCCTCCGCCGGGTCGGCCGCGTCGCTGACCGCGCCGACCACCGCCACGCCGTACGCGCCGGCGGCCAGCAGCGACGGCACCCGCTCGGCGGTGACCCCGCCGATCGCGACGACCGGTGTCCCGGGTACGGCCGCCGCCACGGCGCCCACCCCGTCGACGCCGATCGGTTCCGGCAGCCCGGGCTTGGTGGCGGTGGCGAACGCCGGCCCGACCCCGAGGTAGCTGGCGCCGGCGGCCACCGCCTCGGCCGCCGCGGCCGGGTCCCGGCAGGTGGCACCGAGCACGGCCGCCGGTCCGAGGACCCGGCGAGCGGCCGCCACCGGCAGGTCGTCGTCGCCGACGTGCGCGCCGGCCGCGCCGGCCGCCAGGGCGACGTCGACCCGGTCGTTGACCAGGCAGGTGGCGCCGTGCTCGTCGCACAGCTCCCGGACGCGGACGGCGAACTCGTACGCCTCCCGGTCGGTGGTGCCGTCCTCCACCCGTACCTGCACCAACGGCGCGCCGGCGGCCAGTGCGGCGGCGATCGTCCGTAACGCGTCCCGGCCCGGTCGGGTGTCGGTGATGAGGTGCAACCGTGCCAGCGGTGCCACCGCCGCCTCCTTCTCCCTGCGCCGGCATTACCCGGATCAGGTTCTACGGTCGGGGGCTACGCCGCCCCCCTCTCAGCCCGGTCCACCGGGCTCCCGTGGGTCTTCCGCCACTCACCATACGCCAGCGGCGGGCCGCCGCCAAGACGCGGCGGAGTGCACACGCAGCGTGATGGTCTGTCGTGCCCGGACACCGACGGCCCGTCCACCGCTCCCGGTGGCTCGACGACCCGGGTCAACGACCGGCGTACCGCTGGAGCACGGCATCGCTGAACGGCGGCCAGACCTCCAGCGCCCACGGTCCGAACTCCCGACCGGTGAGCGCCACGCACGCCAGCTCGTGCTCGGGGTCGACCCACAGGAACGTCCCCGACCCGCCGAAGTGGCCGAACGTGCGGGCGGAGTTCCGGTGACCGGTCCAGTGCGGTGACTTGCCACCGCGCACCTCGAAGGTGAGGCCCCACGGGTTGGGGTCGAACCGTCCCACCCCGGGCAGGATGCCGGCCAGCTCGGGGAAGTGGACGGAGGTGGCCATCGCCAGGGTCTCCGGCGCGACCAGCGTCGGGCGCAGCAGCTCGCGGCCGAACCGCAGCAGATCGTCGACGGTGGAACAGATGTGGTGCGCGGGGGATCCCCGCAGGACCGTGTGCCGCATGCCCAGCGGGCCGGTCACCGCCTCGCGCAGGTAGTCGCCGAACGCCGTCCCGGTACGGGCGGCCAGGTGCTCGGCGAACTTCTCGATGCCGACGTTGGAGTAGATGCGCCGGTGTCCCGGAGCCGCCAGCACGACGTCCTTGTCGAACGCCAGCCCGGAGGCGTGCGCGAGCAGGTGCGCCACCGTCGAGCCCTCGGGTCCGGCCGGCTCGTCCAGCGCGATGGCGCCCTCCTCGACCGCGACCAGTGCCGCCAGCCCGACCAGGAGCTTGCTGACCGACGCGATGCGGACCTGCCAGGTCGGGTCACCCCCGACCGCCAGGGTGCCGGCCGGTCCGGTCGCCCCGGCCGCGACCCGCTCCACCGGCCAGTCGGCCAGCAACGGCGCGAGATCATCCGGCGCGACGTGGTTCACAGTCCGACCCTACGTCGGCCCGGACCGGGCGCGGTGGCCGGGCCGTGGCCTGGTGCCGCCGCGCATCCCGTCCCGCGGTGGGTGGCCCCGGAGGCGGTTGCGCCGGCCGCAGCGGGTCACCGTCGGGTTCCGGCACGGCCGGTCAGGCCCGGGTGACCCGCAGCACCCGGTAGCCCTTCTGGCTGGCGTGCCGCACCACGGTCCAGCCCGAGTCCGCCAGCCACCGTTGCAGCGAGTCACCGCCGAGGTTGCGCGCGACCACGAGCCACGCCACACCGTCGGGAGCCAGGCGCGGAAGCCAGGTGTCGAGCATCCGGTGCAGCTCCGCCTTGCCCACGCGTACCGGAGGGTTGCTCCAGATCTGCGAGAAGCGGACGCCGGCGGGGACCTCCTCCGGCGCGCACACCCGTACCCGGTCGGCGACCCCCAGCGCCTCGGCGTTCTCAGCGGCGAGCTGACGGGCACGGGCGTTGACGTCCACCGCCCACACGGTGGCGGAGGGTGCCACGGTCGCCAGGACGCACGCGATCGGGCCGTACCCGCACCCGAGGTCCAGCAGGGGTCCGGTCTCCCCGGCGGAGGGCAGCGCCGCCTTGCGCAGCAGCACCGCGGTGCCCGGATCGAGGCGGTCGGCGGAGAAGACGCCGGCCGCCGTCGACAGCCGGAACTCGCGGCCCGCGACGCGGAACCGGACCGTACGCCGCTCCTCCGGGCCCGACGGGGCCGGGGAGAAGTAGTGATCCACCCAGGCAGTATGTCGGTACGCCGCAGCCGCGGGCGACCGGGACTGCACTCGTCCACCCGCGGGTCCGTTCCGGCGCGCGAGCACGGGGCCGACGGCGGCATCCGTTACGCTTGCCGGCATGAGCGACGGGACGGGCGGGGGGGCGGACGGTTGGCCGTCCACCCACCGGCCGGGACCGCCGCCCGGCCCGTCCCGGTCCCGGCGCCGCCGGGACCTCGACGACGAGCCCGCCGACTGGAACTCCCCGGACGGGGTGGACCCGGGAGCCGGCGGGTGGAACTCCCCGGATGGGACGGGCGACGAGCCCTCCGGCTGGAACGCGCCCGACGGACCCGGCCCGCCCTCCGGCTGGAAGCTGTCGGGTGGCGGAGCGCGTGAGCCGTCCGGCTGGAACGTGCCCGACCGACCCACCGGCCCGCCCGACCGACCCACCGGCCCCCCCGACGGACCCACCGGCCCGCCACGGCGTCGCCGCCGGGCCGTGCCCGACGTGGCGGACCGGGACCCGGCTGGCTGGAACTCACCCGACGACCCTGAGCCCCCGGCCCGGTGGCGCCGCGGCACGCGTGTCCCCGCGCCCGACCGGCCCGCCGCTCGCGTCGGGTGGCCGGACCGCGGCGCTCACGCCGGGTCGCCGGGAGCACGGCACGCGGCCAGGGAGCCGGACAGCGGGACCGACCGGACCGGACGGCACGCGGCCCCGTCCGACGACCGGCCACGCCCGGGTCCCTACCCACCCCGGCCCGCCCCGCCACCACCGCCGACGGCGGAGTCGGGCCGGCGACCCTCACAGCGGCCGGAGCCGGGCCGGCGGGACGGACCCGTGCCCGTGCCACCGGTCGCGTCGCCCACCGCGCTGATCCCTCAGGTGGCCCCGGCGCGGCCCGGCGCGACCCCACCGGCCCCCGCCTCGCCGTCCCCACCTCCTCCGGCCGCCGGGCCGCGCCCCGCGGCACCGGCACACCTGGACTCACCGGCACACGTGGACTCACCGGCACACCCGGCGCCGGCGCGTCCGGCGTCACCGGCACACCCGGACGCCCCGCCGACGGCGGTGCCACGCGCGCTGTCACCGGCGCACCCGACGCCGGCGCCTCCGGGACCGCCGACGCGGCGACCGGCCGGTCCCGACCCTCAACGCCACACCGACCCCGGGCGGCTCCGGGCGGAGCCCTCGACCACCACGACCACGACGACCACCATCGTCCCGGGCCCGGCCACCGAACCGGCGCGGTGGGTACGGCGCTGGCACATGGTCATCGCGGCGGTCGCCGCCGTGGCGGTGCTCGTCGTCTGCGGCCTGTTCTCCTGGCGGGTGTTCGAGGACGAGCTCGCCGGCAACGCCGACCACGGTCAGGGCGACCCGTCCAGCGCACCCGTGCGGGACATCAGCTCCCGGGAGGCGGACCCGGAGCCGCTCACCGTGGACGAGGTCTTCCCCGACGACCGGGTCGTCATCAACGCCGACGAGAACCCGTACCGCGTCCTCGGCACCGAGGCCACGGAGGACTGCTCGGTGGCGGTGGCCGACGCCCTGGCCGACCTGCTGGCCGACCTGGACTGCGCCCAGGTGGTCCGGGCGACGCTGCGCTCGCCCAACGACCAGTTCCTCGTCACCACCGGGATCTTCAACCTGGCGACCCGGGACGAGGCCCTACGGGCGTACGAGGAGATCCCGCCGATCGTCGACGAGCAGACCGGCCGGTTCGTCGGGTTGCTCGCCGGCGAGGGCACCGAGCCGATCATGATCTCCGAGACCCGCCTGGGCTGGGACTACCGCGGGCACTACCTCCTCTACGCGGTGGTCGCCAAGGCGGACGGGACCAACTTCACCGCCGACGACGACCGGTACGCGCAGCTCATCATCTGGGACATGGTCGAGGTGCACCTGCGTACCGGGGTGCTGGAGGCCCGGGCCACCGCCCCCAGCGCGAGCGGCTCGCCGCAGCCCTCACCGTCGCCGGACGGCGGCTGAACCCGTCGCCGGGACCCCGTCCCGCCGGGACCCGTCACCGGCCCCGTCGCCGTGCCGGACCCCGGCTCATGCCCGGCGGCGCCGGGCGAGGCGGGCCTGTGCCGCCCACTGCTCGGGCGTGGCGGGGTAGTCCACGCCCACGAGGATCAACCCGTGCGGCGGCGCGACCTGCACCTCTCCGGCCCGGGCGCCGCGCGACAGCAGCTCCCGTGGCCACATGACAGGACGCCGGCCGTCTCCCACCGCGAGCATCGCACCGACCAGGCTGCGCACCATGGAGTGGCAGAACGCGTCCGCGACCACCGTGGCGACCAGCACGCCGTCGGCGTCGCGGTGCCAGTCCAGCCGGGTGAGGGTACGGATGGTCGTGGCGCCCTCACGTCGCCGGCAGAAGGCGGCGAAGTCGTGCTCCCCGATGAGCCCCGCCCCGGCCTCGCTCATCCTGGCCACGTCCAACGGCCGTGGCCAGGCGAGCGTGTACCGGCGCTGCAGCGGGTCGACGCCGTACGGCGCGTCGCCCACCCGGTACCGGTAGCGGCGCGCCAGCGCCGAGAACCGGGCATCGAACTCCGCCGGCACGGCCGCGGCGGCGGTGACCCTGACGTCGGGCGGGAGGAGACCGGCGAGCCGGCGCACCAGCGTGTCGCCGAACCGCCGCCACCCGTCGTCGGGGAGGTCGACGTGGCAGACCTGCCCGGTCGCGTGCACGCCGGCGTCCGTGCGTCCGGCCACGGTCAACCCGCTCACCGCGCCGGGACCGAACACCCGACCGAGCGCGTCGGTCAGCACCCCGGCCACGGTACGGCGCTGCGGTTGCGGCGCCCAGCCGTGGAAGTCCGTGCCGTCGTACGCGAGGTCCAGCCGTACCCGGACCTGGGACGCCGGCGCGCCGGTCACGCCTTGCCGGCGCTCGCTGAGTCGTCGCCGCCGGCGGGCTCCTCCCCGGACTCGTCGCTGGATGCGGAGTCGTCGGCGTCCGCGGTGGAGGCGCTAGCCCGCGCCTCGCCGGCGCCCTCGGGTGTCTCGTCCGCTCCACCGGCGAGCGCCTCCACCGCCTCCTGCCGGGCGGCCTGACGCCGCGACGCGCGATCACCGGCCGCGCGCCGACCCGCCTGCTCGGGCATCGGCTCCACCAGCTCGATGATCGCCATGCGGGCACCGTCACCCCGGCGCGGGCCCAGCTTCACGATCCGGGTGTAGCCGCCCGGACGGTTGGCGTAGCTGGGTCCGATCTCGTCGAACAGCGCCGTGCTCACGTCGCGGTCGCGTACCACCGTGAGCACCTGCCGGCGGGCGTGCAGCGTGCCCCGCTTCGCCTTGGTGATGAGCTGCTCCGCGAACGGCCGCAGCCGCTTCGCCTTCGCTTCGGTCGTGGTGATCCGGCGGTGCCGGAACAGCGAGGTGGCGAGGTTGGCGAGCATCAGCCGCTCGTGGGCCGGACCGGCACCAAGACGGGGGCCCTTGGTTGGTGACGGCATGGTCGGTGCTCCTTGCGGTTCGGGGCGGCACGTCGCGGTGCCGCGGCGGTGCTACAGCTGCTCGGTCTCCCGGACGTCTTCCTCCGGCTCGTCGTCACCGAAGCCGGTGGGGGCGTTCGGGTCGATCTCGCCGTAGGCGCTCACCGCCGCGGACGGGTCGAACGCCGGAGCGGAGTCCTTCAGGCTCAGCCCCATGGCGGCGAGCTTCATCTTGACCTCGTCTATGGACTTCTGCCCGAAGTTGCGGATGTCGAGCAGGTCGGCCTCGGTACGGCTGATCAGCTCGCCCACCGTGTCGATGCCCTCCCGCTTGAGGCAGTTGTAGGACCGCACGGTGAGGTCCAGCTCCTCGATGGGCAGCGCCAGGTCGGCGGCGAGCTGGGCGTCCTGCGGCGACGGGCCGATGTCGATGCCCTCGGCGGTCTCGTCCAGCTCCCGCGCCAGCCCGAACAGCTCCACCAGCGTGGAGCCGGCGGACGCCAGCGCGGTGCGCGGGCTGATCGACGGCTTCGTCTCGACGTCGATGATCAGCTTGTCGAAGTCGGTGCGCTGCTCGACCCGGGTGGCCTCCACCCGGTAGGTCACCTTCAGCACCGGCGAGTAGATCGAGTCCACCGGGATCCGACCGATCTCCGCCCCGGGCTGCTTGTTCTGGGCGGCGGACACGTAGCCGCGCCCCCGCTCGACGGTGAACTCCATGTCGAGCCGGCCCTTGCCGTTGAGGGTGGCCAGCTTCAGCTCCGGGTTGTGGACCGTCACGCCGGCCGGCGGCTGGATGTCGCCCGCGGTGACCTCGCCGGGGCCCTGCTTGCGCAGGTACATGCTCACCGGCTCATCGTGCTCGGAGCTGACGCACAGCTCCTTGACGTTGAGGACCAGCTCGACGACGTCCTCCTTGACGCCCGGGATGGTGGTGAACTCGTGCAGCACACCGTCGATCTTGATGGACGTGACGGCCGCACCCGGGATCGAGCTCAGCAGGGTGCGCCGCAGCGAGTTGCCGAGCGTGTAGCCGAAGCCCGGCTCGAGGGGCTCGATGATGAACCGAGACCTGGTGTCGCTGATCGGCTCTTCGGTGAGGGTCGGTCGCTGGGTGATGAGCACGGTATCTCTCCTTGTGTCGGGACGCCCGCCATATGACGTCCGAACGGGCCCGTCCGGTCGGTGCTCTCCAGCCGGACGGGGAAGCCCGGGCACGCCCGGGTGTTACCTCGAGTAGAGCTCCACGATGAGCTGCTCCTGGACCGGTGTGTCGATGACACGCCGGGACGGCAGGGAATGGACCAGGATCTTCATCTGGCTCGGGATCGCCTCCAGCCAGGCCGGCACCGGCCGGGTGCCCGCCTCCGCCTGCGCCACCAGGAACGGCGTCAGGTTCCGCGACGACTCACGCACCTCGATGATGTCGTGCGGGGACACCCGGTAGGACGGGATGTCCACCCGCTCGCCGTTGACGAGGAAGTGGCCGTGCCGGACGAGCTGGCGGGCCATGTCCCGGGACTTGGCGAAACCGGCCCGGTACACGACGTTGTCGAGGCGCGACTCGAGGATCTGCAGCAGCGCCTCGCCGGTCTTGCCCGGACGGCGGTTCGCCTCCTCGTAGTACCGGCGGAACTGCTTCTCCAGCACCCCGTAGACTCGGCGCGCCTTCTGCTTCTCCCGCAGCTGCAGCAGGTACTCGGTCTCCTTGGTGCGCCCGCGGCCGTGCTGGCCCGGCGGGAACGACCGGGACTCGAACGGGCACTTCGGGCTGTCGCACTTGCTGCCCTTCAGGAAGAGCTTCATCTTCTCCCGCCGGCAGCGGCGGCAGTCAGCACCTGTGTATCGCGCCATCGTCTCGCTTCCCCGCTCTCAGACCCGACGCCGCTTCGGCGGACGGCAGCCGTTGTGCGGCTGCGGAGTGACATCGGAGATCGTACCCACCTCCAGGCCGGCCGCCTGCAGCGAGCGGATCGCCGTCTCCCGGCCGGACCCGGGACCCTTGACGAACACGTCGACCTTGCGCATGCCGTGCTCCATGGCACGACGCGCCGCCGCCTCGGCGGCGAGCTGGGCCGCGAAGGGTGTCGACTTGCGGGACCCCTTGAACCCGACCTGCCCCGAGGACGCCCACGCGATGACGGCACCGGCCGGGTCGGTGATCGACACGATGGTGTTGTTGAAGGTGCTCTTGATGTGGGCGTGCCCGTGGGCGACGTTCTTGCGTTCCTTGCGCCGGACCTTCTTCGTGCCGGTCCCGCTGCGTGCCTTCGGCGGCATGTGTCTGTGCGCTCCTTCTTACCGCTTACTTGCGTGCCTTCTTCTTCCCGGCGACGGTGCGCTTGGGTCCCTTGCGGGTGCGCGCGTTCGTGCGGGTCCGCTGTCCCCGCACCGGCAGGCCCCGGCGGTGCCGGATGCCCTGGTAGCAGCCGATCTCAATCTTGCGCCGGATGTCCGCGGCGACCTCCCGGCGCAGGTCACCCTCCAGCCGGTAGTTGGCCTCCAGGTGGTCACGGAGCCGGATGAGCTCCTCGTCGGTCAGGTCGCGCACCCGCTTGTCCGGGTCGACCCCGGTGGCCGCGAGCGTCTCGCGGGCGCGGGTCCTGCCGACCCCGAAGATGTACGTGAGCGCGACCTCCGTCCGCTTGTCGCGGGGGAGGTCAACCCCGACTAGCCGTGCCATGCTGTCCTGCCTTCATGTCCTACCGGAGGTCTCCGCCCTTCCCGTCCCGCCGCGCGGCGGGCCCCGGCCTCCGTCCGGGGGTGGGCCACGGGCCGCGGCCCGTGGTGGGGAAGAGCCCTGGTGCGGGGAACGGACTCCCCGCGACCCCGCAAGGGGTGAGCCGCCGGACCGCTGGTCCGGCGCGAGTGGTGTCTGTTCAGTTGTGAGGTCCCGTGGTGCCGCCCGCGACGGAGCCGTACCCGGTACGTCGCGCCGGCGGCGACGACACCGAGCGTCACCCCTGACGCTGCTTGTGGCGCGGGTCGCTGCAGATGACCATGACCCGGCCGTGCCGGCGGATCACCCGGCAGTTGCTGCAGATCCTCTTGACGCTCGGCTTGACTTTCACGCTGTGCCCTAGTCGGTCGCGGTGAACTGGCAGCTGGGGTCACTTGTACCGGTAGACGATCCGCCCGCGGGTCAGGTCGTACGGGGACAGCTCCACGACGACCCGGTCCTCGGGCAGGATGCGGATGTAGTTCTGCCGCATCTTGCCGCTGATGTGGGCCAGGACCTTGTGACCGTTGGCGAGCTCCACCCGGAACATGGCGTTCGGGAGCGGCTCCACCACCCGGCCCTCGATCTCGATGGCCCCGTCCTTCTTCGGCATATCCTCCACTACCTGACTCGTGACCCAGCCTGCGGCCGCCGGTCCCGTGCGGAACCACCAGCCGTTCTTGGCACACAGCGTCACGGCCGACTACGAATGCGGATCCGGACGAACGGTCGCACGCCGCAGCGGGCGCTGTGCGCCAGTCAGATAGTGTACGCGTACCGAGCGCCGACCGCCAACCGGGGCCGCGTCAGGTGCGGCGGCCGGGCGGGAAGAGGATCATGAGGCCGACGTTGACCACCGCCCACGGGCCGGCGACCCAGATCGGCCAGAAGTAGACGAGGTTGCCGGTGACGATGCTGACCACGAACCAGATCGCCACGTTGACAAGCACGGCGACCAGCCACAGCCGCCACAGCAGCGACAGCCACGCGGGCAGTCTCGGGTTCGACTCGTGTCGCGACGGCGGCACCGCGGAGCGAGCCTTCGACACCGCCACCTCGCTGTGCTCCGCCGGCACCGTATCGGGCAGGTCGGCCAGGATCCGGTCCAGGTCGCCGAAGGTCTTCGCAGCGTAGACCTGCCGGAGGCGCTCGTCGAGCTCACCCAGGGTCAGCCGGCCCTCCTCGAGCGCCCGGTGCAGGCGGGTCGCGGCCCGCTCGCGGTCGGCGTCCGCCGCGCGGAGCTGGTCTCTGCTCGTCATGACGGAAAGCATGCTAGTCGGCCGCGCGAAGCCCGTGCCAGGTTCGCCGTCCACGCCACCCCGGCCCGGGCCGGACCGCGTCCGCTCCGGCCCGGGCGGCGGCCGAGGCGAGCTCGCCGAGCCGGTGCCGGCCACCGTCCTCGGCGGTGAGCACCCAGGCACCGTCCTCGGTGAGGGCGAACGTGTGCTCGACGTGCACCGCGACCGAACCGTCGACCGTGACGACCGTCCACCCGTCCGAGAGCTCGGTGGTGTCGGGGCGGCCCAGGGTCAGCATCGGTTCGATCGCGAGCACCATGCCGGGGACCAGGCGCGGCCCCCTGCCCGGTCGACCGTGGTTGGGCAGGTGCGGGTCCTGGTGCATCTCGGTGCCGATGCCGTGCCCGCCGTACCCGGTCACGATCCCGTACCGCCGCCGGCCCAGGCGGCCGCGCCCCAGGCGGTCGACGGTGCTCTCCACCGCGTGCGAGATGTCCGACAGCCGGCCGCGGCCGGAGCGGACCCCGCGGGCGGCGGCCGCGATCCCGGCCCACATCGCCTCCTCGGCCACCCACGCCATCCGGCGCACCTCCGGGTCGACCTCGCCGACCGGTACCGTCACCGCGGCGTCGCCGTGCCAGCCGTCGAGGACGGCACCGCAGTCGATGGTGATCACGTCACCCTCGGCGAGGATCCGGTGGGGCGACGGGATCGCGTGGACGACCTCCTCGTTGACCGAGGTGCAGGTGGAGGCGGGGTAGCCGTGGTAGCCGAGGAAGGACGGCACCGCACCCGCGTCGCGGATGACCTGCTCGGCGATGGCGTCGAGATCCGCGGTGCTGACACCCGGCTTGACGGCCTGGGTCGCGGCGTCCAGCGCCGCCGCCACGACCAGGCCGGCGGCCCGCATCCGGGCGATCTGCTCCGGCGTCTTGAGCTGGATGTCGTCCTGCATGCGGCGTCGCACGTCGTCCCCGTCCTCTCCGCCCGGCCGGCGCTGCGGGCGCCGGCGGGCCCGCCGTTTCGGCGGTCATCCCCCGTATGAGCGCAGAGCGTCGATCGCCCGCTGGGTCACGTCCTCGACCGGCCCGGTGGCGTCGATGCCGACGAGCTTGCCCTGCGCGCCGTAGTAGTCGACCAGCGGTGCGGTGTCGCGCGCGTACACCCGCAGCCGCTCCGCGATGGTCTCGGGCCGGTCGTCCTCGCGCTGGTACAGCTCTCCGCCGCAACGGTCGCAGACGCCCTCCCGCTGCGGCGGGTCGAAGTCGACGTGCCAGACCTTCCCGCAGCCGTGGCAGGTGCGCCGGCCGGACAGCCGGCGGATCACCTCGTCGTCGTCGACGACGAGCTCGAGCACGACATCGAGCCCGGTGCCGAGGTCAGCCAGCATCTTGTCCAGCGCGACCGCCTGCGGGACCGTGCGCGGGAACCCGTCGAGCAGGAACCCGTCGGACGCGTCCGGCTCGGCCAGGCGCTCCCGGACCATGTTGATGGTGATCTCGTCGGGGACGAGCTGGCCGGCCTCCATGTACGCCTTCGCGCGCACGCCCAGCGGGGTGGCGGCGGCGACGTTCGCCCGGAAGATGTCACCGGTGGAGATCTTCGGCACCGACAGGTGGGCCGCGATGAACTCCGCCTGGGTACCCTTGCCCGCGCCGGGGGGACCGACCAGTACCAGTCTCATCTACCCTCCCGGAGGCCGGGACGGTCGACAACGGTGGGCCCGTTGCCGACCATCACTACCGGAGGAACCCTTCGTAGTTGCGCTGCATGAGCTGGCTCTCGATCTGCTTGACCGACTCCAGGCCCACGCCGACCATGATCAGCACGGCCACGCCGCCGAACGGGAAGTTCTGGAACGTCTGGCTCTGCAGGTAGATGAAGAAGAAGTTCGGCAGGATCG
>DATGOE010000056.1:0-8582 GCA_035306365.1 Natronosporangium sp. | reverse complement strand
CGTCGACCTCCTCGGAGACCTTCTCGACGCGTTCGCTGATCTCCGGGTCGACCTCTGGCGCCTGCGTCTCCTCGATCTCGGCGTCCCGGCGCGAGCGGCCGGCCTGTGACTGACCTCCGGTGTCGCGGGTAGCCATGCCTGTCCTCCTCCAACCACGTGGTTGCCCAAACTTACCGCGCCGGTGTGACCGGCTGCCCGTGGTTCGCCCCCGGCCGAACCGCGCGTCGGGTCCGTGCCGGCCGGACCGTCCACCGGAAACCTCCGCTCGCGCGCCGGCGGCGGTACGGGTGGTGCGTACGCCCACGACCCGGGCCGACGGTGCGGTTCGGGCGGGAGCGTACGCCCGGTACGCCGGTGCGGTGCGGGGCCAGGGCGCCCCCGGTACGCCGCGGCTACTCGCCCGACAGGGCCTCCAGCAGGTCCTTGGCGGACGGGCAGCGGTCGAACAGCTCGCCGACGTGGTGCCGGGTGCCCCGCTCCGGTTCCATCATCGGCACCCGCACCAGCGACTCGCGGCCCACGTCGAAGATCACCGAGTCCCAGCTGGCCGCCACCACCTCGGAGGCGTACTGGGCCAGGCACCGGCCGCGGAAGTAAGCGCGGGTGTCCTCCGGCGGCTCCACCATGGCGGCGGCGACCTGTTCGTCGGTGAACAGCCGCTGCATCGCCCCGCGGGACACCAGCCGGTGGTACAGCCCCTTCTCCGGACGCACGTCGCTGTACTGCAGGTCGACCAGCTGCAGCTTGTGGGAGTCCCAGCTGAGCCCCTCCCGGTCCCGGTAGCCCTCCAGCAGTCGCAGCTTGGCCACCCAGTCCAGCTGGTCGGCGAGCTTGCCGGGGTCCTTGCCGAGCTGGTCGAGCACGTACTCCCAGCGGGCGAGCACGTCAGCGGTGACCGGGTCCACGTCCTCGCCGTACCGGTCGGCCACGAACGCGGCCGCGCGTTCGAAGTACGCCCACTGCACGTCCAGGGCGGTGAGCTTGCGCCCGTCGCGCAGGCGCAGCAGGTGGGTCAGGGACGGGTCGTGGCTGACCGCCTTGAGCTCGGTGACCGGGTCGGCGATGCTGAGGTCGCCCGACAGCGCCTTCTCCTCGATCATCGTGATCACCAACGCGGTGGTGCCGGCCTTGAGGAAGGTGGAGATCTCCGACAGGTTGGCGTCTCCGATGATCACGTGCAGGCGGCGGTACTTGTCCGCGTCGGCGTGCGGCTCGTCACGCGTGTTGATGATCGGCCGCTTGAGCGTGGTCTCCAGGCCGACCTCGACCTCGAAGAAGTCGGCGCGCTGGGACAGCTGGAAGCCGGGTCGGGAGCCGTCCTGGCCGATGCCGACCCGGCCCGCGCCGCAGATCACCTGGCGGGTGACGAAGAACGGGGTCAGGTGGGTGACGATGTCCGCGAACGGGGTCTGCCGGCGCATCAGGTAGTTCTCGTGCGCGCCGTAGCTGGCGCCCTTGTTGTCGGTGTTGTTCTTGTACAGCTGGATGTTGCCGGTGTTGGGCATGGCGGAGGCCCGCCGTGCCGCCTCGGCCATGACCCGCTCCCCCGCCTTGTCCCACAGCACCAGGTCCAGCGGGTTGGTCACCTCGGGCGTGGAGTACTCCGGGTGGGCGTGGTCGACGTAGAGCCGGGCGCCGTTGGTGAGGATGACGTTGGCCAGGCCGAGGTCCTCGTCCGCGAGCGCGTCCGCCGGGTCGTGGCCCACCCCGGAGTAGGTGAACCCGCGCGCGTCGCGCAGCGGCGACTCCTCCTCGTAGTCCCAGCGGGCTCTCCCGCCGCGGCCGAACTCCGGCCGGGCGCCGTACGCGTTGACCACCTGCGAGGAGGTGACCATCGGGTTGGCACCGGGCTGGCCGGGCACGGCGATGCCGTACTCCACCTCCGTGCCCATGATCCGTCGCGTCGTCATCGCACCGTCCTGGTCCGCGTCACATGCCGAGAGTACTGGGATCGGGCTGTCGCAGGTACACCGACACCGCGCGCGTGCCGGACACGCCTGCCGGCGGCGGCCGGTTCGCGCCGCCGCCGGCAGGCGCATCGACGCTGTTACAGGTACTGTCCGGTGTTGGTGAGGGTGTCGATGGACCGGCCCGATTCGGCGCCCTTGCCGCCGGTCACGAGGGTGCGGATGTAGACGATCCGTTCGCCCTTCTTGCCGGAGATGCGTGCCCAGTCGTCCGGGTTGGTGGTGTTGGGCAGGTCCTCGTTCTCTCGGAACTCGTCGATGCACGCGTCGAGCAGGTGCTGCAGCCGCAGTCCCTTGCTCTTGTTGGTCAGGTAGTCCTTGATGGCCATCTTCTTGCTCCGGTCGACGATGTTCTGGATCATCGCGCCGGAGTTGAAGTCCTTGAAGTAGAGGACCTCCTTGTCGCCGTTGGCGTAGGTGACCTCCAGGAACTTGTTCTCCTCGGTCTCGGCGTACATCCGCAGCACCGCCGCCTCGATCATCGCCTCGACGCACGCCTGGCGGTTGCCGCCGTGCTCGGCCAGATCGTCGGGGTGGAGCGGCAGGTCGGTGGTGATGTACTTGCTGAAGATGTCCTTGGCCGCCTCCGCGTCCGGCCGCTCAATCTTGATCTTGACGTCGAGCCGGCCGGGGCGCAGGATCGCCGGGTCGATCATGTCCTCCCGGTTGGAGGCGCCGATGACGATGACGTTCTGCAACCCCTCCACGCCGTCGATCTCGGACAGCAGCTGCGGGACGATGGTGTTCTCCACGTCGCTGGACACGCCCGACCCGCGGGTGCGGAACACCGAGTCCATCTCGTCGAAGAACACGATCACGGGGGTGCCCTCGCTGGCCTTCTCCCGCGCCCGCTGGAAGATCAGGCGGATGTGCCGCTCGGTCTCGCCGACGTACTTGTTGAGCAGCTCCGGGCCCTTGATGTTGAGGAAGTAGCTGGTGTGCTTCTCCTCACCCCGACGCTGCGCCATCTGCTTGGCCAGGGAGTTGGCCACCGCCTTGGCGATCAGCGTCTTGCCGCAGCCGGGCGGCCCGTACAGCAGCACTCCCTTGGGCGGCCGCAGCTTGTGCTCGCGGAACAGGTCCGCGTGCAGGAACGGCAGCTCGACCGCGTCGCGGATCTGCTCGATCTGGCGGTCCAGGCCACCGATGTCGCTGTAGTCGATGTCCGGGACCTCCTCGAGGATCAGCTCCTCGACCTCGCTCTTGGGAATGCGCTCGTAGGCGTACAGCGACCGCGGCTCGATCATGATCGAGTCGCCGGCGCGCAGCGGGGCGCCGATGAGGGTGTCGGCCAGGTGGACGATCCGCTCCTCATCGGCGTGGGAGACCACCAGCGCCCGGTCACCGCCGTCGAGCAGCTCCTTGAGGGTGGCGACCTCACCGACGCGCTCGAACCCGCGCACCTCCACCACGTTGAGGGCGTCGTTGAGCAGCACCTCCTGACCGCGGCGCAGCTTCGAGACGTCCACCGCCGGGGAGACCGTGACCCGCATCTTGGCGCCGCGGGTGAACACGTCGACGGTGCCGTCGTCGTTGCGGCTGAGGAAGATCCCGTACCCGCTGGGCGGCTGGGCCAGGCGGTCGATCTCCTCCTTCAGCGAGACGATCTGGGCCCGGGCCTCCTTGAGGGTGGCGACCAGCCGCTCGTTGTTCTCCGTCAGCCTGGCCACCTGCGCGGTCGCCGCCGCCAGCCGCTCCTCGAGCTGCCGCACGTGCCGGGGACCCTCGGTGACCTTCCGGCGCGCCAGCGCCAGCTCCTCCTGCAGGAACGCGACCTGCGTGGAGAGATCGTGCACCTCCCGCTCCCACCGAGCGGCGCGCGCATCCGCGTCGTCGCTGCGTGCCACGTCCCACCTCCCCGGGGGGTCCCCTACGTACCGTATCCACCCTAGCCGCTTGCCAGCGGGTGTGCCGGCACCCGTGTTGACTGCGACCGGGTTGTTACCCCGACCGGGGCCGGTTGTCACGTCGGTGTCACCCCGCCGTGCGACCGGCGCCACCGCCACGGTCCCCACTCCCGGGGTCGCCACGCCGCCGCCCGGGTCGCCGCCGGCGTCGCCCTTACCGGGCGGCCGGCGCCGGTTTTGCCGGTGGCCCACGCCGGGGCGGCCCGACCCCGTCGACGCCGGCGTCGCCCCGGGCGGGGCGCCGGTCACCCCCGTGCGGTCGGCTGCGGCGCCGCGGTACGGTCAGGCGGTGGGCCCCGGCGGCCACGCCCGCACGGTCGGCCCGGTGCGCGGCGGCCTGACCGGTGCCGCGCGACGCGACGGCGAGGACCATGGGGGTGGCGGTGACGGTCGACCGGCCCGACGACGGCGAGCGCCTGCAGGTCAGCATCGACCAGCGGCTGTGCACCGGCGACGGGCTGTGCGTGCAGTACGCGCCGGAGGTCTTCGAGTTCGACGTCGACGGCCTGGCGTACGTCAAGGACCGCGACGGCCAGCTGCTGACCACCCCGGGCGCGCGCACCGACGTGCCGGCGCACCTGCGGCTGGAGGTCCTCGACGCGGCGCGGGACTGCCCCGCCGCGTGCATCCACGTGGCGCCCGCCGGGCCGGCCGCGCCGGCGGCGGTGGCTCAGTCCGCCGGCGGTGAGGGCGGCGGGGACGCCGGCGGCGACTCCTCGGGCTGACCGGTCGACCCGGTCGACCGCCGGCGCAGGTACGCCTGCCGGCCGGTGCTGGGCTTGCGGCGCCGCGGCGGCGCCGTGACCCCCGGGGCCAGCCGGCGGGCCAGGACCAGGAAGGCGGTGTGGGCCACCATCCGGTGCTCGGGGCGCACCGCCAGGCCGTCGGCGTGCCAGCCGCGCACCAGCGACTCCCAGGCCTGCGGTTCGGTGAACCCGCCGTGCTCCCGAAGCGCCTCCACCAGGTCCGACAGCTGCGGGGTGGTGGCCACGTACCCGACCAGCACCCCGCCGGGGGCCAGCACCCGGGCGACCGTCGGCACCAGCTCCCAGGGGGTGAGCAGGTCCAGCACCACCCGGTCGTACCCGGTGTCCGGGCAGTCGGCGACGTCGCCGACGTGCGGCCGCCACGCCGGGTGCGGCCCGCCGAAGAACGCCTCCACGTTGCGGCGGGCGACCTGCGCGAAGTCCTCCCGCACCTCCCAGGAGTCGACCCTGCCCGACTCCCCCACCGCCTGCAGCAGCGCGCACGACAGCGCCCCGGACCCGGTGCCGGCCTCCAGCACCCGGGCACCGGGGAACACGTCGCCCATGGTGACGATCTGCGCCAGGTCCTTGGGGTAGATCACCTGGGCACCGCGCGGCATCGACACCACCCAGTCGGGCAGCAGCGGCCGCAGCGCCAGGTACGCCGTGCCGCCGGAGGAGGTCACCACGCTGCCTTCCGGCTGGCCCAGCAGCGCGTCGTGGCTGAGCACGCCGCGGTGGGTGTGGAGGGCGCCGCCGGGCCGCAGGACCACCAGGCGGGTGCGGCCCTTGGGGTCGGTCAGCTGCACCCGGTCCCCGGCGACGAACGGCCCCCGCCGCCTCACCGGTGCGACCTCCGCGCCGGTGGGTGGAGCATTCCTGGAGCCGTCGCTGCGCGTCACCGGCGTGTCCTCCGCGCCGGTGAGCGCAACATCCGGGAAACGTCACTGACACGCAGCAGGCCCACGATCCGGCCGTCCTCGGTGAGCAGGTACTCACCGGCCGGGTGGTGCTGCAGCGCCGCCACCGCCGCCTGCCCCCGCAGCCCGGCGGGCACGGTACGCAGGCTGCTGACGTCGCGGGCGACGGTGTCGACGCTCACCCACGGCCGCCGCTCCGGCGGCACCGCCTGCGCGGCCCGCCCGTTGACCACCGCGATGAGCTGACCAGCGGAGTCGACCACCGCCAACGCGGCCCCGGGCGGTGCCGACTCGGCGGCCCGACGCTGCGCCTCCGCCAGCGGGGTGCCGGTCGGCACGGTGAAGATGGGCCGGGCCAGCCGGTCCAGGTCCAGCAGGGGCACCCGCTGCTGCACCCGCGCGAGCTGCGCGGCGCCGGACGCGCCCTGCCACAGCGTCAGCGCCACCAGCATCATGAACAGCAGGCCGAAGGTGGTCATGGTGCCGTAGCTCCACAGCACCACCGCGCCCACCAGCGTCAGCAGGGCCAGGCCCTGGCCGCTGCGGGCGGCCACCAGCGTGCCGAGCAGCCGCTTGCCGCTCAGCGCCCACACCGCGGCCCGCAACGCCCGGCCGCCGTCCAGCGGCAGGCCGGGCAGGGCGTTGAACACCGCCACCACCACGTTGGCGAACGCCGCCAGCAGCATCACCTGGTGCAGGGCCGTGCCGTCCGGCAGCAGCACCGCCGCGGCGGCGGCCGCCAGGCCGAGCACCAGGGACACCGCCGGGCCGGCCAGCGCCACCAGCAGCTCCACCTTCGGGGTGGGCGCCTCCCGGTCCATCTCGGTGAACCCGCCCAGGATCTCCAGGGTGATGCCCCGGACCCCGACCCCGAGCCGCCGGGCGACCAGCGCGTGCCCCAGCTCGTGCAGCAGCACCGAGACCAGCAGGAACACCACGAACCCCAACCCGACCAGGTAGCCGCTGTAGGGGCCGAGCAGCATCGTGACCAGCACCGCCAGCAGCAGCACCGACCAGTTCAGGCGCAGCGGGAAGCCCAGGACGCGACCCAGCGGGATGCCGCTGCGGCGCGACGGGGGTGGGGCGGTCGTGGGATCCACTCCGGCCATGCTACGCAGCCGCCGTCCCACCGGTGCCCTACTGTCGTGGCCATGACCACCTCACCGGCCTCGCCGCCGCCGGTGACCGGCGCCGCGGCGGCCATCCCCGCTCACGTGGCCGAGGCGGGCGGGAGCGACCGCCGGCTGGCGGCGCCGCCGTCGCCGTCACCCGGGCAGGACGCGCTACCGTCGCTGTCACCGTCGCGGGCGGCCGACTTCAAGACTTGTCCCCTGCTGTTCCGGCTGCGCACCATCGACCGCGTCCCCGAGCCGCCCCACCCCGACCGTGCCCGGGGCACGCTCGTGCACGCGGTGCTGGAGCGCCTGTTCGACCTGCCCGCCGCCCGACGCACCCCGGCGGCGGCCGCCGCCCTGGTCCAGCCGCAGTGGCAGCGGCTGGTGGAGGAGGAGCCGGAGCTGGCCACGCTGCTGCAGGCCCCCGGCGGCGACGGGCTGCTGGACTCCGCCCGGGAGCTGCTGTCGGGCTACTTCCGGGTCGAGGATCCGCGCCGGGTCGAACCGGCCGAACGGGAGTGCCTGGTCGAGGCGGTCGTCGGCGACACGCTGGTGCTGCGCGGGTACATCGACCGTCTGGACGCCACGCCCGACGGTCAGCTACGGGTCGTCGACTACAAGAGCGGCGGCGCACCCAGGGAGGCGTTCGAGGCCCGGGCACTGTTCCAGCTGAAGTTCTACGCGTTGGTGCTGTGGCGTACCCGCGGCGTGGTGCCCCGCGTGCTGCGCCTGCTGTACCTGCGCGACGCCGAGGTGTGCGACTACGCGCCGGAGGCCGAGGAGCTGCGCCGCTTCGAGCGCACGCTGCTGGCGTTGTGGCGGGCCATCGAGCAGGCGACCGCCGCCGAGCGTTTCCCGCCGGCGCCCAGCCGGCTGTGCGACTGGTGCAGCTACCGGCACCTGTGCCCGGCGTTCGGCGGCACCCCGCCCCCGTTCCCGCAGCAGCCTCCGCCGCCGTCGGACCTGGTGCCGCGGCCACGCCCGGGTGAGGACGACTAGCCGTGGCGGGCGGTCCGGACGCTCTGGTGCGGGTGCTGCTGGCCGACGGGCAGCCGTTGCAGCGTGCCGGCTTCCGGTCCGTGCTGGCCGATCGGCCCGATGTGGATATCGTGGCCGAGGCCGGTGACGGGCAGGCCGCCGTGGACCTCGCCCGCCGGCTGCTGCCGGACGTGGTCATGCTGGACGTCGCGCTGCCACGGTTGTCCGGCCCGGACGCCACCGCCGCCATCGTCGCGGCCCGCCTGCCGGTGCGGGTGCTGGCCCTCAGCGGTGCCGAGGATCCGGAGCAGGCCGTGGCCGTGCTGCGCGCCGGCGCGCACGGCTACCTGTCCAAGGGGGTGTCGGTGGCCGAGCTGGTCGCGGCGATCCGCACAGTCTCCCTCGGCGGCGCGGTGGTGCCGGTGCACCTGCTGCGCACCCTGCTGGAGGGTGCGGCCGCCAGCCCGTCCGGCACCGCCGCGGCCGCGCCGACGCTGCCGGAGCTGACCGACCGGGAGCGGCAGGTGCTGGTGCGCATGGCCCGCGGCGACTCCAACGCCGAGATCGCCGCGGCCCTGGCCGTCAGCGCCACCACCGTCAAGACCCACGTCGGCAACGTGCTGGCCAAGCTGGGCGTCCGCGACCGGGTCCAGGCGGTGGTGCGCGCCTACGAGACCGGCCTGGTCCGGCCGCGGCACCCGGGCGTGGCGCACCCGGGGCAGAATGGTGCCCGTGAGTGAGGTCGTGCTGCGCTGCGAGGGGCTGCGCAAGACGTACGGAGACCTGCTCGCCGTCGACGACCTGTCCTTCAGCATCGCCGAGGGTGAGACCTACGGGCTGCTGGGCCCCAACGGCGCCGGCAAGACCACCGCCATCTCGATGATCGTCGGAGTGCTCGCACGCGACGCCGGTACGGTGACGGTGGACGGACGGCCTCACGACGTGCACG
>DATGOE010000055.1:0-12854 GCA_035306365.1 Natronosporangium sp. | reverse complement strand
GCGCGGTGCCGGTCGGCAGGTCGCCGGAGTCGGCGGCGCCGTCGAGACCCCCGGGATCCGCACGGTGTCCTGTACTGCGATGATCGACCGATCACGGCGGGCCCCACGACGTGCCGCGGCGGTGAGCCGGACCGGGTCCGGCTCACCGCCGCGGCGGGAGCTACCTCCTCACGTGGACGACATCACTGAATCCGGATGATGTCCACCTCGCTCTGGGTGTCGGACGAGCTGACACCGTGGGCGCCCGGTAGCGGCAGGACACGGAAGATGCCCCACAACCCCGCGCCGGTGAACGGTTGCCGGCTGTCGCGGTAGGCGTAGTCACCGGTGTACGCCGCGGTGCCACCGGCCCCACCGTTGAGCCAGGCGTCGAGCGTGAGGCCCGCCGTGACGGTCCGGGAGACCATCGCCTGCGATCCGGTCATGTTGGGCTCGAGCGGGAAGGTGTGGCCCGAGACCACGAACGAGTGGAACTGATCGGAGGCGGGCACCGCGACCCGGAAGACCACCGGGTCCCCGGCGTGGGTCAGCAGGACCGGTGTGGCCGGGTCGCCGTGGACGGTCGAGCTGAGGGCGCTGTGGAACGGTGCGTCCACCTGGAAGCCCGGGTCGAACCAGCCGGGTTCGTTGACGCCGTCACCGTCCAGGTCGACGTGACCCGGCGCGTCCGTCAGCCCGATCCGCGCCGTCAACGGCTCGGAGCGGTAGTTGACGTGGGTGAACCCCTTGTCGAACGACCCGGGGTTGTCCCGCGTCCCCGGTGGCGCACCGGCGACCGGCGCCGGCCGCAACGGCGGTTGGCCGCCGGCGTCGCGTTGCGGGTTGATGCCGCTGCCGGCCACCACCTGCATGTACGGGATGACGCTGCGCGAGAAGTGCTGGTCCGTGCTGTGCAGGGTCAGCGCGAACTCGCGGAACGCCGGACGTCCCGGCGGGAAGATCGCCGCCTGGACGGCGGTGTTGAGGGAGGTCAACGGCAGACCGGTGAAGCTGTCCAGCCAGAGCGACCCCTGCGGTTCGACGATCAGCATCCCGTACGCGCCGTGGCGCAGGGACGCCGGGCTCGCCAGGTTGGTGAAGATCGTCGTACCGACCTCCTTGTCCGCGTAGAACAGGTAGGTCCGGCTCTGGTTCCGCAGCACCGAGCTGTCGGGGTTGAGCCCGATGGCGACGCCGCCGTCGAGCTGCGGGTTGTACGACAGCATGCCCGCGCTGAAGCCGGCCCGCGTGCCGCCGTACAGCGCACTGGACTCGATCTTGTTCCGCAGGATGATCCGCACGCAGTCGCCGCGGTTGACCCGCAGCACGAGCGGCTCGACCTGCTTGATGCCGGCCTTGACGAGCGGGTAGTCGACGCTCAACGCGTACACGATGCCCTGGGTGTCCGGGAACGGCTCCGTGGGCAACGGGTGGTTGAACACCGTCACGTCGTAGGTCCGCAACGGTGCCAGGAACGGACAGGGGTTAGTCGGCCCGGTCACGTTGCTCGTGGTCGCGTTGGGCGGGTTCGGCCCGGGGTTGGTCTGGGTGTCACCCGTGGCCGGCGACAGCTTCGGGAACCCGGACCCGGTCGGCACCGAGTTGTCAGGTAGCTGCTTCAGGTCCGACTTCCGCTTGTCGTAGACACGGAAGATGCCCCAGGCACCGCTCTCGAGCGCGAACTGCCGGGTGCTGTAGTACAGGTAGTCACCGGGCATGCCGCGTGGCCCGCCGGCACCACCGTCGAGTATGTAGTCGTAGCGTTCGGAGATGCCGGTGACCGCGGCGTCCACGAGGCGGGCGTTGTTGCTGAACCGTTCCACGCGGAACCGGTGTCCCTGGAATCTCAACGCTTCGGCCCGTTCGTTGGTGCCGATGGTGCGGATGACCACGTCATCACCGACGTAGGCCCGCAGCAGCGGCGTCCGCGGGTCGCCGTACTTGACCGAGGAGAACACGTACGGGTCCACGGTGGTGACCGTGGCCGCGACCGTGCCGTCGTCGGTGCGTGCGGGCGTGTTGCGGTCGAACGCGTTGCGGCATCCGTCGTCGGCGTCGAACCCGTTGAACTGGAACCGTTGCTGCGTGGTGGCCGGGTTGACGTCGATCGGCTGGCCGTCGTCGTTGGTGATGATCGTGCCCTCGGGTGTCCGCTCACCCAGTGGTGCGGCCCGAAGGTTGATCGTGCCCTCCTCGCAGTCCTGTCCGAAGATGAAGTCGGACGGGGCCTGGTCGAACGGGCGACCGTTGTGCAGGAAGATCATGAACTCCCGGAACGACCCGGACTGGCCCACGCCCACCGACGCGCTGGACGGTGCGTGGATGTCCACGATCGTGCCGCTGCGGACCTCCTGCCCGGTGACCGGGTCGTGGTAGGTCGAGCCGGGTGGCTCGATGATGTGCGCACCGAACAACCCGTGCGCCCACGACATGATGCCGTCGACGTGGTCGTGCCAGAAGACCGTACCCGAGTCCACATCGGAGAACCACCGGTACTGGACGAACTCCACCGACACGGGCACGCCCGCCTGGTGGCTGTTGTCCAGCGCCCGGTCGAACGTGATCCGGTTCGTGGCCGGGTCGATCGACTCGATGGTGCGGATCTCGATGTTCGGCGTACCCGCGCCCACCGCGATCGCGATGCCGGGCCGCAGCCGGTCCACCTGGGTGACGGTGACGGTGTCCGGCGCGTCGACGCTGACCAGCTCACGGTTCTCCCGCTGCGAGGTGTACACCGACTGCTCGAAGCTCAGCCCGGTGATGACACCGTCGGAGGCCAACGGGTCGAACTGCACGAAGTGGGTGTGCATGTTCGTCTTGGCCATCTCCTTGAGCCCCAGCGACGACCGCTCCGCGTTGTCGATCTCGTTGGTGAGCGTGACCGCCACGCAGTCACCCACGTTCGACCGGATCGTCAGCGGCTCGGGCGCCTTGGCCCCGCTGAGCACGGCCTCCTTGTCCTCGTTGAGGACGAAGATCATGCCACCCTGGTCCAGCTCCCGGTCGGTCACCTGGATGTCCACGCTGATCGCGGTGACGTGGTAGGTGCGTACCGGTGCGTCGGCCGGGCACAACCCGTCGGGGCGTTCGGCCGAGCCGGTCTCACCCAGCCACGGCGCGCCCGAGTGCTCGTTGGGCGAGAACGGTGGTCGGTACCCCAGGTGCGGCTGCAGCATCGGGAACGCCGGCCGGCCGTTCTTCGGGTTGAACAGGATGGGATGTCGCTGGCCGGGTGTGTCGGACCGGTAGTTCTCCCACGAGCGCAGCTCGTTGTTGCCCGTGTCCCCGTAGTCCGGCTCGCCCATGTACAACGGCGCCTGCGGCGGGCCGCTCTTGACCCAGTCCCACACCGTCGCGTCGTGCTTGTCCAGACGCACACCCTGCGGCGGCAGCTGGCTCTCCACCAGCGTCTCCAGGCCCACCTCGGTGTCGGGGTCGGTGACCTGCGAGTCGAGCACCACCGTCCGCCCGTCCGGAGCCGCCAGGGTGGTCCCCAGCAGCTCCTGGCTGGTCACCGCCGCCGGCGGCTTGCTCGTGCCCGGCAACGGCGCCAGGTCCGGCTGGGCGGTGTCGAACACCCGCCAGAACCCGAACATGCCCGCGATGTAGTGCGTGGCCACGTGGCAGTGGTACAGGAAGTCACCCGCGGCCTGCTGGCACCCGCCCGCGCCGCACTCGTGCTCGAGCGTGAACGACTCCTCCGGGCTCACCGTCTGGGAGTCCAGCCGGATCGACTGGGCGTTCTGGATCGGCACCTTCCGCAGGCCGCCGTCCATGTCGGTGTCGTCGGCGTCCGGGTTCTGCCGCCACCGGATGCCCCCGCCGTGCAGGTGGTGCACGTGCAGCTGCTCGAACCCCACGTGCGCCAGGCGGGTGACCGACGGCTCACCCAGGTACGACCTCGGCATCGGCGTCGCCGGGTCGCCGTAGGTGTAGGAGCTGTAGCCGAGCGACTTGTTCTCCAGCTGCTCCTGTGCCGCCTCCGCGCTCGTGCCACCCTGGTTGAACACGAGCGCACTCTCATGCTGCAACCGGCGGAAGAACGACTCCGACCGGTAGTTGATGGCCCGACCGCCCGGGCGGTACGACGTCGTCCCGCCACCGCGGAAGAACGCGCGGTCCTGGTCGGGGGCCCGCCGGTCGACCATCGGCAGCCCGCCGCCAATCAGCCGCGGGTCCGCGCTGGTGTCGAACGGGTCCACCTGCGGCGAGCCCGCGCCACCGGCGAAGTTCTCGCGCAGCGGCCGGCGCAGCGTGTAGTCGGAGTCCCCGATCTCGTGGTACAGGATGGCGAACTCGCGGAACGTCGGCTTCGTCGACGTCTGGATCATCGCCTCCCAGTTACTCCAGGACGGGTCGTTGGTCTTCTCCTGACCCGTCTCCGGGTCGTACCACCGCGCATCCGGGGGCTCGGCGATGAGCGCACCGAACAGCCCGTGGGCGGTCAGCTGGGTGCTCTCACCACCACTGCGGAAGACCTTGGTGCCCTCGCCCATCGCCGGGTCGAGGTAGAACCGGTACTGCACGGTCTGGCCGGGTGCCGCCATGGCGTTGCCGCCGGAGTTACCGACCTGCTGGCCACCCTCGCCGCCCGCGGCGTCGTAGGCCACGCCCTGCATGTCGATCGACACGCTCGGCACCCCACCGGGGACCTGGAACAGCCGCCGCGCCGGACCGGTCACCGGAGCCCGCGTGATCTGGTTCGTCAGGTTGATCACCACGCACTCGCCCAACCGGGCCCGCAGCACCAACGGCTGGATCAGGTCCTTCCGCAACCCGGGGGACACCAGCCGCGCCTCCGGGTCCGCGGCCACCAGCTCGGTCCACGGCGTGACGACGTTGCCGTTCTCGTCGACCACGTCCGCGGTCGCCGACGCCTTCGCGTTGGCGGCCTCCTCCGCGCGCAGCTCGTCCAGGTTGTCGGCCAGCACGTACATGTACCCGTACGGGTCGTTGTCGCCGTGCCGGTTGATGGTGACCGTGACATCGATCGCCAGCACGTCGTAGGTGCGCTTCGGTGCGCTGTCACAGCTTCCGGAGGCGGCCACGGCCGGGGACGGGGGCAGGACCGCGGCCGCCGCCACGCCGGCGACCAGGGCCGCCGCGCCCGACACCGCGACACCGGGGCGCCGCCAACCCAGCACGCGCGCCCAGACCTGCCGCCGGAACGACCGCTCGGCCACCAGTCGCGCGACGAACACCGCGACCAGGGCCGACACCAGCACCGCCGGCCAGACCCGCAGCGACGAGGACACCGCGTAGCCGGCCATCCCCGCCGCGTCGACCGCGGCGTGATGCTGGTGCCCCGCGGCGCCGCCGAGCACGGCGTGGCCCATGCTCTGCACCACCGCGAGCGGGGCGAACAGCAGCGTGAACACCACGGCCACCGCACCGGCACGGACCGCGGCCGCGGACCCGAGGCCCAGCCTGGCCCGCAACCGGTCGGCGGCCCACCACGCCGCCCCCGCGAACGGGACGGCGAGCAGCGCATCCAGACCGAGATACGGCACATGCCCTGCGAACGGACCACCACCGCCGGACACGACGTGCAACCACGCCACCGCGCCGACCGCCAGCACCGTGGCGGCCGCCATCTGGGACAGCGTATGGTGGTGAGGGCTGCCGGCTCGCCGGTCAGGCTCCAGCCTGTCCAGCGGCCGGTTCAATCGTCTGTGTGACGACTCGCGCATCGCAGAAACCTCCTCTTCGGGCGCGAGTAACCGGTCGTAGCGGGCCGCACCCCCCGCCGGTGGTGGCCGCCACCGGCGGGTCCTCAAGCCCTGCTACGCGTACGGGCGTCCGGCCGCGTCACCGCGGCGGCGCCCGCGTGGGACGTGGTCCACCTCCTTTCGGCTCGGCGTCGTCCGCCTGGGCGGCAGGGGTGCGTGCACCGTCGGCACCCCGGCCGCGGTCGATGGTGGGCCGGCACTCCACCGACGACCCTCCATCTCGGGTGTTCGCCGCGGACGCCGGTGCGTCCCACCCCGGACGGGGTACGGGGGACGACCCCACACGCGTGCCCCGACGTGAGGCGGGACGTCGCACCGGCGATCCCGGGCGGATCGCGACCGTGGCAGGACCCGTCCCGAGGGGTCGGCGGCGGCTGACGTCGCCGCGTGAGCCCGGCTTTCGCCGCTGCGGCTGGTGTCGGCGCGTAAGCTCGGCTCCGCGCGGCCACGGTCGCCACGGTGACCGCCACGCTGGCGGTCACGGCACGCACCGGCTCGCGGAGCCACGGTCCTCCCCGTACTCATCCATGATGTTCGAGCACCGGTAGTCTAGGGTTCGCTCCGCGCAACGGGGTATGGCGCGCTTCCACTAGGTGGATCTATTCCTCGTCATCAATGGTTGGGGGCGCCCGGGATGCTCACCCCGCGGCGCGGTGGCAGGATCGGGCCATGGAGGACCCGCTCTGGCGACCGCTGCGGGTGACCGCCCGCGGCCTCACCCACCACCTGCTCACGCGTGGGCCGGTCGACGGTCCACCGGTGCTGCTGGTCCACGGCAACTGCTCGTCGGCGGCGTACTGGACCCCGCTGGTGCGCCACCTTCCCGCCACCCTGCGGCTGGTCGCGCCGGACCTGCGCGGGTACGGCCACACCGACCCGGCCCCGGTGGACGCGAAGCGGGGGCTGCGGGACTTCGCCGACGACCTGGCGGCGCTGCTGGCCGCACCGGACCTGTTCGGCGACCCGGCCGCCAAGCCGGTGGTGGTCGGACACTCGATGGGCGGCGGCGTGGCGATGCAGCTGCTGGTGGACCACCCGCACCGGGTGCGGGCGCTGCTGCTGGAGGCGCCGCTGTCCCCGTACGGGTTCGGCGGCACCCGGGACGCCCGGGGCACTCCCACCACCCCCGACTACGCCGGCACCGGAGGTGGGGCGGCCAACCCGGAGTTCGTCCGCCGGCTGGCGGCCCGCGACCGCGGCGCCGACGACCCCGCCTGTCCCCGCAACGTGATGCGGGCGATGTACGTGGCCGACCCGGCCGCCTTCGGGGAGGACGAGGAGGCGCTGCTGGACTCGGTGCTGACCACCCGGGTGGGGGAGGACAACTACCCGGGCGACTCGACCCCGTCGCCACACTGGCCCGGCACCGCCCCCGGGACGCGCGGCGTCCTCAACGCGATGTCCCCCCGCTGGTTCAACCTGGCCGACGCGATCCCGGCGGTGCCGGACCCGAAGCCGCCGGTGGTGTGGGTGCGCGGGGACGCCGACGCGATCGTCTCCGACACCTCCCTGTCGGACGTTGCCAACCTCGGCCGGCTGGGGCTGGTGCCGGGCTGGCCGGGCGAGCGGGCGTGCCCACCGCAGCCGATGGTCACCCAGACCCGGCACGTGCTGGAGCGGTACACCGCCGCCGGCGGGCGGTACCGGGAGGTCACCTACCAGGGCGTCGGGCACAGTCCGCACGTGGAGCGACCGGCCGAGGTCGCGGCCGAACTCGCCGCGCTCGCCACCGCCTGACCACCCCCGGTCCGGTGGCTCCTTTCGGGGACGTCGGCCGACCGGCTAGCCCCAACGGACGACGCTGGCGGCCCAGGTGTAGCCGGTGCCGGCGGACAGCAGCAGCACCACGTCGCCGCTGCGCAGCCGGTCGGCCCGCGCCAGCCGGTCCAGCGCCAGCAACGGGTCCACCCCGCTCATGTGTCCGGTGTCGTCCAGGTAGAGCGCCCGGTCCGCGGAGACTCCCAACGACTTGAGCAGCAGGTCGTGCATGGACCGTTTGGTGTGCAGCACACACAGGTGGTCCACGTCGGCCAGGCTCAGGCCGGAGCGGGCGAGCGCGTTCTCGGCCACGCGGACGAAGTTCGGCAGCGACACCCGGTCCAGCTTCTCCTTCATCCCGGCCGGGTCGACGACGTCCAGCAGGTGCCGCCGGTTCCGGACCGTCTCCACACTGGCCGGTTCCACGCTGCCGCCGGCGGGGATCCGCACGTGGTGGGACAGCGACCCGTCGGTGAGCATGTCACTGTCCAGCAGCTCGGCCACCCCACCCGTGCGCGTGAGCAGGATCCCCGCCGCGCCGTCGCCGAAGTTGAACGCGAACCGGGAACGGTGGTTGGTGTAGTCGAGCAGATACGACTCCCGGCACGCCGCCACCGCCAGGACGGTGGACAGGGTGGGATCGGACAGCATCATGCTCCGGCACACCCGCAGGGCCACCGGCGTGCCGCAGGAGACGTAGTCCAGCTCCAGCGCGAACGCCCGGTGGCAGCCCAGCCGGTCGGTGATCCCGGGCGCGGCCTGCCAGAGGCCGTACTCCTTCCAGGACGAGCCGAAGTAGACCACCATGTCGACCTGACCGGGGTCGGTGCCGGTCTGTGCCAGCAGCTGCGCGCCCACCCGGGCGGCCATGTCACTGACGTGCTCGTCGGCGGCGGCGACGTGCTTGCCCCGCAGGCCGAACTTCTCCACCACCACCTGTTCCGGCAGCCCGCTCGCCTGAGCGATCTCGGCCGCCGACATCCACCGCTGCGGCAGGTACGAGGCGGTGCCTGCGATCCGCACGCTACTCATCGGTCCTCCCGGTGGTTCGCATCCGCAGCGCCGCTCGGAGCCGACCGAGCAGGTCGGGCGCTGGCTTCTCGACGATCGACGCCAGGCCGCCGGGCAGGAACAGCACCAGCAGCACGAACAGCGTGCCCAGCAGCAGCAGGGGCTCCATCAGCGGTGCCCGGATCACGGCCGGCAGCTCCTGGACCGAGCTGGACAGTGCGCCCAGTCGGTGCACCAGGTAGGTGTAGACCATGCCGCCGATCAGCGCACCGTAGGGGCGGCCGGAGCCGCCCAGCACCGCCATCACCAGCAGCCCGAGGGTGAACGTCGGCTTGACGACCTCCGCGTGGGCGCCCCCCACCACCAGGGCGTAGACCGCGCCGGCCAGGGTCGCCAGGAACGAGGCCAGCGTGAACGCCAGCAGCTTGAAGCTGTACGGGCGCAGTCCCAGCACCGCCACCCGCTGCTCGTTGTCACGGATCGCCTGCCAGACCCGGCCGGGGCGCGAGGCGAGCGCCCACCGGACGACCAGGACCACGAACACCAGCAACCCCAGTGCCACCCAGTACCGGTACGGGGCGTGGAACACCCCGACGAGCTTCGTCGGCAGCTTCTCGTACGCCATGGCCCGACCGAGCTCGCCGCCGGTGACGTCGAGCGGGTCCCGGACCACGAAGATCGCACCCGCCTGGGCGAACGCCAGCGTGACCATGGCGAACGCGATCCCGGACACCCGCAGGCACACCGCACCGAGCACCAGCGGCGCCACCAGGCCCAGCCCGACCACCACCGCCAGGGTGGCCGCCAACCCCAGGTCGGTCTCGGCCAGCAGCACCGTCGTGGTGTACATGCCGGCCGCCACGTACAGGCCGTGCCCGAACGACAGCAGCCCGGTGTAGCCGAACAGCAGGTCGTAGGTCATCGCCACGGCCGCCATCACGCACATCAGCGACAGCAGGTGCATCGGCCCGGGGCTGTTGACCGGGCCGTCGAACACCACGGGGATCCGCACCGGCAGGTAGGGCAGGGCGGCGGCCAGCCCCACCAGCGCGGCCGCGACCCACCACCGCAGGACGCGCCGGCCGGCGCGCGGGTCCGGCGCCGGCACCGGCGGGTCGCCGGTGGCGGTCGCGGGAGCCACTGCCGAGGTCATGCGAGCCTCCGTCCGAGCAGGCCCTGCGGGCGGGTCAGCAGGATCCCGGCCAGCAGCAGCACCACGACCAGGTCACCCATCCCGACCAGGGCGTAGAAGTTGGTGTACTGCTGGACCAGCCCGACCAGGAGCGCGGCGAGCGCGGACCCGTGGAACGAGCCGAGCCCTCCGATGATCACCACGATGAACGCGAAGATGAGCAGGTTCATCCCCTGCTCCGGAGAGACCGCGTTCTGCAGCAACGCCACCAGGGAACCGGCCAGCGCCGCGGCCCCGGCCCCGAGCGCGAACACCAGCGTGAAGGCCCGGCGGACATCGATCCCCAGGGCGGTGACCATGGCCCGGTTCTCCACCCCGGCCCGCACGATCAGCCCGTACCGGGTCCGGGCGAGGAACAGGGCCAGCGCCAGGTAGACCGCGGCCGCGGCGCCGATCAGCACGAACCGGCTGTTGGGGACCAGCGCCCCGGCCACCGGGGTCACCTCGTTCATCCAGCCCGGCACCGGCATCGGGCGGGCGTCGGAACCGAAGACCGCCCGGACCAGGGCGGTGAACGCCAGCAGCAGCCCCACCGTCAGCAGCACCTGCGGGACGTGGTCGCCGTGCAGCCGCCGCAGCAGCCCGCTCTCGGTCACCGCGCCGAGCGCGGCCGCCGCCACGACGCCGACCACCATGCCGAGCAGGAGGTTGCCGGTGGTGTCGGCGACCAGCCAGGCGGTGTAGCCGCCCAGGGTGAGGAACGCCGCGTGGGCGAAGTTCAGCACGTGCATCAGCCCGAAGATGAGCGACAGCCCGGAGGCGACCAGGAAGTACAGCGCCGCCAGCCCCAGCCCGGTGATGGTCATCAGGATGAAGGTGCTCATGCCCCACCCCCGGGCCGGGCGCCCGCACCGACTCCCAGCAGCTGCCGGGTGGTGTCCGGGTCCGACAACAGCTCCCCGGCCGGCCCGGTCCACACCACCCGGCCCTGGTCCAGCACGACGGCGTCGTGGGCCAGCCGGCGGACCATCGTCAGGTTCTGCTCCACCAGCAGCACGGTCACCAGGTCGGCCGCCCGCTGGAGCACCTCGGTCAGCTGGGCGACCAGGTGAGGTGCCAGCCCCTGGCTGGGTTCGTCGACCAGCAGCAGCCGGTTGTCGTTGAGGAGCGCCCGGGCCAGCGCCAGCATCTGCTGCTCCCCGCCGGACAGCGTGCCCGCCCGCTGGCGCAGCCGTTCCCGTAGCCGGGGAAACAGCTCGAACACCCGGTCGTAGTGGTGCGGACCACCGGGACGCTCGGCCAGGCGCAGGTTCTCCTGTACGGTCAGGCCGGCGAACACCTCCCGGTCCTCCGGCACGTACCCCACGCCCCGGCGGACGATCTCGTAGGTGAGCTCGCCGGACACCTCCTGCCCGGCCAGCCGGACCGAGCCGGTCGCGGGCACCAGCGCCAGCAGGGCGCGCAGCGTGGTGGTCTTGCCGGCACCGTTGCGCCCCAGCAGGGCGGTCACACCACCCTGGCGTACCTCGAACGAGACGCCGTGCAGGACGTGCGACTCGCCGAGGACCACGTCGAGCCCGTCGACCTGCAGGATCACCGCTGCTCCCCCAGGTACGCCGACTGCACCGTGGCGTCGGCCATCACCCGCTGCGGGGTGTCGCACGCCAACAGCGCGCCGTGGTGCATGACCGCCATCCGGTCGGCCAGTCCCACGGCGACGTCCATCCGGTGCTCGACCAGCACGATGGAGGTGCCGAGGGTGTCCCGCACGCTGCGGATCGCCCGGGTCAGCTCCGGTACGTCCTCCGCACCCATGCCGGCGGTCGGCTCGTCCAGCAGCAGCACCTTCGGCCGACCCACGACCGCCAGCGCCACCTCGAGCTTGCGCTTGCCTCCGTGGGACAGCGACGCGGCCGGCACGTGGGCCTGCTCGGCGATGCCGGCCAGCCGCAGCGCCTGCCACGCGTCCCGGTAGGCGGCGTCGTCCGGGCGGACCCGCCGCCACAGCGCGAGGCTGCCGCCCCGCTGTGCCTGCGCGGCCAGCCGTACGTTCTCCAGCACCGTCCGGGTCGGGAACACGCTGGTCCGCTGGAAGCTGCGGGCCAGTCCGGCCCGGGCCCGCTGGAAGGGCGCAGCGGTGGTGACGTCCCGCCCGGCCAGCTCCACCGTTCCGGCGGTGGGCCGGCGCAGTCCACTCAGGACGTCGAACAGGGTGGTCTTGCCGGCACCGTTGGGACCGAGGACCGCCATGATCTCCCCGGGCCGCACGCCGAGCGTGACCTCCCGCAGGATCCGCACCCCGCCGATGGTCACGCTCAGCGCGCGGGTCGCCAGTACGTCAGGCACCGCCGGCCACCGGTGGGGCGACCTGGTCCGGCGAGAGGGTGGCGACCGGCTCGGGCACGTACCCGCCGTCGCGTGCCACCAGCCGGGCCTGGAACATCGGCTGCAGCAGCGCGTGGTCCTCCGGCCGGATGGTGGACTCGCCCTTCGGGCTGGTGAACGTCCAGCCCTCCAGTGCGGAGATCATGGCGGGCACGTCGTCGCCGCCCGCTTCCACCGCCCGCACCACCATCTGAGCGGCGACGAACCCGTCGACGTGGAAGATGTCCGGGGTGCCCACCGCCTCCGCCAGAGCCCGGGCCGGCTCGTTGTCGGTGGCCTCCGCGAAGTAGTGCGACAGGAAGCTGATGCGCTCGGCCGCGTCGCCGAACAGCGGGAAGCCCACCCGGTCGGCCAGCCCGGTCACCACCGCGGTGGTGTCGAACACCCCCTGCTGGCTGAGCGCCTGCCACATGCTGGCGGTGGTGTCCCCGGCCCAGGCCACGAACACCATGTCGGGCTCGGCGTCCACGACCTGCCGGACGAACGGGGTGAAGTCGGTGGTCTCCAGCGGCACGAGCACGGACGACACCACGGCTCCACCAGCCTCACCGAGCACCGCCTCCACGGCCGCCACATTGGACTGCCCGAAGTCGTAGTCCTGCGCGAACACCAGCACCTCGCTGCCGGCCAGGTCCCCCAGGAACGAGGCCGCCGCCCGTACGTCCTGCCAGGTCTGACGCCCGGACCGGAAGGTGTGGTCGTTGATGCCGGTGAGCGCGTCGGTGGCCGCCGGACCGCTGATGTACAGCACCTGGTTCTGCTCGGCCAGCGGCGCCAGCTGCACCGCCACCCCGGAGGAGGTGGTGCCGGTGATGATCTGGTAACCCTGCCCGATCAGGTCGGTGGCCACGGCCGTCGCG
>DATGOE010000054.1:0-18871 GCA_035306365.1 Natronosporangium sp. | reverse complement strand
GTGGCAGGCCATGACGTCGGTGTACCCCTCCACGACCACCGCCTGGCCCTGCCGGGCGATCTCCCGCTTGGCGAGGTCCACCCCGTACAGCACCTGCGACTTCTTGTAGATCTCGGTCTCGGGGGTGTTGAGGTACTTGGGCCCGTCGTCCTCGTCGCGCAGCTTGCGCGCGCCGAAGCCGAGCACGTGGCCGGCGACGTCCCGGATCGGCCACAGCAGCCGGCCGCGGAACCGGTCGATCAGCGAGCCGGAGCGGGCGTGGCGGGACAGCCCGGCGGCCACCAGCTCCTCGTCGCGGAAGCCCCGGCGCCGCAGGTGGGCGGTGAGCGCGTCCCAGGCGGCCGGGGCGTACCCGCAGCCGAACCGCTGCGCCGCCGCGTCGTCGAAGCCGCGCTCGTGCAGGAACCTGCGGGCCGGCTCCGCCTCCGGGCTGGTGAGCTGCTCGGCGTAGAACTCGGCCGCGGCCTGGTTGGCGCGCAGCAGCCGCTGCCGCCGGCTCTGCGGCGCGCGCGCCTGCGCCGGACCCGCCTCGACGTACCGCAGCTGCACACCCGCCCGGGCGGCCAGGTGCTCCACCGCCTCCACGAAGCTCAGCTTGTCGATCTCCATCACGAACGAGATCGCGTCGCCGCCGGTACCGCAGCCGAAGCAGTAGAAGACGTTGCGGTCGGTGCGGACGGTGAACGACGGCGTCTTCT
The DNA here is from genome assembly GCA_035306365.1 of Natronosporangium sp. Lineage (GTDB taxonomy): Bacteria > Actinomycetota > Actinomycetes > Mycobacteriales > Micromonosporaceae > Natronosporangium. Next base: position 18,173 of record DATGOE010000054.1, on the reverse strand, counting down.
CCTCGTGGAACGGGCAGAGCCCCTTGAGGGTCTGGTATCCGCCCGGGCGCAGCGTCACGTGCTCGGAGACCACCTCAGCCAGCGAGGTGCGCTGGCGCACCAGCGCGATGTCCTCCTCACGGATCCGCCCTGCCACGTGGACCTCCTCCCCCGCGTCCCATCTTCCCCCGCGCGGGGCCACCCATCACCGCAGGGTGGGCGGCCCCGGCGGGGTCCAGTGCCGGGGTCCGTGGGCCCGGGGCGCCGGCTCTACCCCTGGGTGACCTCCGTCAGCTGGACCGAGGGGTCGGCCAGCCGGTCGGGGTCGACCGGACGCCCGGCCGCGACCAGCGAGCGGATGGTGTCGGTCTGGTCCCAGATGTTGACGTTCATACCGGCGCGCACCCGCGAGTCGGCGTCCAGCCAGAACACGAGGTATCCGGGCACCTTGCCGTCGACCAGGGCCGGGTCGCCCCGGAAGACCACCCGCTGGTAGCCGCCCGGCTCCACCCAGCCGGAGTACTCCATGCCCAGGTCGTACTGGTCGGTGTAGAAGTACGGCACCCGGTCGAACGTCACGTCCTGGCCGAGCATCGCCCGGGCCGCGGCCGGGCCGCCGTTGAGCGCGTTGGACCAGTGCTCGACCCGGATCCGGCGGCCGGCGACCGTGTTCGGCGTGCAGGCCACGTCGCCGCAGGCGTAGATGTCCGGATCGGACGTCCGCAGGGACGCGTCGGTGACGATGCCGTTCTCGACGGTGAGGCCGGCCGCGACCGCGAGCTCGGTGTTGGGGGTGATGCCGATGCCGACCACGGCCAGGTCCGCCGGCAGCTCGCTGCCGTCGGTCAGCACCACCGCGCGCAGCCGCCCGCCCTCGGCGGCGAACTCCCGCACCCCGGCGCCGAAGCGGAACTCCACACCGTGCGCGACGTGCAGGTCGCGGTAGAGGGTCGCCACCTCGTCGCCGAGCACCCGGCGCAGGGGCAGCTGGTCGAGCTCCACCACGGTCACCTGGGCGCCGTAGCCGCGGGCCGCCGCGGCGACCTCCAGTCCGATCCACCCGGCACCGACCACGACGACCCGCGTCGCCCCGCCGGACAGGCGCGCGCGCAGCGCGTCCGCCTCGTCGATGGTGCGCAGGTAGCGCACGTCGGACAGGTCGTGCCCGGGTACGTTGAGCGTGCGGACCCGCGAGCCGGTGGCCAGCAGCAGCTTGTCGTAGCGCAGCTCCTCGTACCCGTCCAGGGTCACGGTGTGGGCGGCGGGGTCCAGCATGGTCGCGCGCCGACCCAGACGCAGGTCGATGTCGTGGTCTGCCCACCACTGTTCGTCGTGCAGGAACGCCTTCTCGCGCGGCTCGCTGCCCGTCAGGTACCCCTTGGACAGTGGCGGCCGCTCGTACGGCGGCTCGGTCTCCTCGCCCACCAGCACCACCCGGCCGGTGAAGCCCTCATCCCGCAGGGTCTCGGCCGCCTTGCCCCCCGCCAGCGAGGCCCCGATGATCACAAACGTCCGCTCATCGCTCATGGCGACAGCCTAGCCCGCAACCGGGGGACTGCCGCCACGTCGGACGGTGGCGGGGCTCGGTCACGGTCGACAGTGCGGGCACCGGTGCGGGCCGGCACGTCGCGGCCTAGTCTCCGGAGCCGTTGCGGACCAGCCGTCGCGCCAGGTCGGGCGAGAAGAAGTGGCCGTTCTTGCCGCCGCAGGTGCCGTCGGACTCGCCCGGTGGCTTGATCCACAGCAGCGCCGCCAGCCCGGGACGGTCCACGTCGGTGGTCGGTGGCTCCCCCAGCGCCTCCTGCCGGGGGTTGCACCACTGGTGGCCGGACGGGGGGCCGACGCCGTTGCGGGAGGTGTCGATGACGAACTCGCGACCGCCCAGCCGGTCGGACAGCTTGAGCGCCCACTCGTAGCTGTCCTGGGTGGTCTGCCGGTTGGCGACGTTGACGGAGAACCCTTCCGCACCGGCGATCCCGGCCGCCAGCAGCCGGCCGACCATCTCGCCGACCGGCCGCCAGTTCGGGTGACCGGCGTCGAGGTAGACGTGGTGGCCGGCGTGGGCCAGCCGCAGCACCGTCCGGGACAGCAACCGCGCCCGGTCGCTGGTGAAGCAGTCGGCCGCGACCGCGTCCGGCTCCACCACGATCGCGACCGGGTGCGGCCCGAGCGCGGCGATCAGCTGGCCGATGAACCGGTCGTAGTCGCCGGCGCTGGCGGCTCCCGCGCCCGGTCCGGCGCAGTCGCGGTCGGGGATGTGGTACGCGACCAGGACCGCCAACCGGCCCTGCTGGTGGGCCCGGCGGGCCGCCGCGGCTGCGGGTGGGATGTCGGTGGGGCCGTTGACCCAGCGGGCCTGCGGATGGCGGGTGATCGGGTCCAGCCACCCGGCCCCGTGGGCGGCCTGCCAGCGGGCGGCCGCCGTGTCCGGGTCGACGAACAGCTCCGCGCCGCGGAACGGCTGCCGCAACGGGACGAACGTCGCCGCCGTCCGCGTCAGGTCCGCCGGCACCAGCAACAGCAGGCCGAGGCTGGCGACCAGCGCCAGTGCCCGGTTGCGCCACTCGGGCTGGCGCAGACCCGCGACCATGCGGGTCACGCCCTGGACCAGCCGCCCGATGTCCACGGTCACTCCTCCTCCTCCCGGGCGAGGTCGGACCCCGCCTTGACGACCGCCTCCAGGCGGGACCGGCACCCCAGCTTCTGCAGCACCCGACGCACGTGGCTGCGCACCGTCGGGTACGCCACGTGCAGCCGCTCGGCGATCTGGCGGTTGTCCAACCCTTCGGCCATGAGCGCGAGGATCTCGTGCTCGCGGGGGGTGAGGCTGGCCCGCAGGCGGGCGCGGCGGTCCTTCTCCTGCGCCAGCTCGCGCCGCCGCGCCAGCAGCGCCGCCAGCCGGGGGGCGGGGATGAGCATCTCCCCCTCGGCGGCCCGCTGGACCGCCTCGAGGATCTCGCCCGTCTCGGCGGTCTTGATCAGGTAGCCGGACGCACCCGCCTCCACCGCGGCGATCATCGCCGGTTCGCTGTCGTCGGCGCTGAGGAACACCACCGCCGCGTCGGGCTGATGCTCGCGGATGCGGGTGGCCGCCTCCGCGCCGGTCCCGTCCGGCAACCGGAAGTCGATCAGCGCCACGTCCAGCGGCTCCTCGGCCGCCGCCTGCCCGGCCTGCGCCACCGTCTCGACCCGTCGCACCACCTGGATCCGCGGGTCCTCGGAGAGCAGGGCGCGCAGCCCCTCCCCCACCACCGGGTGGTCCTCCACCACCAGCACCCGCACCGGCGCCGACGTCACAGCTCGCTCCGTACCGACGCGAGGTGGAACGGGACCCAGAACTCGACCACCGTGCCGGCCCCGGGGGTGCTGTCGATCCGCCACCAGCCACCGACGATCTCCGCGCGGTCCCGCATGAGGCTCAGACCCAGGTGACCGGCGCGGGTCTCCGCCCGCTGCGGGGCGAAGCCCACACCGTCGTCGGCGACCTCCACCAGGCAGCCGTCGTCGACGGTCCGAAGCCGTACGGTGACCTGTCCGGCGTGGGCGTGCTTGCGCACGTTCATCAGCGCCTCCTGGGCGATCCGGTACACCACCACCCGGCTCTCCAGCGGCGGCTGCCGGTCCAGCTGGCTGTCCAACCGGTACTCGATCCCCGCCTCCTCCCGTAGCTGGTCCAGGAGGATCCGCAGCGCGGTCTCCAGCCCGTCCTCCTCCAGCGCGGGCGGCCGGAAGTCGAAGATCAGCCGTCGCAGCCGGTCGGCCGCCAGCCGGATCGTCTCCTCCACCTGGGAGAGCGTCTTGAGGTCGTCGGGGTCGCGCAGCCGCCGGCGCAGCTGCTGTAGTCGCAACGACGCGGCGGTGATGACCTGAAGGCTGTCGTCGTGGATGCCGGCGGCGATGCGCCTCCGCTCGCCCTCCTGCGCGCGCACCAGGTCCTCCAGCACCGCCCGGTGCTCGCGGTCGCTGGCGCGCAGGGTCTCCACGCTGCGCTCCAGCACGTCCCGCGAGCCGGCGATCTCGGTCATGTCCCGCCCGGTGAGCATGATCAGGTCGCCGTCGGGAACGGGGCCGACCCCGAGGTCGACCGGGAACTCCGTCCCGTCCCGGCGGCGCCCGGTCAGCTCCATCCGGGACGGTCCGGCCGGCCTGGCGCCCTCCGGGCCACCGGCCGGGTAGTGGGGCAGCACCGTGTCGACCGTGCGGCCGACCAGCTCCCCGCGGGGATAGCCGAACAGCCGCTCGGTGGCGGCGTTGACCAGCTCGATCCGCCCGGAGACGTCGACCACCAGGATGGCGTCCGCCGAGTGCTCCAGCAGGTCGCCGGCGGCGGGGACGGCCCCCCGCTCCGCCCGCCGCCGCGCCGCCAGCTCCGCACACTGTCGGGCCAGCGGGGCGGGCATGCTCAGCTGCCCGCGCACGCCGCGGGCGACCGCTTCCGGCAGCTCCCGGTCGGCGACCTCCTTGACCAGGTACCCGACCGCCCCGGCGGCGACCGCGTCGAGGGCGGCGGTGGGGTCCCCGTCCCCGGACACCACCACCACCGCCACCTGCGGCGCCCGGAGCTGGACCGCCTCGAGGGTGCCCGCGGCCGAGCCGCCGGGCATGTGGTCGTCCAGCACCAGCACGTCCGGTCGGTAGCGGACGGCCAGGCGGACGGCGTCCGGGTGGTCGCCGGCCGTTCCCACCAGCTCCAGGTCCGGCCGGGCGGAGACCACGTCGGCCAGTGCCTGACGGACCGCCCGGTCGTCGTCGGCGACGACCACCCTGGTGCGTGCTCCGGTCATGGACGTGCTCCTCCCCACCGTCGGGGACTCCGGTTGGACGTCGCGGCCGCGCCGGGACCGACCCCCGGACCCGTGCCGGGACCGACCCTCCGGCCCGCGGCGCGGCCGCGCGCCGCGTCGCTAGTCCTCCAGGTCCGGCGGCAGCTTGTACTTCGGCTGCGGCGGCACGTTGACCGGACCGTCGGGCTTGTCGACGGTCACCGTGGTCGTGGCCGTGCCCTCGCTCTTGGCGCCCACCAGGGTGAGGGTCAGCTTGCCCTGGGCGTCGCCCGGGATGACGTACTTGCCGGCCGCCGACGCGGTCCCCTTGCCGTCGACCCGGAACGCCGAGACGAGCTCACCCTGGCTGCTCTTGGTCCGGTTGGCGTACACGTGGACCGCCTCGTTGGGCGCGAACCCCTTGACGTAGAAGTTCAGCGTGGTGCCCGGCAGGCCGCCGTAGGTGTTCGCGCGGGCGGAGGGCTGGTACGGCATCACGGTGAACCCCGTGCTGGTCGAGGCGCGGCTGTGCTCACCGGTCAGGATGAGCCTCTGCTCGCCCTTGAGGCCGAACGGGAGCTTGAACGTCACCCCGGCGACGTGGCCCCGTTCATCGGCTTCCTTCACGAACGCCGGCACGCCGGTCGGCCGGTTGACGTGGACGAGGACCCGCTCGCCCGGGGCGAACCCCTTGCCCGACACCGTGATCGCCTGGCCGGCGCGGGCGGCGTAGGGCTGGGAGGTCGCGGACGGGTACAGGCTCAGCATCGTGAACGGTGCCACCGCCGCGCTCTGGCTCTTGGCGCCGACGAGCACGAGGGTGCTCTGGCCGGCCGGGGCGACCCCCACCCGCACGCTCTCCTTGGAGATGGCGCCGTGCTCGTCGGCCTCCAGCGTCGCGGCCGGCTTGCCCGCGGCCCGTCCCCAGTAGACGTTGACCTTCTCCTCCGGCAGGAAGCCCTGCGCGTTGACCGTCAGCGTGTCCCCCGGGGTTGCGGTGTCGTCGCTGAGCTCCACCGTGGCGACGCCGGCCTGTGCCACCAGCTCCGCCTCGGCGACCTTGTCGCTGTTGACCTGGTGGACGGTCACCAGGTGCTCGCCGCCCGCGGCCGCGGCGCCCTGCGGGAAGGTGAACTCGGCGGTGACCGACCCGTTGCGGTCCACCTTGCCGCTGGCCACCTCCTTCGGCTTGCCCCCGTCGGTGCTCAGCAGCACGCGTACCCGCGCGCCCGGGTCGAACCCGGACCCGGCCACACCGACGGTCGCACCCGGGCGGGCCAGACCGGGGTTGAGCACCGCGACCGGTCCGCCGACCGCGGGCACCTTCTTGCCGTCGAGGTCGATGACCTGCTCGGGTGGCTTGGGCTTGGGCGCCTCCTCCCCCTCCTCGGAACCGCCGATGGTGCCGATGGCGGGCAGCAGGCCGCGCCCGAGCCACACCACGACCAGCAGGCCGACGACGGCCACGGCGGTCTTGCGCCACGACCAGTTCGGCCGCCTGAGGGTCGGCCGCCGCCACCGCACGGTCGGCAGCCTCCACCGCGTCGTCCGGTGCTCGCGCGGCTTCCGCTTCGGAAACCTCATCGCAAACGCCCCCCTCTTGCACCTCGTCGCGGTCGGCGTTCACTCGCCGATCCGGTAGATCTGCAGCTGGATGTCGCCGTGGCTGGCCTCCCACACCACCTCGCCGCGCTGGTCGATGGCGTCCAGGATCCAGCTCTCGCGCCCGTCGCCGTTGTTGGCCTCCATCGCCTGGCGCATCCGGTTGGACATGGCGACGTAGTCGATGTTGTCGCCGTCGGCCTGGAAGATCTTGTCGCGCACGTCCGGGTCGGACGACGCCTTCCAGTGGGAGTGCGCGAACCTGTACCGAGGTTCACGGTCGTGCAGGCCCATCCACAGGTCCTCGTCGATGATGATCCGCGCGTCCGGTGGGACGTTGCCGCGGATGTAGTCCAGTTGCTGTTCCTGCAACCGGGTGAGCTTGAGGTGGTACAGGTCGTGGGTCACGAGCTCCCCCTCGGTGTTGTGGGTGAGCAGGTAGCCACCGGGGATGCCCAGCGCCGCCACCACCACGGCCGTGACCGTGCCCACCCGGAGCCGTGGACCCATACCGCGGGTGAGCCTGGCGGCGACCAGCCCGATGTTCATCGCCAGCATCGGCACCAGCGGGACTATGTAGAAGTCCAGCAGGACGCTGCCCCGTCCCAGGTAGAACATGTACCCGATGGCGAGCAGCGCAACCGTCAGGTAGCCGGCGCGGTGGGCGCGGTCCCGCCACCACGTCGCCACCACCAGGGCCACGGCGACCGCCCCACCGGCGACCAGGTACGGGTCCTTGGACATCCAGGATCCCTGCAGCAGGTCGGTGAACGCCTCGGGCGAGTTGGTGCGGTTGAGCTGCCACCACACCGTGTAGAGCAGGGAGACGCGGCCCTCCGGCGGTGTGCTCAGGTCGAAGCTCAGCTTCGCCGGCACCAGCTCGCTCTTCAGCTGGGCGGCCAGCATGTACGCCAGGGCCGGGACGAGCAGCATGAACCACCAGAACGACGTGAGGAACCGCCGGTTGCGCGTACCCTGCGCCTGCCGGTAGGCCAGGTAGGCCAGGGCGGGCGCGAAGAAGATGGCGTTCTCCTTGGTGATGACCGCCAGCCCGAAGGCCAGTCCGGACAGGACCGCGGTCAGCAGCCGTCGCTCCCGACGGATCATGAGGTACGTGGCGAGCAGCACCCAGACGACCATGAGGTTGTCCAGCAACGCCAGCCGCTGGTAGTAGATCGCCAACGGTGACAGGTTGAGCACGAACGCCGCCAGGAAGGCCCCGGTGAGGCTGCCGGAGACGCGCCGGACGATGCCGAACAGCAGCCCGGTCGCGGCCACGTGCGCCAGCAGCATGAGCAGCCGCACCGTGTTGATCTCGCTGCCGAACGTCTGGAACTGCTCGGGCAGCAGCCTCGCCCAGGCCGCCATCACCAGCCAGCCGCCGGGGGCGTGGTCGTAGAAGTACGTGTACGGCGACAGCTTGCCCTCGCGGATCACCGCCCACGCCTGCTGGACGTAGATCCCCTCGTCGGTGCGGAACAGGGGGTACTGGAACAGGTTGTACGCGTGCGTCACCACGCCGCTGACCAGTGACAGCACCAGCGTCGCGACGCCCGCGCGTCCCAGCGGCGCGTCCGACCCCGCGGACGTGGCCGGTGGCCCGACGGCCTGCGTGCTAAGCGACATGCTCGGCTGCCTCCGCTGTCTCCGTGGTCTCGGTGACGGTCCGGTGCGCGCCCACGTGCTGCGTCTTCTCCCAGTCGTCGGCGCCGGCCAGGTGGCGCCGCAGCGCCCGGACGGCCGCGTAGCCGAGCACGAACTGGTACGGGAACCAGGTGAGCGCCATCTTCACGACCGTGCCGGGACGGGCCTTGAGCCCGTGCGCGTCGGCGAACTCGTACAGCCCGACCACGCTGGTGAGAAAGTGCGCCGCCATCGCGAGCACCGGCAGGAACGACAGCATCACCAGCACCATCGGTGCCTTGAGCACGAGCATGGTGGCCAGCGAGATCGGGACGTAGATCGCCAACGCGACCTGGACGTGCGGGAAGGCGAGCGTGTACAGCGCCAGGAACCGCTGCTGCCGGGTGGGCATCTTCTTCCACGTGCCCTTGCGCAGCGTCTGCATGAACCCCTGGCTCCACCGCGTGCGCTGCCGGATGAACTGGGAAAGGGTGGGCGGGGTCTCCTCCTTGGTGACGTACCGGTCGTCGTAGACCACCCGCACCCGCTCGCCCATGGCGCTCAGGCGCAGGCCGAGGTCGGCGTCCTCGGTGAGGTTGTGCTCGTCCCACCCGCCGATGTCGGCCAGCAGGTCGCGGTCGATGAAGACGGTGTTGCCGCCCAACGGGATCGACCCCCGCTTGGCCTGGTAGTGCAGCCGGCTCTTGAACCAGAAGAAGTACTCCAGCACGTTGAACGTCGAGTACCAGTTGGAGCGGTAGTTCATCAGCTGCACGCCGGCCTGCACGACCCGTACGTGCTCGGCGCACATGATGGTGTTGACGACGTTGAAGATCTCAGGGTGGACCTCGTCCTCGGCGTCGAACACCGTGACGACGCGGTGGGCGGCGTGGGCCAGCGCGCAGTTGAGGCCGTGCGGCTTGTTCACCGGGGCGTCGTGGAACACCACGAGGTCGACGTTGGCACCCTCGCCGGCCAGCGAGCGGATCTTGTCCGATGCGGCGGCGATCGTCTCGGTGTCGTCGGCCGAGCACACCACGAGCACCTGCAGGAGCTCCCGCGGGTAGTTGCTATGGACGATCCGGTCGATCGTCGTGGCGATGACCGCCTCCTCGTGACGCGCAGGCACGATCGCGGTGAAGGACAGCGACGGCGGCGAGAAGGGCTCGCGCGCCCTCGTCAGGCGGTCCACCTCGGACTGGTCCCAGGTGTAGAGCATGACGTAGAGCGTGAACGTGGCCTGCGCGGTCAGGACCGTCGACGCCAGGATGATGACCACCATCACGAGCTGATCCATCGGTCCGATCGCCCCATATCCATGTCGTACTGATCGTGAAGTTGATGGCGAGGGCCGCCGCGATACCCACCAGGTTGGCCAGCAGGTAGTGCAGCCCGACGCCGGCCAGCAACCAGACGCATCCGGTGTTGACCGCCAGCGCTCCCAGCGCGGTGACGTTGAACTGCGCGAACCGGCGAACCGACAGGCGGCCACGGGCGAAGGTCCACACCTCGTGGAGCAGGTAGTTGTACATGATCGTCAGCTCGACGGCGAGCACCACCGCCGGGATGAGCGGCACGGCCGCCACCCCGTGCAGCAGGAAGAGGAGCAGGCCGTTGACCCCCACCCCGGACCCGCCGACCACGGCGAACCGGCGTGCCCGCCGGATATCCACTCCGGATGCCGACCTCCCCCAGTGGCGCAGCCGGTCAAGATGACGACCGTGGGCGCTCATGTCCATCGGCTCCCCGTGGCCGGTGTCGGTTGCCCTCATCGCCATGGTGCGCGCGGCGCCGGCCGGTCACTTCCGCCACTGCCCAGGGATCCGCTCCCCCGTTGGGGGGAGCCGACCGGACTGACCTGTGGGGGAGGTTCCGTTCCCCCGTTCCACCCGGGCGCCGGCCCCCGGCGGCGTAGCATCGCCGGTAGGACCGCCGGGGGAGGTCTGCGGCGCGTACGCGGGGGAGGGACGCGCGATGGCAGTCCGGGTGGTGATCGCGGAGGACCACGCGGTGGTCCGTGAGGGCCTGCGGATGTTCCTGCGCGGCGACACCGCTGACATCGAGGTGGTCGGCGAGACGGGCGACGGCCGGGAGGCGGTCGAGCTGGCCCACCGGCTGCGCCCCGACGTGGTCCTCATGGACCTGGTGATGCCCGGGATGGACGGCATCAGCGCCACCGCGGCGATCCGCCAGGACCTGCCGGACGTGGAGGTCGTGGCGCTCACCGGGTTCATCGAGGATCACCTCGTCACCGGCGCGCTGCGGGCCGGCGCGATCGGCTACCTGGTCAAGGACACCGACGCCGACAGCGTGCGGCGGGCGGTGTGCGCGGCCGCGGCGGGCCAGGTCTTCCTCTCCCCCGACGCCGCGGCCCGGCTGGTGCGGGAGGTCCGGGTCCCCCGCAACGTCACCGACCTGCTCACCCGCCGCGAGATCGAGGTGCTGATCCTGGTCGCCCGGGGGCGCTCGAACAAGGAGATCGCGCGGGAGCTGGCGATCGGTCAACAGACCGTCAAGACGTACATCTCAACCATCTTCCGGAAGCTGGGCGTGCAGAGCCGTACCCAGGCCGCGCTGTACGCCCTGCAGAACGGCCTGGTGTCCCGGTACGAGCTGGCCCAGTGATGGACCCGACCGCGGGCGCGGGGTGCGCCGTGCTCGAGATCGACCGCCGGGGCGTGATCACCTCCGGCAACGAGGAGGTGGCGCGCCTGACCGGGTTCGTGCCGGCCGAGCTCGCCGGCCGCCACCTGTCGGTGCTGTGCGACGGTGCGGCCCGGCCGGACGGGATCGCGCGCGGGCTGGCACGGGCGGCCGCGGCGGGCGCGGACCGGCTGGAGGGCTGGCAGGTACGCCGGGACGGCACCCGGTTCCGCGCCGGCTGGGTGATCGTGGCCCGGCGGGCGGCCGGTGGGGGCGTGGCCGGGTTCAGCGTGGTGCTGCAGGACCTGGACCTCGCCGGTGGCCGGGCGGCGGCGGGTGGCTGCACGCGGACCGCGGCGCGGGCGGCACGCCGGGAGCGGGACCGGCTCGCGCGGGAGCTGCACGACTCGGTCGCGCAGCTGCTGTACGGGATCGGCCTGGGAACCCGCACCGCCCGGCGGATGCTGGAGCGGGAACCGGAGCGGGCGCACGAGCCGCTCGACTACGTGCTCCGGCTCACCGAGACCGGGCTGGCCGAGATCCGGGCGCTCATCGTCGACCTGCGCCCGCACGCGGTGATGCAGGACGGGCTGGTCGCCGGGCTCACCGCGCACCTGGACGCGCTGCGCACCGGGCACGGCGTGGTCACCCACCCGCTGCTCGGGCCGGAGCCGCAGGCCGCCCCACGGGTCAAGCTGGCGCTGTTCCGGGTGGGCCGGGAGGCGCTGCACAACGTGGCCCGGCACGCCCGCGCCCGCCACGTCACGGTCCGCCTGGCGGAGGACCCCGGCGGGCTGGTGCTGGACGTCGTCGACGACGGTGTGGGGTTCGACCCGGACGGGCGGTTCCCCGGCCACCTCGGCCTGGCGTCGATGCGCCGCCGGCTGGCCGAGGTCGGCGGCCTGCTGGAGATCCGCAGCGCCCCCGGGCGGGGCACCCGGCTGCGGGCGCGCGCGCCGCGGTCGTGAGGCCGGACGCCGGCGGCCTCAGCGGCGTGGGGGCCGGACGCCAGCGCCCAGCGGTCGTGAGGCCGGACGCCGGCGCCCTCAGCGGCGCGGGGCACGGCCCGGATGAACGGGGAGGGCGTCCCTTCCGGCCCGCGGGCCGGAAGGGACGCCCTCCCGTCGGGGGGATACGGAGTGCGGCTCCGTCACCTGGTCACCGGTCGTCGGTGGGCTCCATCTGGGGCGCCTGGTGCGTGCGGATCAGGTCCAGCTTGGCCTGGTCCACCGTCGTCCAGTCGTCCTTCAGGACCCCACCGGTGTCACCGGAGTTGGGGTTCCAGGACCAGTAGGTGTAGCTGATCTCCCGCTCCTTGAGGAACTCGAACAGCTTGCGCTGCCAGACTCCCTCGGTGTCGGACGGGTCGACCGACCGGCCGCCGAACTCGCCCAGCAGGACCGGCGCGATCCCCTCCTCCTGCAGGTAGGCCCACTTCTCGTGCCACATGCCCGGCAGGTTCTCCGGGAAGTCCGGGGTGCTGAACCAGCTCTGCTTCCAGACGCCGGGACCGTAGTCGTGGGCCGAGTAGACCAGCTGCTCCGGGTGCGACAGCCGGACCGGAGCCTCCTTGGCGGCGGCGAGGTTACCGCCCCACCAGTAGAAGTCGTTGTCGACGGTCTCGACACCCTCGACGACGATGAGCCAGTCCGGGTTGACCTCGAGGATGGCGTTCCCGGCCCGCTCGGCGGCCAGGCGCCAGTCGGTGGCCCGGTTGCCGTCGCCCCAGGTCGCCTCGCCTCGCGGCTCGTTGTGCAGGTCCGCCCCGATCACCAGGGGGTTGTCACGGTAGTGCTCGGCGAGCATGACCCAGTCCGAGATCCACCGCTGCTCGCTGACCTCGGGGGTGTACCACAGCGCGCTCTGCGCCTCCGCGGTCGGGCGGTGCCGGTCCAGCAGCACCATCAGGCCACGGTCGGTGGCGGCCTCGACGATCCTGTCCATCAGGTCGAGGCCGGACAGCCCCTTCAGGTCCGGGTTGAGCGAGTAGTCGATCGCCTTGCCGGGCGTGTTCCCGGACTCGAACAGCTCGTTGGAGTACGGGAGCCGGATCGTGTTGAACCCGGAGTCACGGATCTGGTCGAGCATGTCTTCGTAATTGCGCGACCACAGTCCGTGAGGCGCGTAGGCGTCGGTCTCGAAACCGAACCAGTTCACGCCGGTGAGGATGACCTCCTCACCGTTCTTGTCGACGATCCTCGCATTCTCGGTGGTCAGCGGAACGGCGAGCTCCCGCTTTCCACCGACCTTTCCTGTGCTGAACGCCACAGTCGTCAGCAGGAGTGCGGCGATGAGAAGCACAGATGTGGCGGCGACCACAATTCGGCCGGCGAATGGAAGCTGCCGGAAACGGTCTCTGAGTGCGCTGATCGAGTTAATGGCGAATGACATGGTCCTCCAGGAGAATCGGTATCAGGTGGTCCAGTTCCGCGCCCTTTGAGACGTGGCGGTCGAACCCCGCCGCGAGGGTGCGGCGGACGCTGGCCGCGTCGTCGTGGTGTGACAGGGCCACGAGCCGGCCACCTGGTACGTGCGTTCTGGTCTCGCGGGCGATCCACGCCGCGCTCACGTCGATCGCCTCCAGGTCGACGAGGATCAGGTCGGGGCGCTTGGACATGGCCAGCGAAACTGCTTCCGAGCCATTTCTCGCAACCCCGCAGATGGTGATTGCCGGTTCCTCGTCGAGCAGATCGACAAGCGCACCCGTCAATTCCGGGTGACTGCCGACCACGGCGGTTCTGTAGCCCTCGATAACCCCTCCTCAATAGCTCGCCGGAACATGACGGCTACACGCTATTCGGGGAGCCGGCAATGGGTCGACGTACGCCGCGAGTAACTTCTCTTAAACCATTTGGATGAGGCGGGGATAGCTCTTTGTAATTGATTCACTACACGCTGTGAATACGGGTGGATTATCCGCGTGAAGTTCCCGGACTACCGGCGCGACATGGCAGTGGAAGGCACGCAGTGGCGACAGTCGGTGCAGCCGGCAGGGACGAGGTCACACGGGTGCGCCGCTCTGCAAGTCAGGTATGTCCGGTATGGGAGCAGCGACGGAACGCGCGGTACGGGAGGTCGAGCCGGGGGCGCGCCGGTCAGCGCGGCGCGCCGCGGAGGGCGGTCACCTGCCGCGCGTGACGGAGGGCGGTCACCGGCCGCACAGCTGGTGGTGCCAGGTGACCGCGGCGGGGTCGGTGAGCGACGCCACCTGGTCGATCACCACCCGCAGCCGGGCAGCGTCGTCGCCGGCCGCCCGCCACATCGGCGCGAACACCGGGTCCAGGCTGTCGGGTGCCCGGTCGACCAGCGCCTCCACCAGCTCGGTGAGCAGCTCCCGCTGCCGCGCGTACCACGGCTCCATCCCGCGCCGTCGCATGACGTACCGCCGCGCCATCCCCTTGAGCAGGGCGCACTGCGCCCGGACCTCCCGCGGCACCAGCAGGTCCGCGTCGTAGCGACGCAGCGGGCCGTCACCGTACACCGCCCGGGTGGCGTCCACCGCGGCGGTGACGAACCGTCCGGTCAGGACGCTGGTGAACCGTTTCAGCGCGGTCAGGGCGCCGTGGCTGCCGTCGTAGGCGTCCAGGGGTGCCAGCACCGGGTCGGCGAGCAGGTCGCGCAGCACCTCGGACAGGTCCTGTGGAGACTCCGGCGAGTAGACCCGCGCCACCTCCTCGCACAACGCCAAGCGCTCGTCGGCGCTGCGGCGCAGCGGCTCCAGCCGGATGTGCCCGCTGTGGAAGCCGTCCTCGACGTCGTGCACCGAGTAGGCGACGTCGTCGGCCCAGTCCATCACCTGCGCCTCCAGGCAGCGCCGCCCCTCCGGGGCGCCGGCACGGATCCAGGTGAAGACCTCGGCGTCGTCGGCGTACACCCCGAACTTGCGCTCGCCCTCGCGCCGGTACCACGGGTACTTGCAGGTGGCGTCCAGGCTCGCCCGGGTGAGGTTGAGGCCGGCGCCGGGCACCTTCGCCTCCAGGCGGGTCAGCACCCGCAGCGTCTGGGCGTTGCCCTCGACCCCGCCGCAGGGACCGGCCACGGCGTCCAGCGCCTCCTCCCCGTTGTGACCGAACGGGGGGTGCCCGAGGTCGTGGGCGAGCCCGGCGGTGTCCACCACGTCGGGCTCGCAGCCCAGCTGCTCCCCCATCTCCCGGGCGATCTGCGCCACCTCCAGGGAGTGGGTCAGCCGCGTGCGCAGGAAGCCGGAGTCCCCCGGGCGCCCCGCACGCCGGTACGGCGGGTCGTCCGAGCCGGTGCTGTGGACCTGAGTCTTGGTCGCCAGCCGGCGGAACCCGGCGGAGTGCAGGACCCGGGCACGGTCCCGGGCGTACGGGCTACGGCCGTGCCCGGTGTCCTTCTCCGGCTCGGGCAGGTACCGTTGCGCCTCGGGCGCGTCGCTGGTCCGGTAGGGCCTCACCGGGGGCGCGCCTCCCGCACCCCCGCCTCACCGCGAGTCCGACCCGGTGCCGGTGCCGGCCGCCCGAGCGGCCTCCAGTCGGGCCACCGGCACCCTGAACGGCGAGCAGGACACGTAGTCCAGGCCCACGTCGTGGAAGAAGTGGATGGAGTCCGGGTCACCGCCGTGCTCGCCGCACACCCCGATCTTCAGGTCCGGCCGGGCGGCCCTGCCCTCGACCACGCCGATGCGCACCAGCCGGCCGATGCCGTCCCGGTCGATGGACTCGAACGGGGACACGCCGAAGACCCCGCTGTCGAGGTACTTCGGGAAGAACGTGCCCTCCACGTCGTCGCGGGAGAAGCCCCAGCCCATCTGCGTGAGGTCGTTGGTGCCGAACGAGAAGAACTCGGCCGCGTCGGCGATCTGCCCGGCGGTCAGCGCGGCCCGCGGCACCTCGATCATGGTGCCGATGAGCACCCTGACCGCGGGCGTCCCGGAGTCGCCGACCAGGTCCACGCCCGAGCGCTCGGACACGTCCCGGAGCACCTTCTCGGCCTCGGCCTTGACGATCTCCAGCTCCTGTACGGCGCCGACCAGCGGCACCATGATCTCCGGTCGGGGGTCGCCGCCGGCCTTGGCCACCTCCACCGCCGCCTCGGCGATCGCCCGGATCTGCATCGCGAACAGCCCGGGGATGACCACGCCCAGGCGCACCCCGCGCAGCCCGAGCATCGGGTTCTGCTCGTGCATGCGCTGGACGGCCGCGAGCAGGGCCCGGTCCCGCCCCGGGTCCTCGCCGCTGGCGTCGGCCAGGGCGACCTTGACGGCGAGCTCGGGCAGCGGCGGCAGGAACTCGTGCAGCGGCGGGTCGATGAGACGCACGGTCACCGGCAGGCCGTCCATCGCCTTGAAGATCTCGATGAAGTCCTGGCGCTGCAGCGGCAGCAGCGCCGCCAGCGCCTCCTCCTGCTCCTGCGGGGTCTCGGCGAGGATGAGCCGCTCCACCAGTGCGCGCCGGTCACCGAGGAACATGTGCTCGGTGCGGCACAGCCCGATCCCCTCGGCCCCGAACCGCCGCGCCCGGGCGGCGTCCTCGGGGGTGTCGGCGTTGGCGCGCACGCCCAGCCGCCGGGTGGCGTCGGCGTGGGTGAGGATCCGGTGCACCGCGTACACCAGCGGGTCGGACTCCGGCGCCACCTCGCCCTCGAAGTACTGCACCACGGGTGAGGGTTGGACCGGGATCTCGCCCAGGTAGATGCGACCGGTGGTGCCGTCGATGGAGATGACGTCACCCTCGTTCACCACCTGGCCGTTGACGGTGAACCTGCGGGTGACCACGTCGACGTCCAGCGCGTCCGCGCCGCACACCGCGGTCTTGCCCATCCCACGGGCGACCACCGCCGCGTGGCTGGTCTTGCCGCCGCGGCTGGTCAGGATGCCCCGCGCGGCGATCATGCCGGGCAGGTCGTCGGGGTTGGTCTCCCTGCGGACCAGGATCACCGGCTCGCCCTTGGCGGCGAGCTCCGCGGCGCGGTGGGAGTCGAAGACCGCCTTGCCGACCGCCGCCCCCGGCGAGGCGTTCACGCCGGTGGCGAGGTGGGTCGGGTTACCGGACAGGTCGAAGTGAGGGAACATCAGCTGCGCCAGCTGGGCGCCGGTGACCCGCTGCACGGCCTCGTCCATGTCGATGAGGCCCTCGTCGACCAGGTGGGTGGCGATGATGAACGCCGCCGCAGCGGTGCGCTTGCCGACCCGGGTCTGCAGCATCCACAGCTTGCCGCGCTCGATGGTGAACTCGATGTCGCACAGGTCCTTGTAGTGGGCCTCCAGCTTCGCCATGATCGCCAGCAGCTGGTCGTAGGAGGCCTTGTCCAGCCGCTCCAGCTCCTGCAGCGGCACGGTGTTGCGGATCCCGGCCACCACGTCCTCGCCCTGGGCGTTGGGCAGGTAGTCGCCGTAGACGCCGCGCGCGCCGGTGCCCGGGTCCCGGGTGAAGGCCACGCCCGTGCCCGAGTCGTTGCCGAGGTTGCCGAAGACCATCGGCATCACGTTGACCGCGGTGCCCAGGTCGGCCGGGATGCGCTCCTGGCGCCGGTAGAGCACCGCCCGCTCGGAGTTCCAGGAGTCGAACACCGCCCGGATCGCGAGGTTGAGCTGCTCGCGCGGGTCCTGCGGGAAGTCCCGGCCGGTGTGCTCGGAGAAGATCTTCTTGTACGTGTCGACCAGCGCCCGCAGGTCGGAGGCGTCCAGGTCGAGGTCGTTGGTGGTGCCCCGGCTCCGCTTGGCGGCCTCCAACGCCTCCTCGAACCGCTCGCCCGGCACGCCGCTGACGGTCTTGCCGAACATCTGGATGAGGCGACGGTAGGAGTCCCAGGCGAACCGCTCGTTGCCGCTCTGCCGGGCCAGCCCCACCACGCTGGCGTCGTTGAGCCCGACGTTGAGGACGGTCTCCATCATGCCCGGCATGGAGAACTTGGCGCCGGAGCGCACCGACACCAGCAGCGGGTTCTCCGGGTCGCCCAACCGCTTGCCCATGGCGGACTCCATGGCCGCCAGGTGCTCGGCGACCTGTTCGGCGAGCTCGGGGGGCTCGGCGCCGGTGGCGAGGTAGGCGCGGCACGCCTCGGTGGTGATCGTGAACCCGGGCGGTACCGGCAGGCCGAGGTTGGTCATCTCGGCGAGGTTCGCGCCCTTACCGCCGAGCAGGTCCTTCTGGTCCTTGTTGCCCTCGGCGAAGTCGTACACGTACTTCGTCATGATCTCGCCTCCCGCACCCGCTGCTGGGGCATGATGTCCGAGCTGGTTGCCGGGCTCCCCGTCGAGCCCGGCGCCGGCCGGGCCGCGCCGACCCGTGCCCTGACGATCCTACGCGCCGGCCGCGCCCGAACGCGGCAGCGGGCCGCATTCCGGACCATCCGCGCCGGCCGCGACCCGCTCGCGGACGCCGGGCCGCCACGGCCGCCGCGCGGGCGCGCCGGTCGCGGCGGGTGGAGCGGTGGCGTCGCACGCCCTACCATGACCGGGACCCACTCCCAACCGAGCAGGAGGAAGTCATGAACCTGGATCGCCCGGTGGCCCCTGATCCGTACGGACTGCTGCCGGCCGTGCCGACGTTCGTCCTCACCAGCCGGGACATCGCCGACGGTCAGCCGATGGACAAGAAG
>DATGOE010000053.1:0-2253 GCA_035306365.1 Natronosporangium sp. | reverse complement strand
ACTGGCCGAGGAACGTGGCCCGCTCGTCCAGCATCGCCGCGTACTCGGCCAGCGGGATGCCCTTGACCACCCGGGTGCCGAAGAACGGCGGCGTCGGGATCTCCACGTCGGTGGCCACGTCGGAGCGCACCGAGTCGTCGTGCAGATCCGGCAGCGACCGCACCACCCGCGCCCGGTGCCGGGCGCGGCGCTCCCGGCGGGCGGCCAGCGCCGCCTCCCGCTGCGCGTCGACCACCGGCGCCTCGCCCCGCCGGGCGGCCATGATCCGGTCCATCAGCGCCAGCCCTTCGAAGGCGTCCCGGGCGTAGTGCACCTCCCCGGGGTAGATGGCGCGCAGGTCGTCCTCGACGTAGGCGCGGGTCAGCGCCGCACCGCCCAGCAGCACCGGCCACCGGTCGGCCACCCCGCGGGCGGCCATCTCCTGCAGGTTCTCCTTCATGACCACGGTGGACTTGACCAGCAGGCCGGACATGCCGATGGCGTCCGCGTCCGACTCCTCGGCGGCCTCCAGGATGGCCGAGATCGGCTGCTTGATGCCGAGGTTGACCACCTCGTAGCCGTTGTTGGACAGAATGATGTCCACCAGGTTCTTGCCGATGTCGTGCACGTCGCCCTTGACCGTGGCCAGCACGATGCGTCCCTTGCCGCCGGTGTCGGACTTCTCCATGTGCGGCTCCAGGTACGCCACCGCGGCCTTCATCACCTCGGCGGACTGCAGCACGAACGGCAGCTGCATCTGCCCGGACCCGAACAGCTCCCCGACGGTGCGCATGCCGGCCAGCAGGGTCTCGTTGATGATGTCCAGGGCCGAGCGGGTGCGTAGCGCCTCGTCCAGGTCGGCCTCCAGGCCGTTGCGCTCCCCGTCGACGATGCGCCGCTCCAGCCGCTGCGCCAGCGGCAGCGCGGCCAGCTCCTCGGCGCGCGACGCCCGCGCCGAGGCCGCGTCCACGCCCTCGAACAGCTCGATGAACCGCTGCAGGGGGTCGTAGCCGTCACGCCGGCGGTCGTAGATGAGGTCCAGGGCGACCTCGCGCTGCTCGGCCGGGATCTTCGACATCGGCAGGATCTTCGAGGCGTGCACGATCGCCGACGTCAGTCCCGCCTGGACGCACTCGTGCAGGAACACCGAGTTGAGCACCTGCCGGGCGGCCGGGTTGAGGCCGAAGGACACGTTGGAGATGCCGAGGGTGAAGTTGACCCCCGGGTACCTGCGGGCGATCTCGCGGATCGCCTCGATGGTCTCCACCGCGTCGCGACGGGTCTCCTCCTGGCCGGTGGCGATGGGGAACGTCAGGCAGTCGACGAGGATGTCGGACAGCGCCATCCCCCAGTTGCCGGTCAGGTCGTCGATCAGCCGGGACGCCACCCGCACCTTCCACTCGGCGGTCCGGGCCTGGCCCTCCTCGTCGATGGTGAGGGCGACCACCGCCGCGCCGTGCTCGCGGATCACCGGCATCACGCGGGCGAACCGCGATCCCGGGCCGTCCCCGTCCTCATAGTTGACCGAGTTGACCACGCACCGGCCGCCGAGCATCTCCAGGCCGGCCTCGATCACCGCCGGCTCGGTGGAGTCCAGCATGATCGGCAGCGTGGACGCGGTGGCGAACCTGCCCGCCAGCTCCCGCATGTCCGCCACCCCGTCGCGGCCGACGTAGTCCACGCACAGGTCCAGCAGGTGCGACCCGTCGCGGGCCTGGCCGCGGGCGATCTCGACGCAGCGCTGCCAGTCGGCGGCGACCATCGCCTCCCGGAAGGCCTTCGACCCGTTGGCGTTGGTCCGCTCCCCCACCAGCAGCACACCGGCGTCCTGGGCGAACGGCACGTGATGGTAGATCGATGACACGCCCGGCTCGTGCACCGGGTCGCGGGGCGGTGGGACCACCCCGTGCAGCCGGGCGCGCACCGCGGCGATGTGCTCCGGTGTCGTGCCGCAGCACCCCCCGACCACGCTCACGCCGTACTCGCGCACGAACTGGTCCAGCGCGTCGGCCAGCTCCTGCGGTGTCAACGGGTACCGGGCGCCGTCGGCGGTCAGCTCCGGCAGGCCGGCGTTGGGCATCACCGAGATCGGCACCCGGGCGTGCCGGGACAGGTAGCGCAGGTGCTCGCTCATCTCGGCCGGCCCGGTGGCGCAGTTGAGGCCGATCACGTCGACACCCAGCGCCTCCAGCGCGGTCAGCGCCGCACCGATCTCCGTACCCAGCAGCATGGTGCCGGTGGTCTCCATCGTGACCTGCGCGAACAGCGGCACGG
>DATGOE010000052.1:0-6406 GCA_035306365.1 Natronosporangium sp. | reverse complement strand
ACCGGCGACCGCCGAGGTGGCGGCGACCCAGCACGCCCACGCCAGGCTCGCCGACCATGCCTGGTCGGCGGTCGCCTCCGGAAGCGGTGGCCAGGCGATGACGCCGATGCCGTAGGCGAGGCCCACCTGGGCGGCACCGGCTGCGGCGGCCACCCCGACCGCGAGCGCCGCCGCGCTGCCCCATCTGCGTATCACCATGGCGGGCAGCGTATCCGCTGGTGGAGGCTCGTGCAGCCCCGTGACGGAGCACCGCTGGACGGCGACAGTCGGTGACGGCTGCCGTCATGGTGGGATGGGGGCATGGCATCTGACCACCCCACCGGAGAGGTGCCCGAGAGGCCGGCCGAACGCTCCGGCGATGCCGAGACCGGCGCGAGGGGCGGGGACGGCGCGACAGGCGCGGGCGGTAGCGGTTCCCCGTCCGCCGCGGCCGCGGGGGCCGCCGGCGGTAGCGGTTCCCCGGCCGCCGGTGAGTCCGGGGGCACGACCGACGGGCCGGACCCGGACGCCGGGAGCGGCGCCGAGGCCGGGGGCGGCGAACCGGCGCCACCGTCCGGCACCGGCGAGCCGGCCGCCGCGCATGCGGACGACCGGGCGGCGACCACCGAGCCCGCCACCGCGTCGGAGGTCCCGCGACAGCCGCCGGTGGACGACACGGCCGCGATGCCGCAGGGCGGTCCGGTGGAGGACACGGTCGCCGCGCCCGCCGCCGTGGACGACACGGTCCCGGTGCCCGCTGGTGGCCGGGCCGACGACACGCTGGTGGCACCCGCCGGTGGTCAGGCGGGCGACACGGTCGCCGCCCCGGCCCCGGGCGCGGCCGTCAGCGCACCCCGATGGTTGGGGCGGGCGCCGGTGCCGCCTCCGCGGCACCCGTACACCCTGGCCGACGACGGCCCGTGGGTTCCCGGGGAACCGCCATCCGGCCCGTGGTGGCTGCCGGTGGCGCTCGGCCTGCTGGCGCTGGTGATCCTCGGCGTGCTCGGGGTGGGGGTGTGGCTGATCGCCGACTCCCTCCGCGACGAGGTGGCTCCGGTGACGCCGTCGCCCACCACGAGCCCGACGCCGAGCACGACACCCTCGCCGACACCGCCACCACCGCCGTCGCCCACCCCCGTGGCCGACCCGTCGACGCCCGTCACCGTCACACCCACCCCGACGCCGACTCCGACCGAGTCGCCGACGCCGTCGCCGACCCCGCCACCGACGCCGACCGGCTCGCCCACGGGTCCCTGAGAGCACGGGCGCGCTGGCGGGTGTCACCACCGCCGACGCCACCGGGCGACGATAACCGTGGTGGCCGCCCGGTGGCGCTGGCGGGTGTCACCATCGCCGACGCCACCGGGCGACGATAACCATGCCGGTTGCGGAGACCGCCAGACCGGTGGCGCCGGCGACGATGAGGACGTTCGCCAGGAGCTGCTGGCGGCGACCGGACGGCGGCGGTCCGGCGGCCGGCTCGACTGTGGACGCGACGGCCACGGGCCTGACCCAGGCCGGTGCCGCCGGGCGGGTCACGGAACCGCCACCGGGCAGCGCGGCACCGAGCAGGACGCCGAGGACGAACGTCACCACAACGACCAGAAGCATCCGCAGCCGGCGTCCGGCCGACCGGGCTCGCCCCGCCGTCCGGTCGCCCGGGCACCCGATACTCGCGGCCATGCCACTCCCGCCGAGTCGGGAGGTCCACGGCGCAGGGAGCCGGTGAAGGGGTCTGGTTTCAGGGTAGCGGTTCAGTCCCCTCGGCCGGGCGGGAACCCACGCGGACCGACCGCCGACCGGTGCGCCGACCGGTCGCGGCACCGGTCGCCGGGGCGGCCACCCGGTGCAGCCCGCCGGCCCGCACGTGGATCGACCGCTGCCGCACGGCCTCGCCGGCGGAGTTGAGCTGGTAGCCGTCCAACCAGAGCCAGCCGTTGTCCGGGCGACGGTCGCGCACCCGGATCACCCGGAACAGGATCGGGGTGGAGAACTGGACGCTCGCTTCTCGACTGATCCGCAGCACGTCACCGCAGCGGGGCAACAACCCTGGCTCCTCACACCGACCCTGGACTGTTCGCGGCCGGAGGGTCGCCTGGCGGCGACCGTCCGGCCGCGCGCTCCGCGGCTCTCCCACCACCGGAGCTGCTGCCGGCGTACGGCAGCGGGGACTTCCCGCGGAGTGGTCCTGGGAACCCGAGCCGAAAGCCCGCGCCCGGGACCATACCTACAGAGTGCCCGACATCGACGGTCGACGCAAGATGTGATCCAGTGAGCTGTGGACAGCCCACCGACCGGCGACCCCGCCGGTCAGACCGGGAACGTCTCGGGCACGGCGGTGGCGGCCGGCGCCGGCACCGGGCGCCACAGCCGCGCCCGCTGGGCCGCGAGCCGGCCCAGATAGACGGGGTTGAGCAGGAGGTACCGCCGCCACAGGCGGCGCGGCTCCAGACCCAGACGCCACAGCCACTCCAACCCCGCGCGCTGCATCCACGCCGGCGGGGTGCGCAGGACACCGGCGTGGTAGTCGAAGGCGGCGCCGACCGCCAGCAGCGGGATGTCCAGCCGCGGCCGCATCGCGTACACGAACGTCTCCTGCCGGGGACAGCCCAGACCGACCAGCACCACCCGGGCGCCGCTGGCGCGGATGCGGTCGGCGATCCGGTCCGCCTCTCCCGGCGCCGCGTGCCGGAACTTGGACGGCTCGCTACCGGCGATCTTGAGATCGGGCAGCCGGCGGGACAACGCGGCCACCAGCCGGTCCAGCGTCGCCGGCGTGGACCCGTACAGGTAGGCCGGCAGCCCTTCGGCGGCGCACCGCTGCAGTACCCGGATGGTGAGGTTGGGCCCGTAGACCCGCTCGGTGAGCCCGGCCCCGTACAGCAGGTTGAGCGCCCACCGCACCGGCTGACCGTCCGGGGTCACCACGTCGAAGGCGTTGAGGCGGGCGCCGTGCTCGCGGTCCTGCACCCCGGTCATGACGCCGTGGACGGCCAGCGCGGTCAGCGCCAGCGGCCGCTGTTCCCGGGCCGCGGACACGACCCGCTCGACCGCCGCCTCGTAGTCGATGACGTCCACCAGGACGCCCAGCACGCTGCGCTTGCCCTCGTCGATCATCCGGTCACCCGGGGGCTCACCGCGGCACCCAGATGTCGGCGTTCGCCTCGTACATCTCCCGCAGGATCCGGGGAACGTCGTAGGTCAGCCGCCAGTCCGGGTAGTGCGACTGGAACTTCGCCACGCTGCTGATCCACCACTGGTGGTCGCCGACCCGCGGCTGGTCGACGTACCGGATCTTCGCCTCCCGGCCGGTCAGCTCCTCGGCGATCCGGAACGCCTCCAGGTGGGAAGCGTTGGAGTACCGGCCGCCCCCGAGGTTGTAGACCTCGCCGGGGCGCGGGTTGCGGAAGAACGCCTCGAACGCGGTCACCACGTCGTAGGAGTGGATCGCGTCGCGGACCATCTTGCCCTTGTAGCCGTAGATGGTGTACGTGCGGCCCTCCATCACGCACCGCATGAGGTACGCGAGGTAGCCGTGCAGCTCGGCGGCGGAGTGCGCGGGTCCGGTGAGGGTGCCGCCGCGGAACGACGCGGTCGGCATGCCGAAGTACCGGCCGTACTCCTGCACCATCACGTCCGCGGCGACCTTGGACGCCCCGAAGATCGAGTGCAGGCAGTTGTCGATCGGCATGTCCTCGGTGACGCCGTCCTCGTACGGGTGGCCCGGCTCGATCTCGTAGCGGGTCTCCAGCTCCCGCAGCGGCAGGAAGTTGGGCCGGTCACCGTACACCTTGTTGGTGGAGCAGTGGATGAACGGCGCGTCCGGGCAGTGGTGGCGCGCGTTCTCCAGCACGTTGAGGGTGCCGACCGCGTTGACGTCGAAGTCGGTGAACGGCTCCTTGGCCGCCCAGTCGTGGCTGGGTTGCGCGGCGGTGTGGATCACGACGGCGATGTCGGACCCGTATTTCTTGAAGATCTGCTCCAGCCCGTCCCGGTCGCGGATGTCGGTGTCGAAGTGGGTGTAGGAGCCGCCCAGGTCGCGCACGAGGCGGCGCAGGCTCCAGCCGGTCGAGCCGTCCTCGCCGAAGAAGTAGCGGCGCAGGTCGTTGTCGACGCCGACCACGTCCAGGCCGAGCCCGGCGAAGTGGCGGGCCGCCTCCGAGCCGATCAGACCGGCCGAGCCGGTCACCAGTGCGACACTCACGACAACCCCCGCTCGTCGGGTGGACCAGCGCGAGCATACCGCCGGGGTGCACGCCGACCGCCGGAAACGGGACGGCTCCCGGTGGTGGACCGGGAGCCGGTGGGTGGGGAAGGAGGGAGTTGAACCCTCACGCCCTTTCGGGCACACGGACCTGAACCGTGCGCGTCTGCCATTCCGCCACTTCCCCGAGCGGCGCAGCCGCCCAGACCGGGCGAGGGAAGGATACCTCCCCGACCCAGGGTACGGGCAGCGCGGCCAGCTTACCTCGCGGCGACGACGGGTGGCGACCCGGACCGCGGCGGCGAGATCAGCAGTACATCTGCCCGGGCGGGTTGAGGCGCAGGTACCAGTCGCCGGTGACGTGCCGCGGCCGCACCGTGACCGTCACCGGATCCCCGGGCAGCGCCGCCAGCCCGGCGTCGCGCAGCACCTCCCACCTCAGCGACAGCCCCGGTTGTTCGGCGCACCTGGGTTCGTAGTCCCACTTCTCGACCAGGCCGACCTCCACGCCATCCACGAGCACGGTCAGGGATCCGGGGGTCTGCATCGCGACCTGCACCTGGTACGCCGCGGTGGCCGGCCACCGGAACCGGGCCTCCACCGGCCGGTCCGGGTCGGCCGGGTCGGCGCGCAGGAGCAGCGCCGGATCGCCCGCGGGGGAGATGCGCAACGGGACGAGCTCGTCCGGGCGAGGTGGGAGCCGGTACGCCTCGAACGGCACCCGCTCGCCGATCGCGACCGCGAACCGGCCGCCGGACAGGGCCGGCGCATCGGCCGGGACGACGGCGTCGTCGGGCCCGGCGGGGGCCGCCTCGTCGACGCCCCGCCCGTCCGCGATCGTCATGGTCACCGTGGCGGGCTCGCCGACCCGCAGCCCCGCCTCGGCGAAGCCGGGGTAGGTGTCCCAGCGGAACGACTCGACGTCTTGCGGTCCGCCGCAGAAGCCGCCGGTGTCGCCAACCTCCCGCAGCGCCCACACCAGCACGCCGTTGATCCGCACCTCGGCCACGACCGGCGGCGGGTCGGGGCCGCGCCGCAGGTCGCACCGGGCGAACCCGACCAGCTCGGTGGTGGTCGGCGTGAACACGAAGCTGACGGTGCGCTCCGACAGCGGCGCGCTCGCGGCGGCGACCACCCGGGCGCCCTCGGCGTACTCCGGAAAGCCCTCGATGGTGCGGGCCGCCGGGGACACCGGGTCACCGGTGCCGGTCAGGACGGTCCCGACGGCGAGGGAGCCGGCGGTGACCGCGGCCACGGTCAGCGCGCCGACCGCCAGCCGGCGACGCCGTCGGGCGACCACCTTGCGGCGTACCGCGGCCAACCTCAGGTGGTGCCTGATCGTCGGAGGCTCCGCCGAGCGTTCCTCCATCAGCTCACGCAGGTCCATCCCAGTCCCTCTCCCGCCAGTCGAGCCGCAGCTTCGCCAGCGCCCGGCTGGCCTGGCTCTTGACCGTGCCGGTGGAGCATCCGAGGGTCCGCGCGATCTCCTCCACGGACAGGTCCTCGAAGTAGCGCAGCACCAGGACCGCCCGTTGCCGTCGCGGCAGCCGCCCGAGCGCCTGCCAGAGCGCCTCCCTGTCCGCCAGCCGGGCGTGCGGGTCCCGGTCCTCGGGGTCCGGCTCCGGGATACGGTCCGTCGGCTGCTCAGCGTTGGACCGTCGCCGCCACCATGACGCGTACGCGTTGACGAGGATCTTGCGGACGTACGGTTCGGGATCGCCCTCCACGCGCCGCCACGCCTCCCACGCCCGCGCCAGGGCGGTCTGCAGCAGGTCCTCGGCGAGCGCCCAGTCCCGGCACAGCAGGTACGCGGTGCGCAGGAGCCGGGGGGAACGGGCGGCGACGAAGTCGGCGAACCCTGGTGGCTCCTGCACCGTGACCTCCTCGCCCCGACCCGTCTACCCGGAACTACCGCCCGGGCACCCGGATAGGTTGCCTGCCCCGGGAGGGTGGCCGGTCCGCGAGTCCGGACCGGGCGCTCCCGGCCACCACCACCACTGCCGCAGGACGTGGACCGCCCCGGCCGGATCTCCGGCCGGGGCGGTGAGTGCGGGTGGCTATCCGAGGCAGACGGTTGCCTCCTCGCTGCGCGGCGAGGTCGTGCCCTGCGAGTGCGCGGTGACCCAGACGTTCCAGGTCTGTCCCGGGCGAGCGTTCGGCGAGCACACGACCAGGTTCCCGATCATCGCCGGGACGTCGATGAACGGCGCGGAGCTCGTCGCG
>DATGOE010000051.1:0-5090 GCA_035306365.1 Natronosporangium sp. | reverse complement strand
CCGGCGTTCGCGCCGATCAGGCAGCGCTGGCCGACCCGGATCACCTCGGTGCCGCCACCGGAGAGCGTCCCCATGATCGACGCGCCGCCGCCGATGTCGGAGCCGTCGCCGACCACCACGCCGGCCGAGATCCGCCCCTCCACCATGGACGCGCCGAGCGTACCGGCGTTGAAGTTGACGAACCCCTCGTGCATGACCACCGTGCCCGGGCCGAGGTGCGCGCCGAGCCGCACCCGGGACGCGTCGGCGATGCGGACCCCCTCGGGCACCACGTAGTCGGTCATGCGGGGGAACTTGTCCACCCCGTGGACGACCAGAGGCCGGCCCGCGCCGCGCTCGGCGATCCGCAGCTCGTCCAGCCGGTCGGTGGGGCAGGGTCCCGCCGACGTCCACACGACCGTCGCAAGCAGCGCGAACACGCCGTCGAGGTTGGCCTCGTGCGGCCGGACCAGGCGGTGGGACAGCAGGTGCAGCCGCAGGTACGCGTCGGGGACGTCCCGGGGAGGTTCCGCCAGCGACCCCAGCCGGACCCGTACCACCTCGGTCCGCAGGCCCGGAAGCCCGCGCGGCCCGGCCAGGGCGGCGAGCTCCGCCCCGGCGTCCTGCCGCCCGTCGGGCTCACCGAGACCGAGCGAGCCGGACGGGTACCACACGTCGAGCACCTGCCCGTCGCCGGTGACCGTGGCGAGCCCGGTGCCCCAGGCCGGGGAGTCGGTGTATGCCATAGGGCTAGACGGTAGCGTTGCCGGACGTGGACGAGCCGTCGACCCCGTCTGAGCAGTTGACCCCGCCCCAGCCGTCGGCCCCGCCGGAGCCGTCGCTTCCGCCGGGTGCGCCGGCCCCGCCGGAGCCGTTGACCCCGCAGGTGCTCGCCGACCCCGCCCGGCTGACCACCGCGCTGGTCGACATCGAGTCCGTGTCCGGCAACGAGCAGCGGATCGCCGACGCGGTGGAGGCCGCGCTGCGCCGCGCCCCCCACCTCCGCGTGGACCGGCACCGGAACACCGTCATGGCCCGCACCGAGCTGGGCCGGCCGCAGCGGGTGATCCTCGCCGGGCACCTGGACACCGTGCCGGTGGCCGGCAACCTGCCGGCCCGGGTGGACGGCGACGTCATCCACGGCTGCGGGACGTCGGACATGAAGTCCGGGGTGGCCGTCGCCCTGCACCTGGCGGTGACGTGCCCACAGCCCCGTTACGACGTCACGTACCTGTTCTACGAGGCGGAGGAGGTGACCTCCGACCGCAACGGCCTGCACCTGGTCGCCGGGGCGCACCCCCAGTGGCTGGTCGCCGACTTCGCGGTGCTGCTGGAGCCCACCTACGGGCTGGTGGAGGCGGGCTGCCAGGGGACCGTGCGGGCGGTGGTGCGCACCACCGGGGTGCGCGCCCACACCGCCCGTGCCTGGCGGGGCGTCAACGCCATCCACGCCGCCGGCGAGGTGCTCGCGCGGCTCGTCGGCTACCGTGCCCGGCGACCGGTGATCGACGGGTGCGAGTACCGGGAGGGGCTCAACGCGGTCCGGATCGCCGGCGGGGTCGCCGGCAACGTGGTGCCGGACGCGTGCGAGGTGGAGGTCAACCTCCGGTTCGCTCCGGACCGCACGGTGAAGGAGGCGGTCGCGCACGTCCGGGAGGTCTTCGAGGGCTACGAGGTGGAGGTGGTCGACGCCGCTCCGGGCGCGCTGCCCGGTCTGGACGCCGCGCCGGCGGTGGAGTTCGTCGCCGCCGCCGGGGTCCCCGCCCGGGCGAAGCTGGGGTGGACCGACGTGGCCCGGTTCGCGGCGCTCGGGGTGCCCGCGCTCAACTTCGGACCGGGCGACCCCGAGCTGGCGCACTCACCCGAGGAGCGGGTCGAGATCCCGCGCATCCGGGCAGCCACCGAGGTCCTACGCCGCTGGCTGGACCCGGTCGCCTGACTCCTCGGGGCCGGCGGCCCCGTCATCCCCACCCGCCGCCCGGTCGAGCGCGCTCATTTGGCGCTGGAGCACGGTGAGCCGGATCCGTTGCCGCATCCGCCTGCGCCGACGCTCCAGCTCCACCTGGGTGATCATGGGCGCTCCCGTCACCGACGCTCTCCTCACCCGCTAAGACGCGCCAGCGGGCCGAAACGTTGCACCTCTCCGGAAGACGACCGCCCTGACCGGGGCCGATACCGTGTGTGCATGACCGAGACCGGGACAGCGGCGCGGCGGCCGCAACGGAGGCGGGGGGCGGTGACCCTACGTGGCGCCGCGGCCGCCGGGATGACCGACGACCAGCGACTCCTCGACTCCAGGCTGGCCCAGGAGTGGAAGACCCGGGACGCCTGGCGGGCGCTGCGGGTGGTCTCCGAGCTCGTGGACGGCTTCGAGACCCTCGCCGACCTGCCCCCGGCGGTGAGCGTGTTCGGTTCCACCCGCAGCCGGCCCGGCAGCCGGGAGTACGCGCTGGCCCGCGAGCTCGGCGCCGCCCTCGCCCGTGCCGGCTACGCGGTGATCACCGGCGGCGGTCCCGGCCTCATGGAGGCCGCCAACCGGGGCGCGGCCGAGGCCGGCGGCCTGTCGGTGGGGCTCGGCATCGAGCTGCCGCTGGAGCAGGGCGTCAACCAGTGGTGCGACATCGTCATCGACTTCCGCTACTTCTTCGTGCGCAAGCTGATGTTCGTCAAGTACGCCCGGGCGTTCGTGGTCCTTCCGGGCGGCTTCGGCACGATGGACGAGCTGTTCGAGTCGCTCACCCTCGTGCAGACGGGCAAGGTGACCCGGTTCCCGGTGGTGCTCATGGGCACCGACTACTGGCGAGGGCTGCTGGCGTGGCTGCGCGACACCATGTGCCGCCGGGGCATGATCTCACCGGAGGATCTCGACCTGGTGTACGTCACCGACGACGTGGCCGAGGCCGTGGCGCGCATCGAGGCCGCCGACGCCGCCCTCAACAACTCCGGCGTCGCCGCCGACAACCCCTAGGGCCGGCTCCGGGAGCCGGCTCGTCACGCAGCGCCGGTACCGGAGCCGGCGCGTGGTACCGGCGAGGACGCGTCGGCCGCCCGGCGGTGCCGGGTGGTGAGACAGGGTCTCACGCCGGCCCGGTCACCCTTGCCGCCCCCGCGGCGGGGTGGTTACCTGCTCCCATCAGGCTCATCCGGCACGTCACGGAGGTCCGCCATGTCGCCAGGCCGCATCCGGTCCACGCTGGGCGCCGTCGCGGTGCCGCTCCTGGTCGCCGCGCTGGCCGCCGCTCCGGCCACCGCCGCGCCGCAGGCCGGCGCCCCGACGGTCGACGGCCCGATTCCCGGGACGGCCCCGGGCGACCGGAACTCCGGCGATCTGGCCGAGACGTACCCGTTCTTCTCCACCCACTTCGACCTCGCCGCGCACGGGTACGTCGAGGAGGAGTTCTACCTGTCCGGAGTGGCCGACGGCTTCTCGCCGACCGGGGAGCGGGTCGCCGACGACGTGCCCTACCGCACCCGGATCGTGGTGCGCCGGCCGGTCACGGCCGCGGCGTTCACCGGCACGGTGCTGATGGAGTGGCAGAACGTCACCGCCGGGTACGACCTGGACGCCCTGTGGAACCCCGAGCACGTGACCCGCAACGGGTACGCCTGGGTCGGGGTCTCCGCCCAGCGGGTCGGGGTGGACTTCCTGCGCGCCTGGAGCCCGGTCCGGTACGGCACCCTCGACGTGACCGGTGGCGGTGCCTTCCTCGCCGACGAGCTTTCGTACGACATCTTCGCCCAGGCCGCGCACGCCGTACGGTCCCCGGCCGGCACCGACCCCATGGGTGGCCTGGCCGTGGAGCGGGTGCTGGCGATCGGCGCCTCCCAGTCCGCCGGCCGGATGCGGATCTACTACGACGAGATCCTGCCGCAGGTGTCCGACCCGGTCTTCGACGGCTACGCCTTCATCGTGGGCCAGGCCCCGGCGCGTGCCGGCACTGAGCCGGTGTTCCAGGTGCTGTCCGAGACCGACGTCCGTACCCCGCTGGGCCGGCGCCCGGACAGCGACGTGTTCCGCCGCTGGGAGGTCGCCGGGTCCGCGCACTCCGGATACCACGGCACGGTGTACCGCGGTCCCCTGCAGGAGCGGGACCTGCCCGAGGGCGCGCCGGAGTACACCTGCGACGACCCGCCGTTCAGCCGGGTGCCGCTGCACTACGTGACCACGAAGGCCTACGACCACCTCGCCGCCTGGGTGGAGGGCACGCCTCCGCCGCACGCGCCGTACCTGGAGTTCGACGGCGACCAGCTGGTGCGCAACGAGCTCGGACTGGCGCAGGGTGGCATCCAGCTCTCCCAGGTCGCCGTGCCCACCGCGCTCAACACCGGACAGAACTCCGGGGAGCTGTTCTGCTTCCTGTTCGGCACCCACCAGCCGTTCGACGACGAGCTGCTGCAGAAGCTGTACCCCAACCACGGCGCGTTCGTCTCGGCGGTGGCCCGGGTCAGCGCCGCCAACGTCCGGGCGGGGTTCATCGACCGCGCCGACGCGACCGCCGACGTGGGCGAGGCCGCTCGTTCCGGCGTCGGAAGGTGACCCGCACCGGCCGTCGCCGGCGCCGCCGATCGGCCGCGAGCGGCGCCGCTCACCGGCCGCACAGGACGGCGCGTCGCAGGTCGTCGCCGAGCCGGTCGTCCGGCACGATCCCGGACAGCACGCCACCGTACAGGCTCGACTCTCCGATCCTCACCAGCAGGTAGGCGGTCTCCTCCACGCCGTACGGCAGGTCGTCGAGCTCGCCGGTGTCCACGGCCTGCCGCAGCAGCCCCGCCCAGGCCGCGACCATGCGGGCGTGGACGCCGCCGGCCGAGGTGGTCAGGATCCGGACCGCGTCGGCGGGGTCGTCGTGGAGGAACCGCTGCACCGGCGGGAACCGTGCGACCCGGGTGCGGAACAGGCGGGAGAGGTACAGCAGCCGGTCCACGCCGACCAGGCCGCTCTCCCGCGCGGTCCGGGTGACGCCCCGCAGGGTGGCGTGGGCCAGCCGCCACAGCACGTCGCCGAGCAGGCGGTCCCGGTTGCCCACGACCCGGTACAGCGTCGCCCGGCTGATCCACAGGTCACCGGCGAGCGCGTCCATCGGCAGCGCACCGGTGGCCACGAACCGCCG
>DATGOE010000050.1:0-3141 GCA_035306365.1 Natronosporangium sp. | reverse complement strand
CCCTCACGCAAGACACGAACGCATAATGCTGACCACTGCGCCCGGCCCAACATCGGCCTAGCGGTCCTTCAGGTCGGCGAGCAGGGAGCGGGGGCGGCGGGCCTGTCCGAGCAGCACGATCCCGGTGGCCAGCAGCAGCGCCGCGCCGGCGTGCCGGGCCACATAGGTCAGTGCGATGCCGTACGAGGCGCCCTGGACCAGCGCCAGCACGGTGCCGGTGGCCACCGCCCACGCACCGCCGAGACCGGCCAGCAGCAGCCACTGGGTGCCCCGGATCAGCAGGCGGGTGCCGGCGCCGGCCCCCATGGTGGCGTACAACGCGTCGTCGGCCCGGCGTACCCAGCTCAGCAGCAGCCAGACCGCGCCGACCAGGGCGCCCACCGCCGCCCACGCCCACCGCAGCGGGCGGTGCGCGTACGCGGCGGAGTAGTCGGCGGTGAACTCGCCGGTGAACAGGCGATCCTGTAGCACCGGCGGCCCGGCGCCGCCGGCCAGCACGGCCGGGAGCGCGGCCTTCAGCGCCGGCAGCTGCGCCGGTTCGGCCGCCACCACGCAGGCGTCGGCGAGCGTGTCCGCGCCCGCCGGCGCCGGCAGCAGCAGCCCGGTGTACTGGTCGCCGAGGATCTGGGTGTCCGCGACCGTGACCCGCACCGGCTCCCCCGGCACCCACTCACCCCCGGTGCCGGGGGAGCGTTCGAAGTGGAGCCAGTCGCCGTCGCGTACCCCCAGCCGCTCGGCGATGGAGAGCGGCAGGATCGCGTCCCGGGCGGGGCTGCCGGTCACCCGGAGCAGGCGCCAGATGCTGGCGGAGGCGGAGAACGCGGTCACATCACCGCCCCGGGCCGCGCTCAGCGTGGCCGGCTCACCCAGGTGGGTCAGCGCGGCGGCGGCCTCGACCCCCTCGGCCCGGTCGAGTCGCTCACAGGCGAGCGCCGGCACCCCGCCCTCCCGGACGCTGGCGATGACCACTCCGCCACCCGCGTCCAGGAAGCGTTGCTCCTCAGCGACCAGATTGGAGACGGTCACCGCGTCGACCGCCCCGGGTAGCGCCCCGGCCCAGCAGACCAGTAGCGCCAGCACCGCGCTGAGCCACCGGCCGGCCAGCGCCGCCCGCAGCCCCTCCCCGGCGGCCACCCCCGGGCGCCAGCCACTCACGCCGCCTCCCACAGGACGCCGTTACGCAGGTGGTATACCCGGTCGCAGCGGCTCGCCACCGCCGGGTCGTGGGTGACCACCACCACGCTGCGACCGTGTGACCGGTCGAACAGGACGGAGAGCACCGTGTCGGTGGTGGCGGCGTCGAGCTGCCCGGTCGGCTCGTCGGCGAGCAGCACCGGCCGGCCGGAGGCGAGCGCCCGCGCGATCACCACCCGCTGCACCTCGCCCCCGGAGAGCACCCGCACCGGGTCGCCGCCCCGCCCACCGAGCCCCACCACGTCCAGCCACCGCCCGGCCTCGGCCACCGCGCCGGCACGGCCGAGGTTGCGGGAGTACGCGCCGAGGCAGACGTTGTCCAGGACCGTCCGGTCGGCGAGCACGTTGACGGTCTGCAACACCCACGCCACCCGCCCGGCCGGGGGATGCTCGGCACCGGCGTCAAAGACCGTGACCCGGCCGTGCCGCACCGGCAGCAGGCCACCGAGCAGCGCCAGCAGCGTGGTCTTGCCGGAGCCGGACGGGCCGGCGATGGCCACCACCTCCCCGCCGTCCACGGTGAGGTCGACCCCGTCCAGCACGTACGGCAGCCGGGGCGCGTACCGGTGCCGCAGGCCGCGGGCGGTCAGCCGCACGACAGGTCCTCGCGTACTTCCCGGGGGTTGGCCAGCACCGGCCGGCCCACCCAGTCGACCGGCACCTCGACCATGGACAGGGAACCGCCGGCTACCTCGATCGGAGTGGGCGGCGCGGAGACGCTCTCGAACACGCAGGTACGCCCGGCGGCGTCGGTCACGACCGCACTCGCCGGCAGCGTCCCTACCTCCTCCGGGGCCGCCAGCCGGACCGTCCCGCCACCCTCGTCCCCGCCGAGAATCTCGGCGATGGCGGCCACGGACTCGGGGTCGTCCACCCGACCGGTCTGCGGGTCGAAGGGGACCTCGACGTCACCGACCCGGAGCACCAGCTCGGCCTCGGGCCACCGGTGCGGTTGGGCGGTCTCCACGGTGACCGCTGCCGGGCGGCTCGGCCCCTCCAGTACCGCCTGGCCGGCCGCGACCACGTCGCCGACCTCGACCAGTACCCGCGACACCGGCATCGGTCCCGGGCCGATCCACAGCAGGGTCTCGCGGCGCAGCACCCGGTCGCCGCTGCCGCGGCCGAGCGACTGGTTGAGCTGGCGGATCCCCTCCACGGTCGCCGCGGTGGCGCGCCCCGGCACGGTCCCGGCCGGCAGGTCCAGCGCGGCCAGGAAGTCGCGCACCCGGTCCACGTCCTCGCCCTCGGCCCCCAGCCCGATGTCCCGCCACAATGGAGCCGGCGCGGTGAAGGCTACCCGTACCTGGTCGTCGATGCTCACCAGCCGGTCGCCGGGTTCCACCTCGTCGTCCGCGCCCACGTGGAGATCGGTCACCACGCCGCCCCCGGCCACCACCGCTTGGAACGGTGCGGAGTGCTCGACCGTCAGCAGCACGCTCACCGGCTGGTCGCGGGCGACCGCGGCGACCGGCACCACCAGCGGTTCGGGCGGCGCGTCCGCCCGCAGCGGGCTGGACACGGACTGGGACACGACCCACGCCAGGCCGAGTACGGCCGGCGCCAGCGCCCCGACCGCCACCACCGCCGCCAACCCTCGCGGCCACTGTGGACGCCGCCAGCTTGCCCGCCTGCCGGGTCGCGGCCCACCACCCGGCGCGCCGTCCAGTGCCGGCTCGGTCGAGGTATCCACGGGTCGGGTCACCATCAGCAGATGCTACTCAGTTGGCCGGCCTATGGTGTGGAGCGTCACTGCGCGCCTTCCGGGATGTTGTAGCCGGCGTCGACGCTGCACGGGTTGTCGAGGCGTCCGTCCTGGTACGCCTGCCCATCCAGCCGCAGGATCTCCTCCCGCGACCCGTCCGGGTCCACGTCGACGCCGTGCTCGGTAAGGCACGCCACGATCGCGTCCCGGTACCGGTCGAAGTAGGCTTCCATCGCCTCCACCGA
>DATGOE010000049.1:0-3678 GCA_035306365.1 Natronosporangium sp. | reverse complement strand
GGGACCCGGTGGCGGTGGGCACGGCCGCCGGCCTGGGTGATCGGATTGATGGTCTACTCGCTGCTGATGGGCGGGTCGATCGCGACCGTGACCTCCTACCTGCCGCTGTACGCGGTGGAGCAGCTGGAGCTGGCCGGATGGGTGGGCGGCGCCGCACTCTCCCTGTTCGGGTTGGCCGGCATCGTGGCCCGGATGTGGTGGGGCCGGTGGACCGATCGGTCGCCGCACGTGCGGCCGGTACTGGTCTGGCTGGCCGCCGGCGCCGCGGTCTCAGTGATGTTCCTCCTGCTCGCGGCGGCCGTTTCAGCCGGGCTGGTGTGGCTGGCCGCGCTGGGCGTAGGCGCCACCGCGGCGGCGGCGAACGCGATCGTGATGGTAGCGGTGCTGCGTAAGGGCGGCACCGGCCACGCCGCCGGGATCGTGTCGGTCGGCTTCTTCGCGGGGTTCGTGGTCGGGCCGGCCACGTTCGGGCTGATCGCCGACGCCAACGGGTACGCGGCGGCGTGGTGCCTCACCGCGACCGGGTTTGCCGCGGCGGCGGCGCTGCCCGTGCTGCTGCGCCGGCAGGTGGCGGTCTGACAAACGCCGCCGCCGTTCCGCGCTTTTCGCGCGACGTGCTCGCGAGTCCTAAGGCTTGACCTCGTTCAGGCGGCCGGTCTTCACGTCGTAGACGAAGCCGCGGACATCCCGGTGCGGGATGAACGGGTCCGCCTGGATCCGCGCGATGGACTGGCGGACATCGTCCTCCGGGTCGGAGAACGCCTCGGCGGCCCAGTCCGGCCTCATCCCGGTGTCGGCGAGGATTTGGGCCTTGAACGCGTCGTCGGTGAAGGTGAGCATGCCGCAGTCGGTATGGTGAATCAGAATGATCTCCCGGGTGCCGAGCAGGCGTTGGCTGATCGCCAGGCTGCGCCGGGCGTCAGCGGTCACCACCCCGCCGGCGTTCCGGATCACGTGGGCGTCCCCCTCGGAGATGCCGAGCAGGCCGTAGACGTTCAGCCGGGCGTCCATGCAGGCCAGGATCGCCACCTGCCGGGCTGGCGGCATGGGCAGGTCGCCGTGGGTGAAGTCGCGGGCGTACGCCTCCGCGTTGGCCAGGAATTCGTCGGTCACGCTCACGGGTAGCTCCTCTCGTTCCGGCTAATCCTACCTAGCCGATCGGATATCTGGGCGCGGCTTCCGGAGATGTCCGGTGATGATGGTCACGTCGTCCCTCACCGAAGGGCTCGATCGCCGATCCAGTGTGGCCGCTCGAGCGGCTGGTCGGTCTTACGCGGGTGGGCGGTCGTGATGGTGCCACGGCCAGGTGGTAGGGGCGGCGTAGCCGCCAGCGGCGGCGAACGCGGCCTCGATCGTGCCCCGCGGGCTGGTTGCGGCCAGTAGCACGGTGAGCAGGATGCGGGCCTTGTACGGGTCGAGGAAACCGGCCCGGATCACGCCCCGGGCGAGTAGATCAGACTCCGAGCCGGCGAACCCGTAGGTCCGGGCCAGCACGGAGCCGGAGCCACCGCGGGAGGCGAGCACCACCGGCATCCGCTGCGCCAGGTCCGCCAGCGTGGACACCGCGTCCGCCGGGATGTGGCCGCCCCCGAACCCGGCGACGACCAGCCCGTCACACCCATCCGCGAGCCCGCGCCAGAGGCGACCGTCGTCGCCGAAGGTTGCGGTGACGAGTCCGACTCGGGGCCAGGTCACGCCGTCGGGGAGGGGTACCACGGTACGGGCGGGGAGCCGGGAGAGCAGCACCGGCGTACCCTCCACGAGGTAACCCAGCGGACCACCGTTTGGGGAACGGAAACTCGCCGGGCTGCTGGTGTGGGTCTTGCGGACCCGCCGGGCGGCGTGGATCTCGTCGCCGAGTACCACCAGGACACCCTGCCCGCGCATGCCCGGCTCGGCGGCGGTGCGGATGGCGCCGAGGAGGTTGGCCGGCCCATCGGCCCCCGGCAACCCCGGGTGTCGCATGGCGCCGGTGACCACGATCGGTTCCGGCCGGCGATGCAGCAGGTCGAGCAGGTACGAGGTCTCCTCGATGGTGTCCGTACCCTGCACGACCACCACCCCGCTCGCACCCGCGGCGAGCCGCTCCCGGGCGGTGGTGACCACGGTGGCGAGGTCGGCGAAGCCGAGAGACGGCCCGGGCAGGCGGGCCACCTCTACGGTGTCCACCGCGATCCCGGCCTCGGCCAGCCCGGGTACGGTCGCGACCACCTCGCCGGCGGAGAGTGCGGGCGTCGCCCCACCTTCGCCACGCGCGAGCATGGAGATGGTGCCGCCGAGCCCGATGACGACCACCCGGCTGCGGGCGGCGGGTCCGGCTCCGGGCACGGCAGGCTCCTCGTATGCGGTCTGTCCCGCAGCTTAGCTGCTCCGCCCGCCGCGCAGCGGCGTCGCGCGGGGAACCGGCGGTATCGATCCTCCGGGCGTGGCGGGTCGGTACGCGCGTGGTGCTGCCAGTAGGGTGACAGCCGAGGCGGCGACGCCGTTGCTGCTCGCACGGAGCCGACGGGCTGGGGAAGGACACGGTTATGGACATCATCCTCGTCGCCGGCTTGTGGCTGGACGGCTCGTCCTGGGACGCCGTCGTGCCGGTGCTCCGCGGGCGCGGGCACCACCCGGTGCCGCTGACCCTGCCCGGTCAGGGTGACGGATCGGCATCGGCCACGCTCGACGACCAGGTGGCGGCGGTCGTCGCCGCGGTGGACGCGGCGTCCGACAAGCCCATGGTGGTAGGCCACTCCGCCGCCTGCACCCTGGCCTGGCTGGCCGCTGACGCCCGGCCCGACCGGGTCGCCCACGTCGTCCTCATCGGCGGCTGGCCCGCCCGCGACGGGGAGCGCTACGCCAACTACTTTGAGTGCCAGGACGGTGTCATGCCGTTTCCCGGTTGGGAGCCGTACGAGGGTCCGGACTCCGCCGACCTGGACGAGGAGACGCGGCGGCGCATCGCGGCGGCCGCGATCCCGGTCCCGGAAGGCGTGGCCAAGGGCGTGGTGCGGTTGACCGACGAGCGGCGGTTCGACGTCCCCGTGACCCTGGTGTGCCCGGAGTTCACCCCCGCGCAGGCGCGGGCGTGGATCGACGCCGGCAACGCCCCGGAACTCACCAAGGTCTCCCGGCTCGACCTGGTCGACCTCGACTCCGGCCACTGGCCGATGGTGAGCCGGCCGGTCGGGCTCGGCCGCCTACTGTCCGATGTGGCGGCCGGCGTCCACCACGGCGGCTGACTATTGCGGGGATACTGACCGTCCCGGGCCAGGAAGCGGACACAATCCGAGCCCTGCCCTGGCGGTAGCCGTAGACGTGCTCTCGGCAGGAGTCCCACAGAACGCCAGGCCGCTGGGCCTTGACGAATCGAGGTCACTGCCGCGAGATGGCGTGCCTGCCCGCGCGTGGGCAGGGCCGAGCAATGGGGCCTACGACTGTCCACTATGCGGACAGACCCAGCTCGCGCGGGCTGGGTGCTACGGATCGTATCCATCGGTTGTACGTTCTGCGCTCGTTTGAGGTGACGGTGTGCGCGCTGGTGGCCGTCTCCGCCGCAGGTCTTGACAAGACAGGGGGGACCATGGACACTCCTGTACTGTCCGAACAGCGGACGAGCGTCCGAACTAAGACGCGGCCTTCGTCAACGGCGAGTGGAGGTGGGGTGGCAGATGGCACATCTGTCCGTGCGGG
>DATGOE010000048.1:0-2659 GCA_035306365.1 Natronosporangium sp. | reverse complement strand
GGGTACGCCGGCACGTACGCCACCGGGGAGAACTTCCGGCTCATGCGCGCCGCCCTGGACGAGGTCAGCGCCGAGCTCGGCCGGTACATCCGGCTGACCAACTACGCCTCCGGGCTGTGCATGCCGGAGATGGCGGTCCTGGCCGGCCTGGAGCGGCTGGACATGATGCTCAACGACTCGATGTACGGCATCCTGTTCCGCGACATCAACCCCATCCGCACCTTCGTCGACCAGCGCTTCTCCCGGCAGATCCACGCCCGCGCCGGCATCATCATCAACACCGGCGAGGACAACTACCTCACCACCGCCGACGCGGTCGAGCACGCCCACACCGTGACCGTCTCCCAGCTGCTCAACGAGTACTTCGCCCACGAGGCGGGGATCCCCGACAGCCAGCTCGGCCTCGGGCACGCCTTCGAGATCGACCCCGAGCTGCCCGAGTCGTTCCGGCTGGAGCTCGCCCACGCGCTGCTGGCCCGGGAGCTGTTCCCGAACGCGCCGCTGAAGTGGATGCCGCCGACCAGGCACATGACCGGGGACGTGTTCCACGGGAACCTGCTCGACGGGTTCTTCAACCTCGCCGGCATGATGACCCGCCAGGACATCCTGCTGGTGGGCATGATGACCGAGGCGGTGGTCACCCCGTGGTTGTCCGACCGGGACGTCGCGTTGCGCAACGTGCGGTACGTGCGCGAGGCCGCCGGCCGGCTGTACGAGGACTTCGTGCCCGCTCCCGGCGGGTTCATCCAGCGGCGGGCCCAGCAGGTGCTCGCCGAGGCGGTCAGCCTGCTGGAGAGCATCGTCGCCACCCGCGGCGACGAGTCGGCCCACCTGGCCGACCTGACCGGTCCCGGGGTCGGGCCGCCCATCCCCACCGGTGGCCTGCTGGCCGCCATCGCCGAGGGCACGTTCGGGCTGATGCGCCGCCCGCCCGACCGCGGCAAGGGGCTGTCCGGCGTGGCCCGCCACGCCGAGGACTACTACAACCCCGTGACCGACATCCTGTCCGGGACGGATTGACGCATGTCAATGAGTTGCGGAATCGACCGTGGCACCTTCAGCCGGCGCCCCTCGCGGAAGGACCCGAGCGGCACCGCGTACGAGAGAACCCCTCCACCTCCGTCTGGCGGGTGGTCGAGACGATCAGGGAAGTCCGATGAGCACACCGACTGACAAGACGATCATCCGGCCGTACGGCGACACCACCGGCGACGGGATGGTGCAGCTGTCGTTCACCCTGCCGGTCGCCCACGACGACCCGCGCGCCGAGGGCGCGGCCTGGCAGCTGGCGGGCAAGATGGGCATCGACCCGGCCATGATCGTCCACTCCCGCCCGGTCGGGGACGGGTTCACGTTCTTCATCGTCTACGGGCGGGTCAACCACCTGGTGGACCTGTCCAAGGTCGAGGTGGTCGAACGCGAGTTCCCGCTGCTGAGCCCAGCGGAGATCAACGCCGCGGTCCGCCGCGGACTGCGCCGCAAGCTGTCGGTGGTCGGCGCGTGCATCGGTACCGACGCCCACACCGTCGGCATCGACGCGATCCTCAACCTCAAGGGCATCGCGGGGGAGAAGGGGCTGGAGTACTACCGCGAGTTCAAGGTGACCAACCTCGGCGCGCAGGTGAGCGTGCCCGAGCTGGTCGCCGCCGCCAAGGCCGAGCGCGCCGACGCGGTGCTGGTCTCCCAGGTCGTCACCCAGCGCGACTCGCACCTGCGCAACGTCCGGGAGATGGCCGCCGCGTTCCGTGCCGAGTTCGGCGACGACCGGCCGCTGCTGGTCGCCGGCGGTCCGCGGTTCGACGAGCGCAGCGCCGCCGACCTCGGCGTGGACCGGGTCTTCGGCCGCGGCACCAGCCCGCGCGAAGTCGCCAGCTACCTGGTCCACGCCCTGATCTCGGGGTCCGGGGGGTCGCGTCCGACCAGGCCGCGGTCCGGCCAACCGGCCCCCCGCCAGCCGAGCTCCGGGAGGGCGGGTCCGGGCGAGCCGGCGGCCGCGGGGAAGGTGGCGGCGTGACCACCGACCCGCGCCTGGGCGTGACGGTCACCCACCGGCGTTACGTCCCCTACTCGCACGCCCACTACGCCGACAACCTGGTCGACGGCGCCTACGCGCTGGGACTGTTCGGCGACGTCGCCACCGAGATCTGCATCCGCACCGACGGCGACGAGGGGCTGCTGGCCGGCTACTCCGACGTGCGGTTCACCTCGCCGGTGCGCGCCGGCGACGTGGTCGAGGTCACCGGCCGGGTGGTACGGGTGGGCCGGCGCAGCCGCACCCTGGAGCTGTCCTGCGCGGTGGTCTGCCGGGGCCGCCCGGACCGTTCCCCGTCGGCCGCCGAGGTGCTGGACCCACCGCTGGTGGCCGTCACCGCCACCGCCACCGTGGTCGTCCCGGAAGCCGGCGGCCGGTGACCCATCGGCCGAGCGGAATGATCCGTGACGCGCCGGGCGACACGCCGAGCGGACGAAACTTGCCGCCGTTTGCGCCTTGACATCGACCCGGGGGTGGCACGTACCGTCGTTGAGCGATCTGAAGGCGGCGGCTGGTGTCACGTGCTCAAGGGGGCGAAGCACGGTCAGTAGACAACGGCCTGGCGGGGCGTGCGTCCCACCCGGCCGGTCCGAAGGCCGTGCAGGTCACCAGCCGTGTTGCGGGGGG
>DATGOE010000047.1:0-3209 GCA_035306365.1 Natronosporangium sp. | reverse complement strand
GCCGGCGACAGCCTCGCCGGCGAGCGAACGCCGGCCGGCGACAGCCTCGCCGGGGACCGCGCTCCGGCCGGTGACCGCCACCGCCACGGCGACGACCGGCCGCCCCGGTGGGACCCGCCACCGAGAGTCGACTACGCCACGGTCCGCCGCCTGCACCGCGCGGTCGCCGACGAGCTCGCCGAGACCCTGCGCTCGGCACCTCCGACCGCGGACGCCGGGACCCTGGGGGAGCAGATCGCCACCAGGCACGTCAAGTCCCATGTGGACAACGAGCGGCTACGCGGTCACCTGGTGACCGACGCCGACGAGGCGGCGCTGCGCGACGCCGTCGTGGGGGAGCTGGCGGGGCTGGGCCGGCTGCGCCTGCTGCTCGCCGACCCGCGCGTCGAGAACGTGCACGTGCTCGGGCACGACCGGGTGCGGATCGAGCGCAGCGACGGCACGGTCACCGAGGCCGGTCCGGTCGCCGACAGTGACGACGACCTGCGGGTGATGCTGCAGGCGCTGGCCCGCCAGGGCCCGGGCACCGAACGGGCGCTGACCACCGCCCGGCCGCTGCTGGACCGCCAGCTCGTCGACGGAAGCCGGCTCGCCGCCGCGGACCAGGTCACGCCCCGCCCGTACGCGGCGATCCGCCGCCACCGCCACCTGGCGGTGACCCTGGAACAGCTGGTGGAGCTCGGCACCCTGGACGAGCTCACCCGCCGGTTCCTCGCCGCGGCGGTCGACGCCCGCGCCAACATCATGGTGGCCGGCCCGGCGGACGCGGGGAAGACCACGCTCCTGCGGGCGCTGGCCGACCGGATCCCGCGCCACGAGCCGTTCGTCGTCCTGGAGGAGTCCCGCGAGCTGGGGCTGCACACCACGGGGCGGCACCCGTGGGCGATGAGCTTCGAGGCCCGGGAGGGGCACGGCGAGCGCGGCCCGGACGGCCGGCCGGAAGGACAGATCACACTGGACGATCTCATCGCGTTCGCGCTGCGCATGTCCGCGCCGCGCCTCATCGTCGGTGAGGTCAGGAGCCACGAGATCGTCGCGATGCTCAAGGCGATGCGCTCCAGCCTGGGCTCCATGTGCACCATCCACGCCCGGTCGGCGGCGTCGGTCGTCGACCGCATCGTCGAGCTGGCGCTGTCCCACGGTCCGGGCATGTCGGCGGAGCTGGCCGAGCGGATGGCCGCCGGGTGCCTGGACCTGATCGTCTACCTGACCCTGCGGGACGAGCGGCCCTCCGGCGGCGGCAAGCTGCGCTACGTCTCGGACATCCTCGAGGTCCAGGACGGGTTCGCCAACGGCCGGCTCGTCACCACCCGGGTGTTCGGCCCCGGTCCGGACGGGCGGGCGGTGCCGCGGCACCTG
Organism: Natronosporangium sp.; assembly: GCA_035306365.1. GTDB lineage: Bacteria > Actinomycetota > Actinomycetes > Mycobacteriales > Micromonosporaceae > Natronosporangium. The sequence goes on along the minus strand of DATGOE010000047.1, from coordinate 1,850 downwards.
CCCGAGCGGCTGACCGACCGGTTGCGGGCCGTCGGGTACGACCCGCGGGAGCTGCTGCCGTTCATCGAGGCGGGCCAGGGTGCCTGGCGGTCGGGGGAGGGGTCGGGATGACGGCACTGCTGCTGGCCGCGGCGGTGGCCGCCCTGGCCACCGGCGGGCTGCTGCTGGTCGTGGCGGGCCTGCGCGGTGCGCCGGCCGGCTCGCCGGGCGGCGGCCCGTCCGGGCGCGGCCGCCGGTGGTGGTCGGGCCGGGTCCGGCCCACCGGCCGGCGGGTGCGCACGGCGCTCGCCGTCGGCGCCGGCCTCGCGGCGTACGCCCTCACCGGCGTCCCCGGCGTCGGCCTGCTCGCCGCCGCCGCCGTACCCGGCCTGCCGTGGCTGTGGCAGGTCGGTCACGCCGAGCAGGTGGCGATCGCGCGGATGGAGGCGCTCACCGACTGGATCCGTCGGCTGCGCGACCAGCTCGCCACCGGGAGCGGGCTGGTGTCCGCGGTGGTGGCGACCGCCGCCGCGGCGCCCGCCCCGGTGGCGGACGCCGTCCGCGGCCTGGCGGTCCGCCTGCGGGCCGGGACCGACCCGGCCGGCGCGTTGCGCGCCTTCGCCGCCGATCTCGCCGACCCGGTCGCCGACCAGGTCGTCGCCGCGCTGCTGCTGCACCTGCGCGACCGCGGCCAGCACCTGCAGGAGGTGCTCTCCGCGGTGGCCGCCGACGCCGCCACCCAGGTGGCGCTGCGCCGGGAGATCCACGCACGCCGTACGCAGGCCCGCGCCACCGTACGGTTCATGACCGTCTTCGGGGCGGTGGTGGTGCTCGTCCTGGCCCGCACCGACCTGCTGGCCGTCTACACCACGCCGGCCGGCCAGGTGGTGCTGGTGGCGCTCAGCGCCGCGTTCGTGGGCACGCTCGCCTGGGTCCGGGCGATGAGCCGGCCCGCGCCGCAACCCCGCTTCCTGCCCGGAGACGGCTGATGGACCCGGTCCTGCTCGGCTCCCTGCTGGTGGGCGCGCTGGTGGCCACCGGGGCGGTGCTCGTCGCCGGCGAGCTGCTGCCCGCCCATCCCCGGCTCGGTCCGGCGCTGCGCCGGCTGCACGACGACCTCGGTTTCGCACCGGACCGCCCGATCGCCCCGGGTCGGTGGTGGCGGCGGCTGTGGCACCGGTTCCCGGTGCCGCGGCAGGACCTGAGCCTGCTGGGGTACGGCACCGACCGGTACGTCACCCTGCTGCTGGTCGCCGCCGGGGGCGGCGCCCTGCTGCCGGTGGTGGCGGTGGTCATGTTCACCGCCGCCGGGCGGGCCCTGCCCGGCTCGGTGGTGGCCGCGGTGCCCGCGCTCATGACCGCCGCGGCGGCCGCGGCCGCGGCGGTCGTGCACCGGGACGTCGCCTGGCGGGCGCGGCGACTGCGGGAGGGGTTCCGTCACGCGGTCGCCGTGTACCTGGTGATGGTGGCGATGGAACGGTCGGCCGGGCACGGCACCGTGGAGGCCCTGGAGCGGGCCGCCCAGGTCGCCGACAACCCGGTGATCCGCCGGATCCGGGACGCGTTGCTGCGCGCCCGCTCGCACCACCGTCCACCGTGGGAGGAGCTGGCGACCCTGGGGGAGCGGGTCGGCGTGCCGGAGCTGACCGACCTCGGACAGATCATGCGCGGCTCCGGGCAGTCCGGTGCGCAGGTGCACCGCACGCTGCTGGACCGGGCGGCGTCGCTGCGCGACCAGATCCGCACCGACGCGCTCGCCCGGGCCGAGGCGACCACCGGACGCCTGGAGATCCCGGGTGCGGTGCTGCTGCTCGTGCTGGCCGCGTTCGTCATCTACCCGATCACGCAACGGATCACTGTGGGCATGTAGG